>JAYTOT010000072.1:0-20978 GCA_043747645.1 Pseudomonadota bacterium | reverse complement strand
CTTGGGGCTTTCAACAGACGGCGGTACAAGCTGGAGTTCTAACGAATGTTGTGACGCGAACAAAGGCATACCCGACCGCACTGGAGTGCGAGATATTCAGATTTATCCGACTACCTTTTCTGCAGATGTGTTTGTGGCCTCTACGGATGGTTTTTTCATGAGCACCACTGCCGGAGCATTTTGGAAAAAACTCAATTTACCGGGAGATTTTGCAAGAGCGCAACGCATCACTAAATTCAATAATACTTTGTATCTCCTAGCAGACGATTATTTGCACATTTCTAGCAATAACGGAGTTACTTGGAGCTCTATTTCTCGCAATTCAATTGCAGCAGGAAGTTCACTTAGTTCGGTTTGGGTGGGCGCGGTTAATTCCCAACCAAAAATTTATGTTTTGCATATGAGCGGTATTTCGTTTTCAGCTGATGGGGGATCTACCTGGACTCAATTGACGAATTCTGGTTCTTACGCAAACATGGCTACTGATTTTTACGTCAGTTCTGCAGGCAGTGTGTACCTTGCAAAAAACAGTTCTGGATTCGTCACTACCTCAGATCAGGGCACAACCTGGCTAACTCTCAATGAAAGCACCAATTGCGCCAATTGCGGATTTGTGGGTTACAGCGCTTACGGAATTGCACCCGACAGCAGCGGAAATATTTTAGTAGCGTCGAATAATTCTATATTAAGATCCAGCAATGGAGGCGTAAACTGGAATATATTGTATACTTTTCCAAATGGCACATACCCCAATCGACTGATGGTCACAGGCAGTACAATTATTGCATCAACTAATATTGGTATTGTTTATTCTCTCAATAATGGAACCAATTTTACTTCTCTGACTGTTGGTTTTCCGACAACAAATATTATGCCTGTGGGTATATTAGGTAACACACTTTATTTAGGTACTAACAATTATTCTAGCCCTGCAGCAGGCCTCCAAATCTCCAACAACATGGGCGCAACTTGGGAAAACCTCAGCATTCGCCCCGAATCTAGCGGGTTAGTGAGTGTTGTTTATCACCCTGGCAATGGCAGCATTTACGTAGCAAACGACTATAATGTGTGGAAAACAATGAACCAAGGAATCAGCTGGCATCAAATGGGAGCGAGCTTACCAGGGAGAATTAAAAACCTGACTATCACCGGAAGCTATTTATACGCCTATGTGCACAACGACGGCAACAATACAAACGACCTTTATGTTGGAATCACTGGCGGCACATTATTTAATATAGTAACGGGGGCAAGCATAGGAGTCGATAACGTAACAGTAAAAGAACCACAAAAACTAGAATCCAAAGAATACAAAAATTCTTGCACTACCGGGACATGTTATGCTGAGAACAAATTTTACTCCGCTCCCGGTGGCACACACACATTCGTAGCTTCTCCCGCAGGGCTTGCCATGAGTGGACTCAGTGGTAGCGGTTGGACGGTGTTTAAAAACACAGGTCGGGTATCTGATACTTTTACAACAAGAAATGTGAACATACCCGCTCCTTACACACTCACCGACCTCCGCACTGGCACATTCGAAATTCACGACTGAAAAGTTTCTATCAAGTTAATCTAGGAACGGTCGAAAGGTCTTCAGACGACCCGCAACCGCGAACCCTAGAGGATACTTCGCATGTTTAAGTTTTCGACTTTTTCGCAATTGATGCGCCCCTTACCAGCTCTGTTGAGTCTAGTAGGTGTTCTTTTTGTATCAAAGATTGCTTTTGCACAAACTCAAACTCCAAGTGCAAACGCAGCACCTCAAACCACATCTGCCCCTAATGAGGGCAAATGGGAACCAAAAGTGAAGGTTTTGCAAAACCGTTACTTTATAAAAGCATTGCGCCCCGAGGTTTCTCTTTTTGGGGGAACTTTACTCAATGAATCTTACAGTCAGACCTGGATTTACGGCGCTCGCATGGGTGTGTTTTTAAACGAGAGCATTGGTGCGGAGCTCACCTACAAAGCATTTTCTTCTGCCGATAGCCCCGATTTAAAAGCGCTACAATCTATTGAATATTGCAATGGCACCACTTGTACCCACCCCGAGCCGGCATTCACGCGCCTCAATCGCGCAATTTCGCTGACAGGTACCTTTGCTCCTATTTACGGTAAAATTAATTTACTCGACTGGGTCATTTTGTACTCAGATATTTATGTGAATGCAGGAGTTTCTTCTCTTAATGTTCAACAAGAGCCTGCAATATTAGGCTCGCAAAAGAAAAACAAAGTTTCACCAATATGGAGCGTGGGCCAACGCTTTTATTTTGCCAAAAGTTTTAACATTAGAGTTGATGCCGAAGATCATGTTTTTAACGAAGAACGGGTTACGCGCGCGGGCGATAAAAAATCGTCGTGGAAACACGCCTGGACAGTCTCCGTTGGCTTTTCGGCCTTCATGAGCCAGGGGCGAGATAATCAATGACAATACTTTTTTCAATTTTCAAATGGAATAGTTTATTCAAAAACACATATTTAAAAGTGAATTTGACTTCTTTTGCAGTGTCGGTCTGCGCAATGAATATTGCCCAGGCACAAACAAATACTTTTCCTTTGGTTACAGATTCTCAAAATGGAAACATTAACGATCACTTTTCTGAAAAAGTATGGGCCCGCATTTTTCCACCAAAAGACATGGGCCTCACAAAGAAAAAAGTTTTAGCAGAACAGTTTCACAATCAGCTCGAAAAAAAGAAATTTAAAGCTTCAGATGAAGCTGTTATTTTAGCAGGATTAGCCGCACTGCACGCGCAAGACCCTGAAAGTAAATATGCCGCATTGCCCCTGCTCCAAAGCGCCTTTGAAAAATTCCCCGAATTGCGTCGCGACAAAGAAATTGAAAAAGTGTGGCGCACATTTCGCTATAATTTTTCTGGTAAAATGGCATCAGATGAAATTATTTTAATGCAAACAGCGGCGCTACTAGCCGGTACTAATTTAGAATCTGGCGACGATGCAGCGTTTCCGTTTTTTAGAGGTCAGTGGTTGCAGGGGCAAAATAAATTTAAAGAATCTCTTGGCTATATGCGCAAAGTTCCTCTTTCATCGCCTGACTACCGCCGCGCAAAATTTTCCGAAGCACTGGCTCACATTCAGCTTAATTCTGTTGAAGACGCCTACGAAGCACTGCAAGTTGTGGTGTCGCTCGATGCCACTGCGGCCGAAAACAGTTCACCCATAAGTTCAAAAAGCGTGCAACGATTGCGCGAACTAGGTGTGCTGACAACTGCACGATTGTTGTACGAACAAGGACAATTTTTAGAATCTATTGCTTATTACCGCACATTAGCACAAGACAGTTTCTTTTTTTACGAGTCGCTACACGAGCAGGGCTGGGCCTATTTTATGGCTGGGTTTCCGAACAGAGCATTAGGGGCTGAATACGCTGCTCAGTCGCCATTTTTTTCGGAAAAATTTAACCCCGATTCGTACTTTTTAAATGCCGCGCTCAATTACTGGCTGTGTGAATTCGAGGGTGCCAACCACAGTTTAACGCGTTTTGTGGCGCATACGCGCAACGAAGGCGACTTACTCACTGGAGTAGTGCGCCGTTACAATACTTTTGCAGCTGAAGAAAGCCTCAACCGTTATTCTAAACTTATTGAAGACAGCGCCCGTGGAGTTTCGGCAAAAAATTTAGGCTTAGGGCCTAAAACCATGGCAACTTTAATGGCCCATTCACCTTTGGCCGATTCGTTTCAAGCTTTAAATGCCATGACTTTGATGCGCACAAAAATTTCACAAAAAACTTTTTACACCACAGGCAAAGAACGCCTCATTAAAGCATTAGGTGAAGCCGAAAGCATTCAACGGCGCTCATTAGGCACACAGGTTAAGTTACAACTTACTATTATGGCTTCGGAATTTGAAAAAACTTTAACTCAAGCAAAACTTTTATACCTCGAAATTTTAACGGCGCGCAAAGACTCTTTGCTTGGTAAAGACCGTTCCGTGCGAGGCCAAGAATTTGTGGGCGAAGAAAAGAATTTTGACGAATTCATGGGTTCTACGAGGGCGCAGCAAAGCTGGGCTCAAGACAAAAAAGAATTTTGGTACGATGAACTGGGAAGTTACGTTTACGATTTGAAATCGAAGTGCGGTGGACCTGGAGTATCTGAACAAAATTCGGGACTTAAAAAATGACTTTTGAGTCTTAAAAAATAATGCCGACACGTCTTTGTAAGGGAAAAATTCCCTGAGCACACTTTTGGAGGAACAGTGCATGAAAAAGATTTATTTTGGTTTCGCAAGTTTAAGTTTCGCACTCTTAGCAGCAGCAAGTGGCGAGGCTTTTGCTAAAAAGAAAACAAAAGAAGGCGTTAAAACCTTAGAATCGGAAGACTCTTCGCAAGTCAGCCAAAATGCGCCCGAGTCGAATAAAGAAACAACTCAGGCTTCGGGCAATGTTTTTGCGCGTCCAGGGCAAGGTGTTTCGCTAAATAGTTCGACTAAAGTTGCCGACGATTTAAAAAATCTAGATAAAATAGATATTCTCAATGGAGATCGCCCAGCACCAGTGGCAAAGGGCGGCAAAACTCTTGTAGACAAAACCACAGCAAGCTCAGAGCGTAAAAAAAATGAAAACCCCATTTTACATTTTGGCGAATTTAGAACTACAAACGTGACTTCTGGCAACGTTTTAGCGCCACAAATTCCAGATTACGTATCGTATTACCGCTATACCACAGCATTATCTAAATTTGAGGGGCCTAAAGTTCCATTAGCTGGAGCAAAGCCAGGAACTACCGAACAAGCATCTGTAGTTAAAACAGGGGAAGAGCCTACTTTTGCTCGGTTAGGCGGGCTCACTCCCAAAGCTCTCGCTGCCCTTACTGAAAGCGAAAAATTACGCGTGGAAACTGTAGAAAGCATCAAACAGTTGCTCCTCACAAGACCACCGGACGCGCAACGTTTCGATTTGCTCATGCGCCTTTCCGAAATTCAAGCCGACCGACATGCCTATGCACTTGAGCTTGAAATCCGCGATTTTAAAGATGCGCATAGCAAATGGGTGAGTGATCCTAAATCAGGCTCCGAACCCGTGTTCAAAAATGACCGTTCTAATGCTCAATTGCTCATTGGTATTGATGCTTTGCGCGGACTCGTGACACAATTTCCGAGCCACAAACGCACACCCGAAGCTCTTATGTCTTTAGGTTTGTTCTTAACTCAAATGCAAAGCGAAAATGCGACATTGTATTTCGATCGCCTTATTTCGCGTTTTCCGAAATCCGAATTGGTACCTGCTGCACAATTGGCCACAGCCGAAACTTTCTTTGCACACAATCAATTCGACAAAGCTCTTGTGAATTACCAGAAAGTTTTAACATACAAAGGCACTCCTGAGTACGCCTACGCTGTATACAAATTGGGTTGGACTTATTTTAATATGCGAACTGTAGCTGCAGATTCGCAAAAAAATCTGTCAAAATCGTTGGCTGCTTTTAAACTTGTAGTAAAACTTTCAGACGATGTTAATACCAGTAAAGCAGTTAAAGAATTGCGCAAAGAAGCGCTTAAAGACCTCATTTTAGTATTTAGTGAATCTGGCGACATTGCCTCGGCACAAAAGTTTTTTGAAGGTGCTGGCGACGGAGGCCTTTATTTTAATGTGCTCGAACGCTTGGCTTGGATGAAAACCGAGCAAGGCAAATTTGCCGAAGCGACTCAATTTTACCAACGTCTGATTGCCGAAGGCTCAGCATTGCCAAGGCTTCCTGTGTATTATTCACGGCTGTGCGAAATTTACGAACGTCAAAACAACAGAGTGGAAATTATTAAAACACTCACCACCATGTCTGTTTCGTTAGCAAACGACAGCGCTTGGATGCGCAATAATCAAAAAAACACCGAAGCCATAGACATTCGCAATAAAACACTTGCAAAAGAAATGCGCGGATGGTCGGAAAAATTCCACATAGAAGCGCAAAAAACAAATTCAGAAAAAACTTATGACGATGCATTGTCTTCGTATACTGTTTACCTCAATAATTTCGGCGACCGCCCCGAAAGTTACAGCGCTCATTTTTACAGGGCCGAAATTTTAGCACACAAAGGCAAATATTTAGAGGCTGCCGAAAATTACATTCAAGCTGCTAAGCTCGACGAAAAAAATGCAACTCGCGGAAAATTCACACGTGATGCATTATTAAACACCATTGCAGCTCTCGATTTAAGTCTCTCCAAGGCACCGGCAATTAAGCTTCCCGACACTGCACATGCAAGCCAAAAATTACCATTGGCTCCTTTAAATGCAAAATTATTAGATGCCATTGATATGTACGTGCGATTGTTTCCAACACAATCAGACACTTTAGAATTGGCACACCGCGCTGCCATGATTCAATATGCCTTTGGTGACTATGCCGATGCCACTGCACGGTGGGCCAAACTTGCACCAAAATACCCTGCATCAAAAGAAATTTATGAAGGCCTCAGGCTTTCTGTAAAAGTAAGCGTCGACCGCGATTTATGGAAAGATGTGATAGGCGAGAGCCGCCGATTTTTAGAAATTCCTGGAATTAAAGAAACAAAGACAGGACAAGAAATTACAAAAATTTTGAGGGGAGCTGTGTTTCAACGTGGGCTTGCTCTCGAAAAAACAGACAATAGAGCCGAAGCTGCCGAAATGTTTATGGCCTACCACAAAGAGTTTCAAGCTACTGCAGATGCACCTAAAGCACTCTTTAATGTGGCAAATAATAAATACAGATTGGGGCGCACCGACGATGCAATTACGAGTTTAAAAACACTTATTGCACAATATCCACAATCTGAATTAGTGGCCAATGCTCATTATTACATTGGAAACAGCTACGATACTTTGGGACAATTTTCTGAAAGCGCCAGTGCCTACGAACAATTGGCAAACGATTTTCCAAAGTCTCCAGTTGCGGCCGAAGTGCTGGCACGTGCCACGGCTGAAAGAGTTTCTTTAGGAGAAAATGACCAAGGGCTCAAAGATGCAAACCGCTTTGTTTCGTTTTTTCCTCGCCATAAAGATGTCGGCGAAGTGTGGATGTGGGCCGGAAAAGCTTACCTTAAATTAGGCAATGCTCACGAAGCAGCAAAGGCCTTTGCTTTAGGTGCAGAATCTGTAGAACGCAGCAATGCAAATATGTCAATTTATTTAAAAGGGTTGGCTGCTGAAGCACACTTACGTGATGCAAATGCGAGTATGGTGAGCAAAACTGCAATTTCTGGCTTTACCTTTGCGCAAAGTGTTTCGGTAAAATCGAGAGACTCTCGCTGGAGCGATGGCGTGCGCATGTTAAGCATGGCGCAATTGGCCGCCCTCGACACACAATTGCCAGAATTGATGAAACATCACATTACCGATGGCACTAAGGTAACAGAGCAATTTACAAAAATCCGCGACGAAGTTCAGTCTTTAGCACAAAAATATGCTGTAGTTGCAAAATCTGGCAATGCCGAAGCAGGCACTGGCGCACTCTACAGAGTGGCTGAATTGCAAGAATTTTTGGCAGGAATATTACTCAAATCGCCAATTCCTAACGGTGTAAAACCCACAGAAATTGAGCAATTTAAGGGCACTCTTGAAAAAGTAGCACTTCCGCTTCAAGAAGAAGCAGCCAATTTGTACATGACTGCATGGCAAAAAGCGGTAGAAAGTGAAGCAATCACTCCTTTTACTCGAAAATTATACGACAAACTTGTTGTTTTAAGGCCATCTGATTTTAGAAAATCTATAGAAGAAATGATGAGTCCTCAATATTTCGAGAGCAGTGTCGTTTTAACCAACGAAACAAAGGGCATAGTTAAAAATTAAAGGTTTTTGAATGTTTTTACGATGAATTTAAAGAACACACTAGAGGACACACATTATGAATCGCTCAAATAAATGTCTGCAATTGGTTGCCGCTGCATCTCTCTCTTTGATTGCCTGGGCTTGCGTTTCGACCCCTACGCCCAATAAAGCCGTAGTGCTTTCAGGAGATGGCAAACAAGTCGCCATGCAACTTTCGCGGGACAGTCGGAGTTTGCTTTCAGACACCGACGTTAAGGCAGCCACAGAAGCTCACGCAGGCCTTATGGCCCGCACCGATTTAACCGCGGCTTTAATTGTTTCTGCGGCTGAACTTTCGCTTTTGTCAAATAATCCAGAACAAGCAGCTCGCGAAGCACGCAGCATTCTTAAAAAAGATTTCCGCAATGCTGAAGCAATGAGAGTGCTCATTAAAGTAAGTATTTTCCAAAAAAGATACGATGAAGCTTTGCTTATGGCCAATAGTGCGCTAGCGGTTCAACCGCGCGACGCCGATATTTTATCGTTACGTGGAATGGCGTATTATTTTAGCAATCAGCCCATATTAGCAAGGGAAGACTGGAAAAAAGCTTCTGATGTTAACCCCATGCACATTCCATCGCAAATGAATTTAGCAGCCCTGTTTTACCAAAACCGTTACGTTAATTTAGCAGGTGCTTCGTTTGATAAAGTATTAACATTGCAACCCTATAATATAGATGCCATGGTGGGAAAAGCATTGGTGCAATGCGCTCAAGGTAACGAATTAGAAGCTCGCAATCAACTCAATTTAGTGCTTTCTAAAAACCCAAAAAGCTCTATTGTCCTCTACAATTTAGCCGCAATTGAGCGTGAACGGTTTCAAAATTACCCAGCAGCGGTGGCCTATTTAGACCGTTATTTGGCTTTAACCGGCCAAGAACGCATGACCGTTGAGCGCGCCATTGCCACTCGCGAAGAACTGAAACTCATGATTGCGCGCAAATCTAACAAACTGTCTGACGATGAATTGCGTACTTTAGCAGCAAAATCATCGCAAGCAGCGCAACAGGCAGAAGAATCTGAAGTGCATGCATCTTCAAAAACTCAAGTGGTGAGCGATGCTTCGCATGTGGAGCAAAGCAAAAAGCAACAAAGTAACACAAATAATAAACAAAGCGCTGTGACTGCACCAGCAAGCAATTCTGCTGCAAAAACAGCTCCAACTAACACAGCCGTGGCAAAGCCTAAGGTAACAACTCCCGCTGAACGCGAAGATGCTACTTCTCTAGAAAACGCCATTAAGTAGGCAAAATGATGGAGACTATTGAGTGAAGTTATTTTTTATAATATTGTCCTTAGCTCTCTATTTACCGCCGGTTACTTTAGCACTGGGGCAAGACACTACCTCTCGTTCAGGTGGTGCTTCAGAAGACGGCAGTTTTAAGAGAAAAATTCAAACCGATGCTAAGGGGCGCCGTATTACTGTGATCAATTTTGACGACGCAAATATCGAGGGCAAAGCCAAAGCTCCCGACGGATTTTTATTACAAAGCCGTGCTGCAGGCGGCACTAAAAGTATTCTAGAACTCCGCCGCAATTTTAGGCCACAAATCGATTCCAGTGAGCTGGAAGCATTTTCAACTACTAGCACGGGGCTTTGATTTTTAATATCAATGAAAATCATAAAACGAGAAACAAATGTTGCGTGTGACTTTTTCACACACAGGAATTGATTTTCATATTTTCTAATATAGCCAAGGATATAAGCGATTTCGGCAAAGTTATAATGGCATGAAACATGCTTTTATAACTTTGAACCCAACTGCACCAAGGAGAAGCAGATATGATTCGTAAAGTAACATTTCAACCTTCGAGTTTTGCAATTTCAATTGCATCTTTGTTAATTTCTGCTGGCATTCAAGCCTGCGGCACCTCTGCACAGTCTATCGACGACAAACCCGGCAGCGGAGTGCAAAACAACGCAGAACAATGCGGAGCTTTGGAAAACGAAGTGTGCGGCCCTTTTTCAGACGAACTCATTCAACTTTGTAAAAAAAGTGATGGTGGTACGGCTTGTGACTCTAACCGCTGGAGCAAAAAACTTTACGACAGATTAGCCAAAAGTGCGCCAGCACAAAAAAACAACGATATTAAAAAACCAGCAGAAGACTCTAAAGTAACGATAGGGCAGGGCGATTTTGGCGCTAAATTTGTAGAATCTTACCAGAATTCATACGAAAAAATAGCACACGATATTGGCTTCACAACTAATGCATGTGCCAGATACGTGTCCGAAGCACTTTACCGCAATGGCATAAAAGTGGATCCCAACGAAGCCTGGGCCCAAAAAGTTTCGAGCCAATTGCGCGATTTGGGTTGGACTAAAATAACCGACCATAAAGCATTAAATCCAGGCGATGTCATTTTCACCGCAGATGCTTCTACTTTTGTAGATGGTCAATCGCCCCATGTGTTTGTGTTTGTTAAATACGCGGGCAATTTAAACGACTCCATTGCACTAGACAATCAGGGCAACGGCTACGTGAGAAATTTGGATGAAGGACCCAAAACTCCTTTTTGGTATGCTTACCGCAAGCCTTAATTGCTAAATGCAATGTTATTAATTCAAAATCGGTTCAATCGTTATGCAGCTACTTTGCGAAGTGTGGCTGCATTTTTGCGAGACACTAAATTAATTTCTACTTTAGTACCTCGTCCTACAGTCGAGTGAATAGCAACATCTCCGCCAAATTTTCGCGCTTCTTCACGCAAGCCACCCATACCCAATCCACGCCCAGAAATATCTGAAACACTTGCAGCCGTCGACACATTTGATTCAAAAATAAATTCTATTTTTTCAGATTCCGGCATTGCTAAATATTCTTTTTTAGTGCACAAACCCTTGTTGACAACGGCTTCTCCTAGTTTATTGAAATCAATTCCAGCGCCGTCGTCTTCAATCCAAATGCACAATTCGCCGTTACTCGATTCCAATGCACCCAAAGTCAAAGTGCCTTTTTCGTTTTTTTTGCCTCGTTCTATCGGTGATTCAATGCCATGGTCTAAAGAATTTCGCACAGCATTTATAATTGAATCAAATACAGGTGCGTAGGTATGGAGGTCGACTCTAGTTTTTCCGCCAATCACATTCACTTGTACGCTTTTACCGAGCCGCCCTGCCAACTGAAGGGCCGCTTCAACAATTGGCTCAAAAACTGTCGAAATAGGAATGAGCATTGTGTCTTGCACAAATTTATTAAATTCATTTTTAATAGACGCAATATCGTTTAATTGATTCAGTTGCGCCAAAATGGCATGCAATTCCGATTGATGCAGTGTAAAACTTTTATCTGCTATTTTTCCGTATTCTATAAATACAATACTAGTGTGTTTTGTCAAAAATTTTTCAAACATTTCTTCAACGCGTTGCAAATGACTCACGGTAATTTGCGCCGATTCTTCTATTTCATGAATTTCGCGGCACAATGAATTGAGCCCAAACATTCCAAAATTACCTTTGAGCGTGTGCAATGATTTTCGAGCCAATGGCTGCAGTGATGCAGAACGCACTTGCTGGCGCATGAGTGAAAAAGACGCCGGCAATTCTTGGGCAAAATTTTGAAACACAACTTTCGATTTTACAATTTTCATTATTGCTTGCGTTTCTTCGTTTTCAGATTCAGCTTTTTTAAGTTCCGAAATATCGTTGAGGGTCATGAGCACCGATTTTACCTGCTGTTTATCGTTGCGCACAACGCTTCCGGCAATAGAAATCCAGCGGCCGTTGGGAAGCAACGCCTGACTTGGCAATTGCGAAAGAGAAATGCTGTCTGGCAAAATATCGTCGAAAACCTGCCCGTACAAAAATTTATAACTTTCGTAATCTCTTTTTGACGAAAAAATAAGGGTTGAAAAATCTTTGGTTTCTAAATTATCTATATCTAATAACTCGTTGCAATACTTTGTGTATCCCTGTTGAATTTCACATTTGTCGTTGAGCATCATAAAACCAGAATGCACATTCACCAGTAATTCTTTCATGGCGCTGTTGCGTTCATCAATAGATGTCAACATTGAATTTATGGCAGACGCTAAGGACGATATTTCGTCTGTTCCATTCACACCAACAAGGCTTAAGTGTGCGTCATCTTTTTGCACCTCCTGAACCTCATTGTTCAAAACGGAGAGGCGAGTGACAACAAATTTATTTATCACAACCAATAAAAATATTAGCAAACACCCTGCCATTAAAAACATCGACACATAAATTATGTTTAAAGTATGCTTTCCTTCTGCCATTACATCTCGGTCTAGCACTGCCGAAAAAGTTCCAAGAACATCACCATTAATATCTCTAATTTCTGATGCTGTAGTAATAGATTCATCGTCATTAATTAAAAAAGATGATCGAGTTAAAAAATCCACTTTACTCTCTGTCAGATTTGGTGTAGAAAATATTTGTTCCGCTATTTTGTTTTTATCTGAGGCTGTTTTAAGTAGAGTGATATTTATTTTAGAGAGCTCCCTAGCACGTTTTAAAAAGGCTTCATCAATTCGCTTGAAGAACACCATATGCCCCTTGCCTTCGTCTCCATCGCCTGTACCGGGTCGAACAGGAAGTTGTGCATAACTAAAAAATTGACCTTCAAAATTTAACAGTCCTTTTAATGGTTTCTTTGTTTTAATATCTGAAATGATTTGTGGATATTTTTTAATGAGAGCATCAATTGTAGCAGAGAGATCAATATCATCAGGTCCCAATTTACGGTCCACTCTACTGAGAGCTTTTCCTTGAGCATTAAACATCCGCAAAGAGTCGATGCCTAAATTATCAACTACTGCAGGTAATAAATTAGCTTCTACAAATTGTTTGTTTTCGTCTTGCACATATTTAAAAGTATCATCCCAATTGGCCCAGTCGGGAATTTTACTCGCTGGAAAACTGAGCCTGTCGTCGAGCACTTCTTCGATACGACTAATATTGATGCGCACATCTCGGTTTTCGAGGGCGGCAAAACGTGCTTTTACAATTTGGCTCATGCTCACCGATAGAACCGCGATACAAAGTACCAAGACTACAAGAACAGAAAGGCTTACCTTAGCCTTCACGGAATTCAACATGTTTATCCCCTTTTTACAATAAATAAAGCAATGCTTGTAGCACTACTTCGGTGCAAAATTGGAGAGCGACCCCTTTCATTTTTGCACCGGCAGAGATTTGACTTTGGCTTTTAGAGTTCAAAAGGTTTACAAATCTGTTCAATTGTTGCATATAATCAGCCTCAACTTCGAGCCCCCTTAATGCTTCTGCCCGTTGGAGTACTCTCTCATGGCAATAAAACCAGCCAATTTGCAGGAATTATCTACTGAAGAGATTGCTAAATTAAAGGCAATTCTCTCTAAAGTTCGCGACGAACTCGTTGCTAAAACACGGGAACGCAAAGAAGAAGGCATGTACGAAATCAGCCGCGACGATTTGGCCGACGAAGCCGATTTGGCATCGGTTGAAACCGCGCAAGACGTTGGTATGAAACTCGCTGAGCACGAACGCAATAAGCTTTCGTTAGTCGAAAAAGCTCTTAAAAAAATAGAGACTGGCGACGGAATGTATGGCCTTTGCGAAGGCACCGGCGAGCCCATTGGGTACAGGCGCCTCGAAATTCAACCGTGGGTACCTTACTCGCTCCGTTACCAAGAAGAGCTTGAAAAAGGCCGTCGCGCTTAATATTGGCCCACTGCAATTTTTGTTGCAGGGCCTTTTAAATTGTATTTTATATTGCAAATATTATGGTTCGCATTTGAATGATTCGAATGCGAATTTGTTTTTATAATTGTAAGAGTGCCGCCTGGCATAAAAAAATCGCTTTGGGCAGCAATATTATTTGATAAAAAATGCTCTAGGGCTACTCTTGCAGCCACAGCACCGCTGCCACAACAAGCTGTCAGTCCTGCACCGCGTTCAAAAACAGTGAGTTTTTGAGAGAGGCTCAGCATCCCAATGTTACTCAAGGGCATGTTTGGTAAAAACTTTTCCCTTTGTATAGATTGAAAAAATTCGCCACATTTTACAAAATCATCGGTTTTAAATTGTTCAAAAATATCGGAATAAAGTACCAAATGAGGGTTAGCAAGTTCAACAAAACAGGCTTCAATGCTATTGTTTTCATACAAAATTTTTGCCAAAGGCACCAATTGTCGCACTTTGCCCATTTCAACTTCAATTTCAAAGTTATTTTGTAAAGAGGTAGGCTTTTGCCATGCAATTAAATGGGCAAAAACTTCAGAAACTGCGCAAATTTGCTCATCTTTTTGCAACTCTGCCGCATTCAAACAATAACGCTCAATTGCTAAAGATTCCAGCCCCGACCACAGAGTATGATTTAACAAAAGAGCGCCAAAACAACGCAAAGCATTGCCACAAGTGCCAGCAAAACTACCATCACTATTTACAATGAGAAGCGTAAAGTTTTGATTTTCTGCAGTGGGTATGTCCCATAAAACCAAGCCATCTGCACCAATGCCGGTGCGCCGATGGCAAATATGTTGCGCTAAAACGCGCAATTGTGGAACGCTCAAGTGAGCCAATTTTAAAGCTTCTACAAACAAAAAATCGTTTTGTGCACCATGCCATTTTTCAAATAAAAGGCCTTCAGGGTGCTGAAGCGAAACGACTTCTGACGAATTCATTCAGAAACTTCAATAACCACGTCGCCGATAACGCGGCATTGGCAAGCCAACCGTTCGTCGTCGCGGGCAGCCATGGTTTCGAGAAAATCCCGTTCGTGCTCTTCCATAGCGCTCAAATGCTGAGGATTTTCAATCACTCGAATCATGCAAGCTCCGCAAGCGCCATCACGGCAACCAAACAGAATGCTGGTTTCTTGGGTTTCGCAAACATCAATTATAGATGCATTTTTTTCGACTTCGATGGTTTTCTTGTCGGTTTTTACGGTCAGAGTAGGCATGATGAACTTTTCCTTGCACAGAGGGGCATTGAAAAAACTAAACTTTTCCCCAGCACACATTGATAGTCATAAACCGCAGCACTTTTCAACCGAAAGATATAAAAAGAGACTGCGGAGGACTTATTTTATGCCAGATTTACGGGCATTGCTCAAAAAAGCGCCTGGCGGTGAACGCAAAAATAATGTCACGCGCTCGCAATTGAGCCAAGACGCTCATGTTTTTGCAACTCCAAAAGGCTATTTGTGTGGAATGTGTTTGCGGGCTTATTCAAACCGCAATGCGGCAGTGCATTGTTTGCGCCGCTGCACCATGTCCCGCGTTGGCAAAGAGCCCCTAGAAGTACAAATGCACCGCGATACAGCGCATTATGTGTGCCGATTGTGTCACCGCGACTATTTAAATCCAACAGATGCAGCACTTTGTTTTTCAACTTGCCTCGACAGCGCTTCTCTTGTGCTGCCAAGTGCTATGGTCAGTCAACTGAAGACAAATTTGGATTACTATCTCAACCATCTGGGCGCTCTTAAAAATGTGGCACCATTAAACCACAGGGTTGCTCCTGCTGTTGAAACCGTCGCTCGACCCATGCCCACTCCTTCTGAGCCAGCAAAAAAACCACCAGCGCAAGTATTTGTCGATTTGAGCCCTCACAGCGCTCCAGCTGAACCACTGCCTAAGCCACAGGAGCATGCGCCACCAATGGTTCAAGCGTCGGCGCCACAGCCTGCCGAACAACCGCCCAAAGCCTTTGATGCTAATGTGTTATACCGCAAACCTGGGCAAAAAAACTTTACCCGTGCCGATGCCCGCTACAAATGCACAGTTTGTTCTCAAGCTTTTTTTACAAAATCAGATGTAGAAAACTGCTTTTTATCTCACCCAGAAATGGCCGAAGACTTGCAAACAGTGTGAGTCTTTCATAAAGGTGTGCTGCCGGTAGTTGGTATTTTTTTGTCACGCTTCAAGGAGCTTTCACATCATGAATTCAATGAAACAATTCCGCCTTTCAAAAGGCATCCTGTTAACTGCTCTCGCATTCTCTGCCTCAGCTTTTGCACAGGACGACAAAGTTGCGGGCACACGCAAGCAACCCCTCAAATTGGCTATGGTTCCTTCTGCCGATTCGACCAAAATTATGAGCGGCATGACTCCAGTAGCTAAGTGCCTCGAAAAAGAAACAGGTTATTTTTTCGACATCAGCGTACCAAATAACTACATTGTTGTTGTTGAAGGCCTTGGCTCTAAAAAAGTAGATATCGCGTTTTTAAACACTTTCGGATACCTTCTTGCTCACGAACGCTATGGCACACAAGCACTTTTAAAGGCTTCTCGCGGTGGCGAAACCACTTACCGCTCACAAATTCTTGTGAGAGCCGATGGCAAGATTCAAAAACTCGAAGACCTCAACGGTAAAAAAGTTGCATTTGTCGACCCCGCTTCTACCTCTGGCTACATTTTACCTAAAAAACTTTTTATGGATAAAAAAATAAAGCTAGGCCAAGAAGTATTTGCCGGCAAACATGATTCAGCAATTATCATGCTTTATCAGGGAGGCGTTGATGCTGCCACATCTTTTTATAACGCTCCAATAAACGGTAAAATAAAAGACGCACGCGAAAAAGTATTGGCTCAATTCCCTGATGTAGAACAAAAAATTAAAATTTTGGAATTAACTCCCGATATTCCAAACGACCCCATTGTTGCACGCAAAGAATTGTCTGAAGAACTCAAAACTAAAGTCTCAAAGGCATTTGAAACTTGCGTAAAAACCAACATCGACTCATTTAAGAGTATTAATAACTCCGATGGACTTGTTGCGGTTAAAGATTCCGACTACGACGGTTTGCGTCAAACAGTAAAAGAACTCAAAATTGATATGGGTTCTGAACTCAACAAGAAGAAATAAATTTAAGCCACGCGAAATAACCTCCCTGCAATTGTTTTACATTTAAAAATCCTAAATTTTGCAATTGTAGGCAGGCTTGTGCGCTGCGTATTCCAGACTGACAATAAACAACCCATTGTTTTTCTGGCGGCATTTGTTCAAGTGCTTCGCTCTGTAATTGTGGCAATGGAATGTTTAAAGCTCCATTAATCAAGCCAAATTGTTCAATTTCATCGTGGTTACGAACATCAAGAATTCCAACTTCACTATTGTTTTTAATCAATTCTGCAAAGCCTTGGGCAAGAATTAAATTATCTGGTGCATTCAAAATTTCGGAATTTATTTTGCAAGATGCGTAAGTTTTTTGAATACATTGGTAAGAATCTTGTACAGTCAAAATTGAAGCATTTTTGCTGCAAACGGCACAATTAATATCTTTTGGAAGATCGAATAATTGAGTTTTTAAATTGAGAGCATTAAACATCCACAATTTATTGGTGAGAGGTTCTCCAATATTTAATATTAATTTTAATGCTTCTGTTGCTTGAACGACACCTAGAATTCCAGGTAAAACTCCTAAAACTCCTGCCTGCGCACAATTGGGCGCTAAAGTAACAGGCGGCGGCTCGGGAAACAAACATCGGTAGCAAGCAGAATGCGGCGCATAAAAAACCGATGCTTGGCCTTCAAATTTCGATATTGAGGCATGAACCAGTGGTTTTTGAGCAATAACACTCGCATCATTTAACAAATATCGAGTTTCAAAATTATCGGAGCAATCTAAAATCACATCAGACTGAATTACTAAATTAGAAATATTTTGAACGTCCAATTTTTCTGAAACGGATTCTATTTCAATATCCGAATTTAATGCGCTTAAATGTTCAGCGGCTTGCTTGGCTTTATTTAAATTTAAATCATTCTGTTGATATAAAACTTGACGGTGCAAATTACTCAAATCGACTTTATCAAAATCTACTATAGTGATTTTACCAATACCTGCCGCAACCAAATAGAGTGCAGCAGGACAGCCTAAACCACCAGCACCTACAATTAACACCCGAGATGATTTTAATTTTAACTGCCCCTGAATACCTATTTCCGGCAAAATAATTTGTCGGTGATATCTAGAAATTTCAGTGGTGCTCAATTCAAGATTCATTTTACAATTTCCTTAAAGCCTCAATCAAACTGAGACTCAAAGGAAAATATCATTTGCAGCTGTCGATGGTCGAGCCTTCAACCTTAAATTTTACACCTTCGCTTTTTAAATCAAAAACAAAGTCGTTAAAATCGACACCATATTTTTGCCAATTGCCCGCATCTGCTTCCCATGCGGCTAAATTAGTGTCGCTTTGGTCTTCAAAAAACACCCGCAACCACCGATTGCCCGCTGTTTTAATAAAATCCTGTGCCGCTTTTTGTGCTGCAGTGTATTCGCCACGGATTTGTTCTTCGGTTTTGTCGCCATTGGCTCTGATTTGAATGCTGGCATCGAGGGGCATCATATTTGCTGCGTCTCGGGTTTTTAAATATTTAAGCCCATTAGCATCAGACGAATCGCGAACCCAATCGGGAGAAGCATCGTATTTTCCGGCACACGCTTGACCAGAAACACAGGTTCCTTTGTTTCTATAAACGCTAAATTTAAAACGTAACACGTTACAAACATCTGGTTTGGCATCTAAGCTGACCTCAGACCCAATTTGAGTATCTTTATTACACCCTAAATTTTTTTCAAAATTTGCGTCGCCCACTAAGCTCACTGCCACACAATTTTTAGACCAAGATTCGGGACTCGTCTGCAAAAGTTTTAACGAAATAGGCACCGTAGGAGCGGGTTTGCGCTCCGGTGGCACAACGGTTCCTTCGTCGATAGGCTGTTTTTGCAAATTTGTTTTGGGAACTTCAGTAGCAACGGTCGCAGGCTTTGCAATATCGTATTTTACGGTTTTATTGCATGCCGTTAAATAAACAAACAAAAAACCAAAAGGTAAATAACTTAGATACTTTGAAGAATAAAACATATTTGCACACCTACTTTATGATCCCATAAAATTTACCGCACACTGTTTCGGCATGCGGGGTGTAAAACTTTAGTTTTTGAATGAATGCTGAATAAAACTAAGTCATTTTGTTACTTTACTGGTTGAGCTGCCTTTGGCGATTTTCCAGTAGGAATGGTTGCAGCTGGAGTTGCAACGGGTGCAGGTTTAGAGCTTTTTTGCTTGTTAGCCTTCTGTTTACTTTTCGGACTTTTATCGCCCATGGTGGACTCCTTAAAAAAGTGGATAAAAAACTATTGTGACATGAAAAAAAGTCGATTTTAAATTTCGAAATTAAAACATGCAACTCTGTTAGTCTGAACCTTTTCGAGACAAAAGGAAAGGCCCGTCAAAAAATAAATCAGCGAGGCAATTGTGCTCACAGTGTTAGTGAGTTTATCGTATTTTTACCAAAAACAATTGAGGAAAAATATCCGATGCGAAAACCACTCCCTACGCTTTTTGTCACTCTTGTTTCTTTAAGTCTTTTGAACGTTTCTTGTAAAAATAGAAATTTTAATTCAAACGATTCGGCAAAATCAAATTCTATTTTTGCAACAGACAGCGAAAACTGGAAAGATCTCTTTTATGTAGCTCAAGTTAAAATGAAGGGCGATACAGAATTTCAATGCTGGTACGTGGCATCGATGGGCGCAAAATTCAGGAATTTCGAAGGCGATTTCAAAAATGATGCCATGAAAAATTTAGAAAACGACGTGCAAAAATTGCAAAAAGAATCGAGATTTGCGCCAATTCCAAATGGAAAAAAATCTGTATTTATTAAAACTGAACTCATAGAAAAAGAGCTCGAAAAAATAATTTCAATCACCGCTGAAGACACTAAGCTTGCGCACGCCGAAACGGAACGACTCCGCGCCAACACAGCAAATGTTTTAAGAAACATCAACCGTGGTAACACGAGTCAAATTCACAGAACCATACGTATTGGGGCACAGTTGGTCAAAAATGCTTCCGACCATGAAATTAACATGGAACAAGATTCTTGGGGGGCAACAAGAGCTCGTGAAGAAATAGACAACACCGAAACCGCAACTCAACTTACCGCAATGCAGCGCACGCGCCCCAGCACACTCAGTATGTTGCACTGGGCCCTAGAGAGGCTTCATAAAAAAGCGACGGATGGAAAACTCGAAGAAACGGACACTGCAGGCACTTGTTCTGAAGAAATAAAATAAAACCAATTAGAGGCTTATTTAAAGCGGAAGAGCTAAATATTCTGAGTGTGCTTCCGTACTAAAATGCCACCATTCAGCTTCGTAAGGATTAAACCCCGCCTCAACCATGACTTCTCGCAGAATGAAACGCGCTTTACGTTGCTGCGCGCTCAAGCCAGGAGCACCAAATTCGCTCCTTGAAGAAAAAAGATCAAACTCCGATCCCATATCCACTTCCACAGGTGTCGAACCATTTAAAGTGGCTAGAGTGAGGTCAATTGCCCCACCTTTATTGTGGCCGCTTTTACCAGACGCAGCAACCCAAATAGGGTCTTGAATGAGATCCCACATAATTCCCGAAACGTACATGGGCCGGTAGCAATCGAGTAGCATTAACCGGTACGCAGGATACTTTTTACTCAAAATAGCTTCGGCCTGAGTAATTTTAGATTTGGCATTGGGGTGCAAAAAACACCTTCCTTGCCCGTAAAGCGGTTTGGTAATGCGGTAAGAACCATCTCCAACGGGAAAAATTTTATCGCTTGCGTATTTCAGGTTCAATTTAATCATTCCGCCTGGCTGGATCTCAGTGAGCCAAGCTCCAAAAGCTTCTGTAGTGTAACTGACTTCATTTTTTGGAACCCATTCTGCAGCCCCAACGCAACTGTCACCAACCCGAGGCGAAACTTTGTACTCATTGGAATCAAACTTATAAATGCAGACACGCTGTCCGTTGCGGCTTCCAGGGATTTGCCCTGACGCAGTTCCGATTTCCAATACCTTGCTTTTTTTAGTCATTAAAGCCTTTGCGTCGCAAGCACTAAGCGTGCTTAACAAGGCAATGCTAAAAATTTCGACGTTAGAAATCATTTTCATTTTCAAGTCCGTCCTTCGGTTTCAAATTTATCAAAAAATTCCGCAAAACCACAATTAAGGGTTCATTTTCGCTCAAATTGACCTTTAGGTGCCTTTTTGTGTCTTTTTTAACTCAATTCACTTATATTACTTTCTATCAGCTTTTTTCACCATAGCATCCATCATGATTCATGCTGATTCTTTTTAGTAGTGATTCACACTGAACGCACTAAAGTAACGTAATAGAGCTCTCACTTATGATAACTCCCATTATGTCGGGTGAGATTTTCGATGTGAATTTT
>JAYTOT010000071.1:0-18146 GCA_043747645.1 Pseudomonadota bacterium | reverse complement strand
CGCAGTGAGGAAGTTCCGACTGAGCATTTTTTGAATATCAAAGTTCTGAGCTTTTTGACAGTGGCCCAAAAAATTATTCTCGGGCCACTTACAAAAGATGAATCAGACCAACTTGTCGGCTATTTAATTGATGAATCTGGTGATGAAGTCGACAAACTGAAAAAGACTACCTATTCGTTGACCAATGGCAACCCATTTTTTATTTATGAGTATTTGAAATCGGCGATTTCAAGCGGAGTTTTTTCCTTAAATAATACCGGTACAGCCTGGCATTTTAACGAGTCAATGGCCTCTACAATGGCTATGACTCGCGGAGCTGCAGGGCTTGTTTCAGAGCGCTTGACGCGCTTATCGCGACCTTGTTTTGAAGTCCTACTTTCTGCCAGTGCTCTAGGCAGTACTGTCGATTTACTTCCGCTAAAAATGGTTGTATTCAACAGAATTAGGTATTTATTACATGAGGCGCCCTATTCAGAAGCAAACGATTCATTTGCGCCTTGGCTGAGTGCTGGCGAATTTAATTACGAGAAATATTTAGAATATGCTTTAGACACGCTGAAACGGGAACACTTAATTATTATTTCCGGCAATTCCTTTAGCTTCTTTCACGACAAAATTCGAGAAGCTGCTTACGAATTTTTATCAGAGGAAGAGCGTAGGCCACTGCACTATTCATATGCAGACTATTTAGTTCCAGGTTATTTAGAACGAGAAAAGACGTCAAATAAAATTCCATCGAAAGAAATTTTTGAAATGGCATTCCATGTCATGGCTTCAAAATCAGACGAAAGTGAAATTCAATTCCGAGAGTTTTTATATTTGGCCGGTCAGCGCGCGGTAGAAGTTTTTTCCTTCGGTAAAGCTCGAGAGTACCTATCGGCTGCTGCAGGTATGTTTGATGCTAAATTGATTGAGTCCAAATTTGACCCCGCAGATTCTGAACATTGGATTGCAATTCATGAACTGCTTGCCGACTCGTTGGCGCTCTCGGAGCAGCTCGAGTCTGCCTTGAGTTTGTACTCTACTCTATTGAATAAAATTGAAGATAAAGAGCATAAATCGATTATTTATGCCAAAATTTCTGAGTACAATTTGGCGTTGTTTCGATATCCCGAGTCAGTCAATGCTGGAATGAACGGTTTGAAATTACTCAATACCACCTATTTACTGTCGGACTTGCAGAGTATTTTATACATTATCAAGAATATTCCAAAACTTTCTTTTATGTTTTTGAAACTTAAAATGTTTGGAAACAAATTAAACTGCGACCAGTCTTATGAGTCTGAAATTAGATTCAGGCTTTTCGCAGCATTGCAGCCGGCAGCTTTTTTTTCAAAGCCTTTGTCTGCAATTGCAAACCAAATTACCTTTACGTATCCGCTTTTGTTAAAAAAAGATTCCTACTTCCGAACCATTATGATGATGTATTGGGGTGTCGTTGCCGCGACGCTTGGTTTTGCCAAATTAAGCAGGATTTGTTTTTCTGCTGGTGCTGACTATTTAGACCGATTTCCAAATCCTGTTGCAAAAGGATTTATGAATTTTGTTTGGGGCTATCTTGTAGATTTTCCGCACGGACATCTTGAAGAAGCGCGCACAAAACTTAATTTTGCATTTGAATCGTTGGCTAGCGTTGGTGAATCTTTTTGGCGCAGTTTATCATTGCAAGGATTGGTGCATGTCGATTTATTTGGTGGCGGCACTGGTGAGTCTGATGAATGTTCAAAGCAACTGATTGCTTTGTGGGAACGCGTAAAGTTTGAACCCACAAGTTTGAGTTGCGTCATGAAAAATTTTCTATTTTTAGGAAATTATACGGAAGTAGATAAATGGTTACATATAAATTTAGATGCTGGAATAAAGATAAGAAACCAGGGTTATGAAACCATAGACTATTGTTATGCTAACTTGGGGCCCGGTGAAATTTATTTGCTGCGCGGGGAATACGAAGCTGCGTTGCCGCTTTTGAAAGAAGCATTTCGAGTGCACTTGGTTCGGTTTCACAGAGTTGCGTATTGTAGTTATTCTCCTATTCCGCTGGCTTCAGTTTATATCCGATTGGGGAGACCGTTTACAGCACTTATTCCTTTGATTTTTGCTTGGATAAACGTATTTATAAATGCACGCGTATTTTTGCCGCAAACTCTTTATGTGACAGCTGAATTATTAGCTAAAATAGGAATGGTTCGTTTGGCTCGATTCGTATTTGAAAAAGGACTTTCTATTGCCAAGCGTCGCTTGTGGTCTACAACTGTTGCAGAGGGTCGCTTGGGTTTGGGTAAAATACTCTTAGAGCATAAGCCTGAATACGCCGAAAGTTTAATCGAAAGAGCAAAGTCTTATTACATTGAGCGCGACCAGGTTTTTTTAGTCGATGAATGTGAAAAGTACTTTAAAGGAAATTCGGTGGGAGTGAAGTCATATCGAGGCCAGCTTACTGGGTTCGGGTTGACAAGCGATACTTTATCAGAAATGCCCTCTGCGACACAAATGATGGCCAGTGAAAAACTGATCGAAATTTTTACAAAATTGAGTGCAATTACCGCTCTCGACCCATTGCTTCAGGCCGCACTTGAAGCATTTTGTCAGTGCACAGGCGCAGATATTGCCATTGTTTTCATTCGCATTGAATCGAAATGGGTGCCATTTAAAGCATTCGGAACTGAATTGAGCCAATCTGGCTCAGATTTTTCTGTCGAAGTGGATAGTTTTTTTGTTGAACAAACGGTATATTCAAATGCATTGAAGCCTGTCATTAGGGCAAAAGTTCTGCAAAATTCAGCCGATAGGCCAGGCGGGTCGGTTTTTGTTTTTCCGTTGTCTCACAATCAAGGGGTTGCAGGATATTGTTACCTTGGAAATATTGCTTCAAAAGATTTATTTAATGAAAATAGTATTGCTGTTGTTGCCCCTATTTCTGCACAAGCTGCAATTGCATTACAAAATATATCGTTGCTAGAAAATACTAGAGAAAAAGCAAAAGTTGATGCAGAATTAAAAGCAACAAAAGCGGTGCAAGAGGCGTTATTGCCAATTCAAGGAACCACTTTGCCTCGCATGTCTATTGCGCACCGATATCAATCTGCAACAACCGCAGGTGGAGATTGGCTGGCGTATTATTTTAGCGAAGTTACAAACCGAGCCTATTTATGCGTCGGAGATGTTACAGGGCATGGGTTTCCGTCTGCTTTAATTACTGGAGTTGTGTGTGGTGCCGTTTTTTCTAGCGAATATGTTACCGAAGCGCTCGATATTAAGAGCCAATTGTCGGCAGAAATGCATTTGAATTTAATTGCAAGAGCCGCAAATGAAGCTTTGGTGCGAACAGGATTTCGCACAGGAAGGCTCATGACTATGTGCTTTATTTCACTAGATGTTACTACGGGTGAAGTAGCTTATATCAACGCAGGGCATGTGCCGCCACTCCTGATTCAAAAAACACCGGGTAATTTAATTAGCCTGACCAATCCAAGCAACCACCTTGGTTACAGTGTTCAAAGTGAATTTCAAGTCAAGAGTTTCAGAATATCTGCAGGTGACACACTCTGTATTTATTCCGATGGATTGTTAGAAAACAGTGGTCCTTCTGCTCAAGTTTTAAAGTCTAAGCAGATAAAAAAGATTTTAGAAGCCAATGAAAACGTAGAAGATGCGTGCAATGCTATTATTGAAGAGGGGCAAAAAATCTGGCTCGACACTCCGTTTGCAGATGATGTTTCGTTGCTCATTGCAAAATGGAATGGTCCAGTAGAATTAAATGATATTTCAACCATTGCTAGTTAATAGATAAAGTGCGTTCAAATGTCAAAATCATCTTTGTCTTCGGAGTGCAAACTACTGCGAACCAAAGGTCTGCCTTGTAAGCTGAGAAGTTCGGTAATTACTGGTCGGCATCGTGTTGCGCCGCAGCCGCCATTCCCGCTCCCCGTGGCTTTATTGACTTCCTCAACAGTTTTAGCTCCAGCAATAATAGAGTCACAAATTCTGCCTTGTTTGATGCCCTTGCAAATACAAACAACTCTAATGCGAGCTTTGATTTCATCGAGAGTTAATTTATTTTGAGTCATTCCGGAAAAACCTCTTTTTCTATTTCATCGCAATAAGTATTTAGTGCATCGACAATAATGTTTTCAAGATTTGCAAAATGTTTTAAGAATTTTGGCTTGAAATCTAAATTCATGCCCAACATATCTTGCAAAACGAGTATTTGCCCATCGCAGTTTACACCAGCGCCAATGCCAATGGTAGGAATTTTTAAGTCGTCTGAAATCAATTTGGCTACACTTGGCGTTACAAGTTCTAAGACAATTGCAAAACAGCCTGCATCTTGAAGTTTTCTTGCTTCATCAAGCAAACGCTGCTCCGCTGCTTGAGTTTTTCCTTGAATTTTGTATCCACCCAGCGCATGTACACTTTGAGGAGTGAGGCCAATATGCCCCATTACAGGAATTCCATGCTGAGTAAGTTGCACTATTTGCCTGCAAATTGCGTCCGACGCACCCTCGATTTTTACGGCTTCCGCTCCAGCTCGCAACAATATTTCACAGTTTTTATAAGCTGTAACATCGTCAAATCCTGCGCTCGCAAAGGGCATGTCAGAAACTAATAAGGGCGTATGAAGTGCTCTTGCAACGCATTGCGTGTGATACGCAATGTCGTTCACGGTCACGGGGATTGTCGAATGCAAACCTTGAATCACATGACCTAAACTGTCTCCCACTAGGACAAAATCGACTTTAGATTTTTCTAAAAGTCGTGCAAAAGTAGAATCGTAGCAAGTGATGGACGAAATTTTTCTTTTGCCTTTGAGAGCTAGAAGGTCGGGCACTCTGGTTTTTTTGCGGGTTATTGGTTGTGCATTTTCTGTGTTTGATGAATATACCATAGGCACTTCCTTTATATTATAAGTCAAATTGCCAAGTGTTTATTTTTTCGAATTTCGTCACATAAAGGCTGACTCATTCATGACAAGAAATCAATTTGACGGCATAAACAATTCTATGCTTTATTTGGCGGCCGACTCACCTTGGTGCCGGGTGGTAAAGCTTTGCTTCATAAAAGCCAACATTTCACATGCCACTAATGTATTGACTTGGAAAGACCTCAAATTACCTGTTGCAAATAGGGGTGCTTTGAATCAAGTGCCCACATTCCACTTTAAAGGTGAAATATACACCGACAGTTTTTTAATTCTAGCGAAAATTTTCATAAGTAAAAAATGGATTTGGAGCGCCGATGCTCTCCTTTTCAAGGCAATACAAGATCAATGGGGAAAAATTCTACATTTGATGTATTTTCTAAATCAGGCTCAAGACTCTCGGCATTCTGTTTTGGTTTTGGAACAGTTGAGGGAATCTTTTTTAGCAATTGAGTCACAATTGAGAATAACTCTGGCTGAAAAATCGAACTCATTTGAAATCACCCCAGGCCAGGCACTTCTGCAAATTATGATTTGCTATTTGAATTATTTTGAGAAAAATACCGTGAATCAAATGCCACAAATTTTTCTTGAAGTTATTAAGAAAGTTCAAAATAGCTATCGCTTTGATGTCTATTTTGAATATCTGATGTTGAATGGTTCAATATTACCAATTTTAGTAGATATTTCAACAAATTGAAGAAGATATTAATGTGCAATGCAATCTAAATCTTTGGTACGCAGAAATTTTGAGATTTCAAAATATGGGATTGCAAAATTTAGATTTTGCGATTCTTTGTTTGTGCTAAATCCTGTTGTGATTCCAATGAGCCGGCCAGAATCGTCGACCAATGCACCTCCCGAGCTTCCGTGCGAAATGGGGGCATCAAATTGAATTCCTTCTTCGCGAATGCCGTTGTAGAGGCCTTGCGTGATGGTTCTTTCTAATTTTTCAGGATTTCCGACGGCATAAATCATGGTTCCGCGATCGATTTTTTGCGCGTCTCTGTATAAATTAGCGACGCGAATGTGAGGGTCGTATAAAGAAGCTTTGCTGTTCATGGAAATAAAAAGCAATGCTAAATCGAGAGTCGAGCCTTTGCTTTTTGGAAAACAGGCGGCGTCTAACTCAATACGGCCTTGAGTTTCTCCTTCTCTATTTGAACCTATTCCCAAAATAATCTTATTTGAGCCTTCAAGTACGTGCTGATTTGTTATCACTATAATGTGCGGACCGCTTAGCAAAGAACTGTTCTGCGTTGCCTGAGAAACAAATTGATTTTCAAAAGGAATATTTTCGCCCACGAGCGACAAGCTTCCTGAATCATTTTTTGTATCGTAGCTTCCAATAATAACGCCGGACCCATAATTATCTGGTCCCATAACTTCCACAATTGTTGGCGCAATAGACTGAAATATTTCTCGGCTGTCTTTTTTTTCTGAATCTTTTTTGTTTTTGTTTAGTAATCCGTTGCGTTGTAACAGCATTTGTGGAGTGAGTTCGTCTTTTAAAAGCTGATTTTTCTTCATGATTTTTAGGTTTTCAAAAGCATTATTTGAACCCTGAATTGCTGCACGGCGGTACCAAAGGGCAGCCTCTGTTACGTCAACAGTGTTGTTTTTTCTGCCAAACCAAATGGGGTCGAGCATAACGCCCATTAAATTTTGAGCACGGAGATCACCTTGATTCCCCGATTTTTGAAGCCATTTTTTGGCTAATTTTTCGTCTTTTTTGAGTCCTTCTCCGGTAAGATAAATGACACCAAGCAAGTATTGAGCGTCGGAGTCGCCTTTTATGGCCAATCTGTTGAGCTCTACTATTGAATTTGTTTCGTTAAATATTGCATTTTTTTGAATTGTCTCAATTTGTCCTGCCCAAGAAAATTCGGGAATTAAAATCATAGAAAATAAAAAGACAGGAAAATAGAATTTTGTGAGTTTAAGACTGTTTCGGAACGATTTAAACTTGTTTAACTTATTTTCAGTCATTTTTGTGGCCGAATTTTAATAGATGTTGCATGTTACTTTCTAGGTCTCGGCATGGGAATAAAGAGTGAATATCTTTCGCGTTTTTGCCAAGATTCGAATGTTCGAAGCATAAAAATATATTACTGTTGTATGCGATTGACAAATCCAAATACGTTAATTGAGGAATTTGCCGCTGCAGTGGCTGTAATAGTTGAAGTAGAAGTCGCAACTAATCCTGGTACAACGAGAAGCAAGCCTTGGCTTCCAGGAACTGAGACTGTAATATTTGCACCGGGCCATCCGACTGTAAGGTTTACGCTGGCTGTTGTGGTGTTTGCGGCGTAAATCCAGACTTCGTCGTACAATAAAGCTGTGGCTGGTACCACGTGAATTGTAGTCGCAGTAATGCTTGCTGTTAAACCCGCACCGCTTCCGGAGCTAATGCCACTCAATCCTGCTTTTACAACTGATGCCATGAATGTGCCCTCTGTTTTCAATTTTTTAAAAGTAACAAATGATGATAAATGACTTTAACAAAAATCTCATGGTTCGTAATTGGGGTCAAGGTGCGTCAATCTATAAGACTTATGAGGAGAAAGTTTTGAGCCAGTCCATTAAGAGTTCTCTTGAATCTTCATCGCAGAAAATGAGTGTTCCCGATGCTTTGAATTTAGCAATGGAGTTTCAGCGTCAGCAAAATTTTTCTTTTGCCGAAGAATTGTACCGCAGAATACTCTCTGTTGATGATGCTCATTTCGATGCATTGCATATGTTGGGAGCAACTCTAAATGCCCAAGGAAAGTGGACAGAAGCTCTCCGCTATTTGCAACATGCTGCACAAGTAAACAATAATATTTCGGCATTGCATAATAATTTTGGTCTTTGCTATCGGCATTTGGGTAATTTTGCAAAGTCAATTCAGAGTCATAAAGCTGCCATAGAGTTGGCGCCGCAGTCGGCTTTGGCATGGAATAACTTGGGTGTCGCATATTTAAGCGTAGACATTCGCGAGTCGCTCATTTGTTTTATGAATGCCATGCGTTTCGATAGAAAATATGTGCGGGCTTTTTTTAATTTTTTTTCGGCCCAATGGCATGGCGGAAAATATGCGACTTTTGATGTGTCCCAGAGCATTTTAGAATTTGAAGCTCTTGTGGATGAACTCGAAAGCGATGCTTGGAATGACGCTGAGGCTTTGGGTAATTTAGGTATTTGTTTTGCAATGTGTCGCAGAATGACGGACGCACACCGGTGCTTTACCAGGGCTCTGGTTTTAGATCCTCATGATTCATCACTCAATATAAAATACGGAATTGTATTAATGATGAATAATGACTTTGAACGTGCCGAGCAACTGTTTGAAAAAGTTGTGGGCATGCATCCTCATGCGGCGCTCGAACTCGGTATTCTGCTCACTTTGCAGGGCAATTATAAAAAGGCGCATCAGTATTTAGTTGATGCTTTCACAGCAAATCAAAGCGATCATCTTATTCAGTATAACCTCTCCATTTCTCTGTTACGTTTGGGAAAATGGAGTGAGGGTTTTGGGTTGTACGAAAGTCGCCATAAGCTCCCAGCAATTCGTTCATTTCACTCCGAATTACCACAGTGGGATGGATTTAAGGTTATCAATAAATCGATTTTAATATTTCCAGACCAAGGTTTGGGTGATTGCATTCAAATGTTTCGTTTCTTTAAACAACTTCGTTTGATGGGTTTTACTCAAATTTCATTTGTTTGTTATCCTGCACTTGTCGATTTGTTAGCGCCTGTAGATTGGATAGATATTATTTTTGAAATTGGCGCATCACCCACTCCACACGATTATCAAGCATCGATTATGAGCCTGCCTTATTTGTTGAGAGTGAAAACTGAAGGCGATTTTTTTTATAATAACTATCTTGCAGCTTCCTCATATTTTAAAGCAAAGTGGGATTCAATATTATGTAGAAAAAATAAAAAGGTGGGGTTAGTTTGGGCTGGAAATCCCAATCACAGCAACGATAAAAATAGGTCGTGTCCGTACAGTGAATTTAGAAAAATAATTTGCCAACAAAAATTTTCACACTTGAATTTTTATTTGCTGCAACATGCATATGCTGAGCGCTTGCCCGAAATTACTGATGCATCGCAATTTGCAAACGTAACAGACTTGTCTCGACAGATAGAATCGCTTGCAGATACTGCGGCAATTGTTGACGAACTCGATTTAGTGATTACCATAGACTCTGCTGTGGCGCATTTAGCCGGCGCTTTAGGAAAATCTGTGTGGCTGTTGTGCCCTAAGTGGGGGGTAGATTGGCGTTGGATGAGTGAACGAAGCGATTCACCTTGGTACGAGTCTATGACCATTATAAGGCAAGATACTCATGCTGGGTGGGACGATGTGATGAATGAAGTTTCGAATAGATTGGGCGATTTGTTTGATCAAGATTGAATTTTAAGAAGGAAATTTTGAACAGTATGACTCTGTATTTAGTTTTTTAATTACAACGCATTGGCCACCGCTTCGAGAATGGCTTCGTCAATTCCAATATCTCCACTCGTGGTAAAAGTATCGGATTTGAGCGCTAAAGATTTAATCAATTCCTTCGATTTTTCAGGCGACTTTACTTTAGAATAAGCAAACGATTTATTTTGAGGAGATATTTGGAAAAATATTTCGGCTAAAAATCTCGTGACAATAATTGGGCCAAAACTATTGAGCATAATTTCACCCTTAGAGTATTTAAGTAAAAACGATGCTTGTTGGTCTATGTTTTTAGTCTTTTGGAGTGCCAATATGCCTGGAATAATTTCGTGAGCGAAGAGGCCACAATAATGACGTCCCCAATGAGTTGTGACAAGGGTGCATGCATTTGCTGCAATTTCGTTTGTTTCCGTGTTTTCATATTTTGGCAAAGAAGAGAAATTATACGGACGTTGATCGTACAAAAGCACATCACTGCCTTCAAAAGTTTTCACCATATTCGAAATTGCCTGCCATAATATTTTAGGAGTCGTTAAGGCAGGATTCCATAATTGCGACATTAATTCTGGCTTATAGGCAATGTGAAATTCGCTCCAGGCTATTTCAGGTGTAGAGTCTGCGCTTCCTTCTGTATCTATGGTCGGACTCAGTGGCCCTAAATATTTATTGAGTTTCGCCAAAGAAAGCTCTCTTTCGCTCGATGATAAATGGGAACCCTGGTGCCTGTCGAGATGCACCCACATCTGAGTTTTTTTGTCGGGGTCAATAGAAATTCCAGTTAAACTTGTTTCATTGGCAAATGAAAATGTTTTAAAGGCCTCACGGGCTCTGTATTTTTTTGTCAAAAAAACCTCCCTTAATTGGGGTTTTTCTGGAGGAATAACTGCTGTGATTAAGTTTTTACTATCGCTATTTGTACTGCTCCACGACAAATAGGGGAGTGCGAATTTGAGGGAAACAGATTTTTCTTTAGTGTGAGTCAGAACGCTGCTGTTCAATTGAACTCTCGACGATTCTGTGTTTCTGGCAAGGTCTTCTAGCATGGAGAGGTCTAAAAAAGATTCGCCTTTGAGCTTCATGCCCGAAAGATTTTCTGGGCCGTCTAAAAGCGTCACTCTTCCAGAAACAGCGCGGTCAAAAGCTTCTTTTGCTTGACTGTCTGAAAGATCAATTTCGTAATCTGCCTTTAGCTTTTTTCCTTCGAGTAACGTACCAGAAATTTCTGCGCTCTGAGAAAAATCTGTTAAAAATGCAAGTGCCTTTGGGATTTCAGCGAGCGAAGTTGTTTGTTTCACTGATGCAGTGGTTTGCTGAGACAGCTTGCTGGTTATTTTTATTCTGACTTCCTTGTTTTGACCGCGTATGATTTGCAATTCAAACATGCCACTCATAATAAGAGATGCACTGGGGCTCACTGCAATTTGTTGAGTTAGATTATTAATAATAGAGGGTGTTTTGACAATGATTTTAGAATTGACAGGAATTGTGACTACATCGCCAGTATTTAATGAAAGAGCAAGATCTGATGAAAGTGGCAATTGAGCTAAATTAAAATCTTTTATTTTGTTTGCTTTGAGGGCATCAACAGCATTTTTAAAAACTCGGCCTACAATAATGGAACTACCTTGTTGCATTTCAAAGGGCAAAAATGTTTTGAATTTGCCGCCAAAACTTTTGCCAGGGCTAAAATCTGATTTAAATTCAAAAGTGTCGATGCGGGCAACTAAATCATTTTCTAAGCGCTCAAATCCAAGTTTATAGTCGGCTGCAATGCTGAGTCCTAGGGCGATTTCTTTTTTAAATTCAGGAGGTGCAATATTGGGGCTGTATTTTAAAATATTAGAATTGTAGATATCGGCTATGTCTACCATTGTCGGAATGGCGTTTTTGGGAATCAATTTAAAGGGCGACGAAAAAGAAAAGCTACTCGTTTCGCTTTTATTAAATGTGCGCGCTTTGCAGCTGTCAAGTGTGACTATTGTTAATGAGATAAACGCAATGGATAATAGTGCTTTCTTATGTTTTTTGATAGAAGGTCTTTGATGCTTTTTCAGCATTAAAATTTTACCAAGCATTGTTATATTTCCCATTTCTACAATACATCTTTGCCAATTGAATTTTTGTCCGAATATCAATTAAGGGTAGGTTATTTGGCCTTATTTTCAAAATAGGTGAGGTCAATGTAAAGCGCCGCCGCTAAAATAAGTTTGCGTTGATTTTCGGTCAGTGACGAATCTTCAAATTGTATTAAAAAATTATCTTTATCAGTGAATGCTTCGGCAAGGAGTCCGGTCCATTTTTTTTGAATCTGTGCGCGTTGCCTGCCCGCTGAGAGGAATGGAAACGTCCATAGTTTCCAAATTGGCGAAGATACCTCAAATATTAAATTATTGAGTTCGTCGCGCACCTCGAATTTTTTAGTAAAAATAGAAAATATTTTTACAACTTTTCCAATGTATCGATTGTTTTGAGTAAATACATTGAATTCCCTAAAGTACCAACGAAAGGGATGCACTGCTCTCATGACTTCTTGGCGGTTGGGGTCGAAAAATACAATGTTATAAGAGCGCCAGTGCCCAAGATACTGCCGAAAAATAAAGCCAAGTATGCCTTTGCCTTGTTCTGCAGCGAAAACTATTGGAGTGCCGTTTGTGGTGCTGAATTCGTATTTGTTACGTGTTTCAAAACCGAACCACTCTGCGAGCTCGTGGCGCTGTCTGACCATAATTTGTGTGTGAGTTCTGAGTTCAGTGGTTTCGATGTTTTGCATGTTGATTCCTTTTTGCCGGCATTGAGAGAGAATAGCAGCGCCGAAATTTTTTGTGAGCAGGTTTAAAATATCAGATATTTTTGAATTGGAATCAATGGGATTGAAAATTGAAATTAATTGTTTTGGCAGGTTCTTTAGCGAGCGGTTGAATTTGCTAATGGGTTTTCATTTACTCAATATTAAAGCTGGAAATTTTTTTAGATCTACTGTCAAATTTAATGGAAAAAATATGCTCCTTATTTTTTTCAAATTGAATTCGAGCATCTGCAGCAGTCGGGCTCGGCATTGTGATTGCTGTGACAGTTGCCGGTAATCATGCATTATCAATAATTGATTTGAAAATTGTTCTTGTTTCTTTTTCGGGAATGGACTTAATAAACTTCGCCCCAAAAATTTCATCGTATTTTAACTCGGATTTTCCTTAAGCTAAATAAATTAATCTATTGATTAATTTATTCGCGAGCACTTTTTCCTCGGCTATACTAGCAGATAGAATTTTTGTTATAATTCCATCAGAAAATTTGTTGTTCCTTGATTTTTGCTAAGCCTAATGCAGTGAAGGTTTTTGACACTGAAGCAATGCGAAAAACAGTGTCGCGTGTCACTGGAGTGCCTTTTTCAATATTTGCTTTTCCATAATAAAATTCGTGAACGACTTTCCCATCAACCATTACGGCAACTGCTTCTCCTGGCGCATCAATTGTGCTGGCTTGAGTGCGTGTGAATTCTGCTGCTGCGACCGCCACTGCTTCGGCGCGGCCCGCAAGTGCGACGGAAAAATGAGAAGTTTGGGCAATTGTCATTGCCCCAAATGAAGTACTATTTGAGCATTTTTGAATCATTAAATTATGACTTTCCATCAGAATGATTAAATTAATACGAGAGACTTTTTGAAGCGTGCGAACGGTAGCAAGGCAAAACATTTAAATCAAGCCGCAACAACTCAACTATTTTAAACACCAGCCAGCAAACTGCGCTGGAAATTCCATTCATTGCAAATCCCCAAATTAAAGGTGACGGAAAAGTTTTCAGGCGCAGCGCTTCGGGAGTGATGTTTGCCACGCAGAAAATGGAAGTCAAAAAAAACAGAATTTGAGGTAGAATTTTGTGCTATTTTTTAGGAAACTAAATCGAGAATTTCTGCAGATTCAGCAATGTCAATAAACATTGTCATGCCACAAATCAGAAATATGGTGTTCCAGGGCATATTTTTGAGACTATTTTTAACATTTCCAAATGCCGAAGCCATGAGCAAAGTTGTTCGCAGAAGTGCTAATACGGAAATATTTGAAATAGATTTAAATATTTTTTCTGAAATAATAGAAGTTAATGCTAAAATTTGCAGGGGTATAACGCGTACAATAAAGAGAACAAATATAGCAAGCGAAAAAGCATGAATTCTGGTGGCTCCTGTTCAATGCAGTGTGCCCCCTCTATCGCAAAATGCCACAAAAAATTTGAGTGTCTCTGCAAACATCATTAATACAAATTGTTATGCGTATCAAAAAATTGAAACCACGACTCATTGGGCGATTATTTCTTTATATTCGCCTCATGAGGCTTGTCATTTTTTCCCGTTAATTCGGCTTTATTTTTGACGACATCTTTTCCAAGCGCAGTGGTGACTCGCTTTTGATTTTTACTTTTGGGTTTGCCTGGAATTGTCAGGGCGAGCAGATTTGTTTTTGTTAAATTCAACAAAATACCCTTGATGTGGCCCGAGCGGCCTTGAGCACCAACATGTGCCAGAATTTCTGGAACGCTCCGCGCTTGCTTGGAACAAAAGTGCAATATTTCTTGCTGTAAATTTGAAATATCATGGGCCTTATCATGGGCCTTATCATGGGCGAATTCAGAATTGGGCGAATTCAGAATTGGGCACCGGCGTTTCCAGAAAAGCAGAATGAATTTTGAATTCAGTCGCAAAACAAGTGAGTGCGTCATCGGAATGAAACACTGGCGGTGGCGGGCCATTTTTGCTCAAAGAGTCGCGAATTTTTGCAATGCCTGTGTTGCGACCTTCAGTGAATTTTAACTCCTTTAAAAACTCACCAATGCGCCTATTGCGGTATGTTCGCACAATAGCTCTTCCGCTTAAAAGTGACTCCATTGAAATTCGCGAGTCGGAGCCGTTTACGGAATAAATTAAAATTTCAGTTGGAAAAATTCGGACTTCAATGGGCTCCCGTAATTCGTAATTTCTGTGATACACGGCATTTGCAAGCGCTTCTTCAATAGCGACTTTTGGGTAACTCCAATACCTGCCGGCCTCGGCGCGGTCGGTGTATTTTACCACTTTTTCTGAACTTATTTTTCAAAAATATATTCCAGTGCACCTCGTAATTGCTACGTAAGTGTCTCGGTAAAAATTTGCTCTTCAAATTCGTCAGCACCGGCTCCATTTGGAAACCACACAACATCAATTTGAGCATAGGGAATAAATTTTCGTGGTTCTTTTGCAAACATAAGTAATGCAATATTTCTGACACGTCTGTGTTTAGGTCGACCTTCTAGCACTTGCATGCGATTAAAAATTTCTTCCTTGCTCAGTTTTGGAATTTCTGTCGCCAATACGCTGCCAACGCTGTCTACAAACGCTACGACGTGGGTTATACTCAAGTCATCAATTGTTGCTGTGGGGTGTGCTCTGTCGTCGAATGGTACTTTGGCGGTTAATGAAATGAGTTCGTTCAGTGTATCGCCGGAAGCCACAACGGTGCTAGAAAATTGACGAATATAATAATTGCGAGTTTTGTTTTCTTTTGAATGCAAAAATTCCGGCACAGTGTAGGGGCGATGATTTCCAGCCGGACACCATATCACTAAAACACTTTTTTGATGAAGGGATTCCAGTGCAACTGTGGAAAATAATGGGGCTGCAATAAATTGCATATGCCTAGAAGTTCTTTCTGAATGGCATCAAAAGTGCTTCTGATAATGCCTGCCGGGGGCAGCACTGGTTGACCATCTTTTTCAGCGACTCCAACAACGATGTATCCGCCGCCCAGATTTTCAAGGTCGTTTGCAAATGCACAAATAGTGCGAAGCACTGCTTCGGGATTCCAGCCTTTTTTGAATTCTATTCTTTCGTTTTCAACAATATTGTTGTTGAGTAAATCTGAAATGCGAATGGGGAGTTGTGTGGCAGAAGTCATTCGATTTTCATGCGAAAAAATATATAACAAGCTTCAGAATATCAGATTTTTTTTGAGTCTGGAATTCATGTTTGAAAATTTATATTTGCACGCATATTTTAATATTTGTTCATTTTATTAGCACTCGCAATTCCTGCGGCGTTGAGACAAGCTTTGGAATTTTTAGTACATTCTTTTTCCAAATCAGCGTCAGATTTTTTTTCGAATTTGTGCAAGTAATTTTTGCAAGAGTCATCGAATTTTGCGCAATGAGTTCTAGAAATTTGCTTAGTTTGCGCATTTGAATCTGCGGAAAGTGCAAATGCTAAAAAAGTTAAAAAAATTCTCAGACCCAGATTGTCTCCATTGAAATAAGCGCGACGGAGAGGTATCGGACGTTTTTAATGAGACTTAAAATTTTTGGAAGCTAGTACTTTGTAAATCTTTGAATTTGGACCTTATAAAAACTTAAATGCATACAAAAATTTCACTGCAAACAAAATTCAGATAATAAGTCGGCATTTATTTTTCTGATTTATTCGGGTTTTCGATCGCAATTTGGCAGCGTTCGGTCGTTTTTTGAACTGTTGACACGCTTAAGGAAAACGGTCAATGTTGCGATATTGGGGATGTATAGAATTGCATAAATCTCTTAATTCTGCACAAATAGGAGCTCATATGAGTCGCGATTGCCTTAAAATGCTACTCATTCAGAAGCCAAGTCAATTTTGGGCACTCGTCAATTCCGAGGGGTTAAGTGAGACAATGAGGCAAATTATTGACGAAGTTTCTGAAAACGAATTAGACGGTTCGGGTATTGAGCGAACCGAAGCCATGGACCTTCAGGGTTTGGCCTAACGGCGATCGCCGGTGACATTTGTATTCTTCATCAGCAAATCTGTGCTAACGAGTCAAATCCTTCCCAGCCACTTGATACCTCAAAATTTTCAAGGCCATTTTTGGTGGTATCGTGCGTTAATATCGGTAGAACTTCTTGTGTTACAGTTTTGCCAATTCAAACAAAGTCACCCAATACTCCTTATTGGGTCGATGTTAGTGCCTCAAAAGCTAATGGGCTTTTAAATGATTCGTGGGTCGTTTGTTGTCAAATATTTACTGTCGATAGTAAAGATTTATTGCGGCCAATTGGTAAAATTGAATCGCCGTTATTTGGGTGCTGTTTGGCAGCGCTTAAAACTTATTTAAGGATAACCTGATATTCATTGCAATTCATTCATTGATTTCAAACCAATGCCGCTAAAAACTTTTCTGTGTTTACAATTCGGATATTGTGTTCTGCGAATAATTTATCGTAACCAACTTTTGAAACCAATTGAAACGGCTTGAGGCTTCAGATTTTAGCTTACATATTTAAGTAGCTAATTTGATATGATATTAGTCCGTCAAATTTCCACCACACTGGAATTTAGACGCGGCTATCTTCCAGTGTCGTGGAAATTTGACGGAAATGCAATTGGAATAAATGCGGTGCGGCGAGGGACCGATTGACCGTAGTGACAGTGCAAACATTGCTCTTTGGATGTCATTTTGGGTGATCTTCCTCAGAAATAAAGTGACTAGATTCAGCAATAGTTCGGCGCATCGAATCGACAAGTTTTGTGACGCTTTCTGCTGAGGGAAGTTTCCCTTCCAGTTCTTTTGGCAAGTTTGGTGAAAGCGTATATGTGCCAACTCCCATTGGGACAGTTGACTGCGACAGCGCATATTCAACCACGGTTCGATTTTTATCGGTGCATAAAATCATGCCGATTGAATTGTTTTCGTGTGGCATTTTAACTTGTTTATTTAAGGCAGTCAGATAAAATTGTATTTTACCTGCAAACTCAGGCTTAAATTCAACAGTTTTTAATTCTATGGCAACGAGGTATTGTAGGGCGCGATGATACAGAAGTAAATCGATGTAAAAATCGTCTCCACCAACATTCAATCGGTATTGATTTCCAAAGAACGTGAATTGTCCGCTCATTTCGGTCAAAAATTGATTTATTTTTTGTAGAATTGCCCTTTCGAGTTCTCGTTCGGTGTGCTCTTCTGCGAGTTCTAAAAAATCGAATGTGTACTCGTCTTTGAACGCCAAAATAGCTTAAGCAGCGCGTTCTGGCGAAAGCGTTTTTTCAAAGTTTTGTTGACTCATTGCGGCCTTTAAAAATGATTGATTTTGAATTTGCAGCTTTAAAACATTTTGCGACCAACCAAATTTAGCGGTCATACGGAGGTAAAATTCTTGTTCTTCGGGAGTTTTACACCTATCAAGAATCACCATATTGGCGCCCCAGCCAATTTCTGCGGTAAGCTGTTGCAGAAAGCGTTGTTGCATGAAAGGCCATTAGCGGCGTAGTGTTACGAGCCACCGTAATCTCCAAGTGAGGTGTCCAGATGTCTGCAGAAGATGTTCGGTATCGAGTGCGTAACTGGTCTTCCTAAAACGAAAGCTTAAGAAATCGTGCTTCACTGACAGTTTGGATTGATGAGGAAACCATTAAAAATTGGTATGCAGTGCCAACCGGTAAAGCAGTCCAGCAATTTCATTACTCCGATGCTGCGATTCAGCTTGCTTTAAGTCTGCGCGCTATTTACCGCCTTTCATTGCCAGGAACCCAAGGTCTTCTTCGTTCTATTTTCAAGATAATGAATCTGGAGCTTGACGTTCCAGATTTCAGCACTCTGTCCCGCAGAGCTGCAAAGCAAAAAGTAGCTTTGGAATACAAATTACCAGAAAAACCCATGCATCTAGCCATTGACTCAACTGGTCTCAAAATATTTGGCGAGGGCGAATGGAAGGTGCGTATTCACGGCGTTGGTAAACGACGCACTTGGCGCAAATTACACATAGGCCTCAACGTCGAAACACGCGAAATAGTAGCA
>JAYTOT010000070.1:0-1030 GCA_043747645.1 Pseudomonadota bacterium | reverse complement strand
GAGATTTTTCGTCTAAAGAATCTTTTATGAGTTCACTGTTATTAATAACGAGAGAATGAATATCTATTTTTAAAAGAGACTTTAATAAGTCTATGAGTAACGGTTTGTTTTGCTCGGTGCCAAATACTTTTTTAAATGCAAAGTCGACCTTAGGATCCATGTATTTTGGTGCGGAAATAGCTTGATTCATAGTGTTTTCCTAACTGATAAAATGTTACGAATGTACTTTTATCAGTGCCGGAAATAAAATTCGAGGGACATTTTGGCGGGGTTGTGTGTTTGAGTCGCGAATGTATTGGCTCAGCCGGAAATTCTACGGCACGCGGAGACTGTCTATTTCTGACACCGACATTTGGGTGATTTTTGAAATGGATTCGCTCGATAGTCCTTCCGCAATCATCGCTAAAATTAACCGAAGATGTGCATCTTTTTCACCTTTTTCTAGGCCCACTTGTATGCCCTCTTGTATGCCCACTTCGCGGCCTTCTTTCAAATAGTGCTGCTTTGAATATTCCCTTTCGGTTAATTCATTCACGCGGGCTTTTTCACGATCTTCAGCTAATTGGCGTACTTCGGGGTCGCCAGAAATCAAATAAAGAGCCTGCTCGGCCCGACGAAAAATTGGTTGTTCCATAGCTAATTTCTCCAAATCGGCTAAATTTTTGATCTCAAAAAATCGACTCCATTGCGCAGCAGAATTCGGACTTTTTTCGGGGTAATGATCTAAATAATTCTTAAGCTTTGGAAGTTCGAGCAGGTGCACACTCATACAATCTGAAAAAAGACTCCCTGTAGTTCGCTCTCGAAAATCATAAATACTGTGAAAATGAGACTCAAAAGTGGGAGTCGGGACAGTTTGGGGTGCGGCTCGGAGGGTACGGTTTTATTTGTGAGACTCTGCGATTTTTTGAAGCTCAATTTCGAACGATTTTTGGTCTGGGTAGTCAATAATCATTTCATTTTGTTGGTCTAATTGTGTTTCATTCATCATAAAAATTGCGTGCTGTGTTGCGGGCGAGAGTGCCGGAAA
>JAYTOT010000069.1:0-1078 GCA_043747645.1 Pseudomonadota bacterium | reverse complement strand
AATGCTGCAACAGCTGCGATACGAACTTCAATTGGAGAGCAATATGCATGAAAAGGTAGAGAGCAAAAAATTGCAAAAAATAAGTGTTTCATGTTCATTATAATTTCAGCCAGGTCAGAATTGCGGTCCCAAAGTCACCGTGAGCCGTAAGTTTCAGAGTCCTTGCGTCTGAAAAATATGCTTCTCGAAACAATTCTTGTCCAATTCGTTGCGGGTCAGTCGCGTTTGACACTCGGTGCCTCACAGATTTGCCCTCAACTTCGTACGTACCAGAATAAAACAGCATAGAATCGATCACTGATCCATCGCTTAGTTCGGAATTAATGGCAACGCTCATATGGCCTGTCTCACTATAAATGAGCAGACCATGAGCACCCGGACGCCAAAGCTTACTGCCCTGCGAATCGTCTATAATAAATTCCTGAAGTTTCCATGCACCAAATAATTTCTCCATCATCTATCTGCTTCCTTCCTCTCCATTTCCGAGTTTTTTTCCAATTATGTCACATCCCAAGTTATCGGCATCACATTTATCGCAGCCCACTTCGTAATAGGATTCAAAAGTTGGCATTTCACATTTTCACCACGGTCTTCAACGTTTCTTAATTAATTACGACCTTTAAATCGTTTGCCGGTGCCCAGAAATAGTTTTGGTTTAGATGAAAATGAAGGATTGGGTGCGCCATCCTGAACGTTGTTTCTTTAGTTCATTCTGTTCCTCGGTATTTTTGTCCCACCGGCAAATTGGGCGTGAATATTTTTCAAGTCTAATTGTTAATTCCCCCTCCCCTGTTTGCAGAGTTTATATTCCTAATCCTGGTAAAACGGAAAAGCGACCCATTGGGATTCCTACTGTCCTAGACCTCGCCCTGCAAAGTGCTGTGACAGACATTTTAAGCGCCATCTATGAAAATGACTTTTTAGAATTTTCATATGGAGGTCGCCCGGGAATATCTGCACATAATTCCCTTTCAAATCTGCACGAAACTGTATCTTACAAGAGGACAGAATTCGTGTTTGAGGCAGATTTAAAAAATTTCTTTGGGAGCCTGGGCCACACATGGATGTTAAAATTTCT
>JAYTOT010000068.1:0-32446 GCA_043747645.1 Pseudomonadota bacterium | reverse complement strand
TTTGCATTAGTCGATAAATTAGACCCATTGAGGCGCGCTGTAGAGCAACTTCGCAGGCAAGAATCAGGAACAGTAGTCGGCGACGCATTTGCATCGTATGCATATTCATTGCAGTCTTTGGTCACGGGGCGACTCAAAGAAGCCTTGCAACATTATTTGTCTGGCACGCGAAAAGTAATGAGAATTCGGGCTGAATTAATTTCATTGCCAGTTTCTGATGGCCTGCGTTTGGCCGTTATTATTATTCCACTTATGGCAGTTTCATCTCATGCGCGGGGGTGGCCTTGGGGGCCTTCGCTCAAACGCCTTATGGAGGCCGTAGATAAAGTATTGCTACGGGCAGAAGGAGAAAAAAATCCGCGACGCAATGCCATGGCCGCATTGTTCCGAGGCGTGCGCACGTATATGGGCCAAAACCAAACAGAAGCTTTTGAACAAATTGGTTTGGCAATCAATGAAGCACGTACTCAACGCACAGAATTATTGGAATGTGTTGGAAGATTGTATCTGGCATGTTTTTGTGCGCTCGAGGGCCAGTTACGTGCAAAAGATGAATTTGTGTCCGCATTCAGGCTTGCATCTACTTACAATTGGAAGCTATTAGAACGTCATATTGCCGGATTAGCGCGAAGGACGAAAGTCAATATTGAAAAATATATTGAGGATGAAAAAACTGACACAAGTGCAAATACGCGCGACAGACAACTTGGAAAAACCGTCAATCATATTTTAACAAGTATGCAAAAACTTTCAGAAGCCAATTCTCAATCGGAACTCTTTGGTGAAAGCCTCCGGCTGGCAATGAATATTTTAAAACCAACTCACGGATTTATTTTTATTTTGGAACAAAACGAAGGGCGTGAAAAATTTGTTTGTCGATTTAAAGATAAAAATGACAAATATGAAGGAGAAATGCTGCGTGAAAACGATATTTTAAAATGGCTGGGGCGCAATGCAGACGAGCCCGTCAGATTGGTACCATTAGATATGGAACGTTCGCGCAACGTTGTTGTTCCTGTGCCTCCGGGTGGGAAAAATGCATTGCGATTGGCAAGTGCATCGATGCGGGTTGCTTTGGTAGAAATGATGCATTCCGTTAAAATGGAAAATCATAAAGAAGCGCCTGTGATTCAGTTGCGAAATATAAATTCGGATGAAAGTACGGTTCGAAACGATGCCAGCACTCAAAAATCTACCGTAGCTACGGCAAATAAAAGTGCAGAAACAGACACAGTAGACGACGATTCGCAAACTGTTGCAGAACCCACATTGCAAAATGAAAAAGGCGTTAAAAATACACAACATAATATAAAAGATAACACAAAAAACAATAAAATTTTAGATGATGTCGATAAGCATGATGTCGATAAGCATGATGATATAAGTAGTAAAAAATCTTCTAAAAATAATCCTCTTCGCAACAGGCAAGAAACTTGTTATCTTGTGTTGGTAGCACTTACAAACGGTTCATCTCTTTTAGGTTGGATTGCCTTGGCGGGGGTGCCTGCATCGGTTTATGCTTCAAACGATTTAGAACAAGATTTAATGATGCTGGGTTTGCACAGTGGGTATTTATTATCCAAATTTCAGGGCCGCATTTTAGACGATGTGCAAATGCCCAAAGCGCAAACGCACACATTGCGCGCGTCGCATCCGTTGGTCGACGGTGAAATTCCGCGCGATGTTGTTTTAGAGCATTTGGGACACGCGCCCATGGAAAATGCCATTTCGAGCTGGAAAGTCTACCGTTTAAAGCCGCGGTGCATGATATTAATTCAATGGCGTTTTGCATCTAAAGCTACGGCACAGGAAGAGCGATTAGTAGAATTGGTTTCTAGGCACCTTAATTTCTTTGTGACTTCGTTGCGTCAAAAAGCAGAAACAGGGCGCATAGAATTGCTTTTGCTGCGGCTTTTCACCGATTTTTCAACTATTTTTGAAACCGTTGCAAAAGAAGGAACAATTAATGCCATCGATTTGGGAATTGTTATTTTGGATTGCAATGAACGTGTGGCTGTTGAAGGAGTATTTGGCGACGAATTATTTAGCTTTAGTGGTTCGAGCCATGTTGAAAATGAATTCTTACAAGAAATGCACGGAATTCTTTCGGGAGATAGGCTTGTTTACAGAGAACGAGTGAGAAGATTAACCGGTGCTGGTGGTTGGCTTTTTGCAGGATCTGAGCAATCCAAAGGCCTGTTGGCAAAATTTGCGCAAATCGATTTTATTGAGAATTATTTACAAGACAGACGCTATGCAGGTCTTACTTTGGCCAAGGCATTAGGGGTAGATGACGCACGATCTATTCCAGGTTTTGCCGTGGTTTGCCTTGACCAATCTGAGACCGTAGGAACAAAATTGGGAGCTTGACGAGGCTTTGACGCCAAACAGTTCGAGTCCTCTGCCATTGTATTAAATGCGCAGGAGGGCCCAAAAACATGCGATTTTATAAATTGATTTGGCTCATTTTAGCAATTCCTTGGGGATGCGGAGCTCTTGATGCTCCCGAGCGAGCGCTCGAAGTGCGCCGGTACGAAGGCACAATTTACCGCACTGCCCTCACGGACGATGAAATTACGAATCAGGGTGGAATATTAGTTTATCGTTTTCGTTCTGTTCCCAATATGGTTTATGTTAAAAAACAAAAAAAATCGGAACAATTGGTTCCAATATTGCAATTTGATGAAAAAACAGACAGCGAATTTAGAAATGAAAATAATTTAAATTTTCGCGAGTCTATAGTTTCTCCTGCCATTTTGCCGTTGCAATCGCGGGATGTAATCAATTTGAGTCCCTACGAAGAATCGGGATTTCTGAGAGGAATTAGCAAAATAAAGGCCGACAATTTGCAGTTTTTGCCGGTAAAAATTGCAATTATTGATTCAGGAATTGTGCCATCGACTCCGTCAATTGCCGATGCCCTAAAAAAAATGACCAATTTGACCTACGATTTTGAACAAAAAAAATGGCAGTCCCATGCCACTGCTATTTCGAGCGTTTATTCTGGTGCTTATCTGAATGGAAAAAAAATAAATATATATGCTCCAAATGCTGAATTACAAGGCTACAAAATTTCTTTTTCTGGCGACGACCCTACTTTGTTGCGTCGCGATTTAGGAATGTTGCAACTGGCAGTGGCGTTAGATAATGCTGTGGCTGATGGGGCGCGCATTGTGAATTTAAGTTTTTCTTATCAAGAAGAAATTCCCGACGAAATTGCCAGAATTGAAAAACTTATTATGCAGCGCGCAAGTGGTGTTGTGTTTTTAGCCGCTGCAGGTAACAGCAACGAGAAAATAGACGATAAAAACATATACCCAGCAGCATATCATTTGCCTAATTTAGTGATTGTGGGAAATCATGACAGACATTTGGCAAAAGCTCCGTCGTCGAATTACGGGCAGAGTGTCGACATTTCTGCACCAGGGGTTAACTTGCCTTTAAACACCGCTTCGGGCGAAATGAGTTACTTTACAGGCACTAGTTTTTCTGTTCCTGTTGTAGGCAGTGCTTTAGCACTTTATTGGGGATTAAAACCTCAAGCTGGTATTAAAACGGTGCTGAAAGATCTTTTTGAAACATCTACGCCCAAATATTCCGAAGTTAGTTTGGAGCGTTTTACCCGTTTTGGTCGCCTTAATACTCTAGATTTTGTGGAAAGAGCAATAGCTCAATAATATATTTGTCAGTTGTAGTTTTTTGGTTTAATCAATTGTGATGGGAGAACATCATGAACGATAAAACTGCTTCGTTTTCTGTTTCAGGTATGACCTGTGCTTCTTGTGCCAGCCGCATAGAGCGGGTCTTAAATAAAATACCAGAAATTCAAACGGCAAATGTTAATCTTACAACAGCAACGGCCTCGGTGATTTTGAATTCCGACGCTCAGTTGAATTCAAACTTAGGGCAAAAAATAGTCGATGCCATTGTGGGTGCTGGTTTTGAAGCAAAAATTATCAATAAAAGTGATAAAAAAAATAAAAATTCGATTCGCGATGCGAAAAATGCAATTAGAAAAGAATTTATAAACGTTGTTTTGTGCATGATATTTGCCATTCCTCTTACTCTGCCTATGATTCTCTCTTTGGTAAATATTGAATTTAGAATCCCGCAATTTATAGAATTTACATTGGCCTCGGTGGTGCAGTTTTATTTCGGATTTCGTTTTTACAAAGCGGGCTGGAAAGCACTTAAGGCTTTCGCTGGTAATATGGATTTATTAGTGGCCATAGGCACAAGTGCAGCTTGGAGTTTGAGCGTTTTTATCATGCTGTTTCCGCAATTTGTGCAACATTCTGCAAATCATGCCATGGCACCGCATTTGTATTTTGAGAGTTCTGCCGTAGTTATTGCTTTGGTTTTGTTTGGTAAATGGCTAGAATTGCGAGCTAAAAATCAGACCACTGAAGCCATCGAGAGTTTGCAGGCATTGAGCCCAGAAACTGCAATGGCATTGCGAGATGGCGAATTTAAATCCGTTGCCTTAGATAATATTCAAATTGCCGATGTGTTGCTCATTAAACCTGGCGAACGCATTGCCTTAGATGGAATTTTGATTGAGGGCAGCACTCATGCCGACGAGTCTTTAATCACTGGTGAAAGTGTTCCCGTATTTAAAGAAATTGGGAGTAAATTACTGGGTGGGGCTCTAAATACAGACTCGCTCATAAAAATGAAAGTCGCTGCGCTGCAAAGTGAATCAACAGTAGCCCGTATTATTCGCTTGGTTCAAGATGCTCAAGCCGGTAAAGCACCTGTGCAACGTATGGTAGATAGGGTGAGTGCAGTGTTTGTTCCTGCTGTACTTTTAATTGCAGTTGTTACTTTTTTAGGTTGGAATTTTGGGGCTCACGATTTTTTAAGTGGAATTTTAAACGCAGTTTCTGTTTTGGTTATTTCTTGCCCTTGTGCTCTTGGACTCGCAACTCCAACTTCAATAATGGTAGGAACAGGTGTTGCAGCGCAAAAAGGAATTTTAATAAAAGATGCCGAAGCGCTCGAAAATTTGCAGTCAATCGACTCTATTATATTCGATAAAACTGGAACTCTGACAGTTGGTAAGCCAAAAATTGTTCAAATTATACCTTTGCTATCTTCCAAAATTGAGATTTTAAAAAATGCTTTTGCGTTGCAAGTAGGAAGCACCCATCCGTTGGCTAGTGCCGTAAATGAATATGCATTGTCTCTAAAACTGAAGCTTCAAGATATAACTGAATTTAAAGTACTTCTAGGAAAAGGTGTAGTAGGCCAATATTTGAATAAAAAATTTGCGTTAGGTAACAAAAAAATGTTGTCTGATTTGAATGTTTCAATCTCTGAAGTTCAGGATAAAGTATTGCAACTTGAATCGGAGGGCCTCACACTTTCCTTTTTAGTCAGTAGCGAGTTGAGCGCAGAAAATACTCTTGCAAATCGATGGAATATCGATGGAATAATCACTTTTTTTGATGAAACGAAACCAACTGCTCTTTTGGCAATAGAACATTTGAAAGAAATTGGAGTCCGTTGTTACATGCTCTCCGGTGACAATGCTGGGGCGGTGAAAAAAGTGGCGGCAGAGTTGGGAATCGAAAATTTTCAATCTGAAGTTTTACCGCAGGAAAAGTCTGAATTTGTGCAATTTTTAGTGTCTCAAAAACACAAGGTTGCTATGGTGGGCGACGGTATGAACGATGCCCCTGCATTGGCAGCGGCCCATGTGGGCATTGCCATGGCATCGGGCACAGACGTTGCAATGCATACGGCAGGTATAACATTTATGAGGTCGGATCCCTTTTTAATTGCCGATGCCATTAATATTTCTCGTGCCACATTTGTTAAAATAAAACAAAATCTTTTTTTTGCTTTTATATTTAATACAATTGGAATTCCTGCTGCCGCCTTAGGATTTCTGTCGCCAATTGTTGCCGGTGGTGCAATGGCGCTTTCTAGTTTTTTTGTGGTGAGCAATGCCCTACTTTTAAAGAAGTGGAAATCGCGATTTTAAATTGATTGAATTATTGTTGAAATGAAAAAGAATGGCCAATACCAAAAACTTCTTGCTAAATACGGCCTTTAAATTTTCATCGACCCTATGTCGCGGTTTCGTACCGATAAAAACCCTGCGCAAATAAATACCATACATGCTCCTATGCCCCACAAAAGGCTGTAAAAAAGGTCTGGCCCAGTTGGTAAATTCCAATGACCTTGAAACGATTCTAGAACGAGTGAATTGGGATTCCAGATGCGAAATATTTTAAGTAAAAAACTCACCTCTGCAGAAATTGGAGAATTTTCTGCATCAATAAGTCCTGTAATTCCAGATATTCCTGTGGCAAAATGCCCGAAAGCAAAAAGGGCGGTGGTGCCTAAAAATGCTATCACTGGCCTAGTGTGGATTCCTAAAAAAGTAGCCAATGCACATGCTACCCAGGCTTTAAGTGTAGTAAATGCAAACATGTAAAACGTAGCTAAAAATGTGGATTGCCCAGATTCTGATGGTAAAATAAATGCAATGCTCCGACTCAGCAACATTAGTAAACTTAATAATAAAAGAGACAAGCAATGGGCAAAAAGGCGGTAAAAAAGAAGTTGTTCGCGATTCATACCCCGTACTAATATGATTTCGGCCAGGCCACGGTTTGAAAAATCTTTTGCAAAAAGAAACGAACCAAGCAGTGAAGCGGTTAAAAAAAGTGTGACATCGGACAAAAAATAAGAGGTGCTATCAAAAAGCCATGCTTCGGTTGTGAGTGCTGCACCAGATAGAATTGCTGCAAGTGCAAGGCACACAATGCCAACTGCTGCGGCCACCCAAAAAATTTGACCTTTGAAATTTTCTACTAAAGTTAAATGCACAATTGCTTTTGGTTGCATTATAGTATCCTTTATTATTCAGGGAGTGCGCAACCATTATGGACAGTCACACCCTCATTTTCGATGAGCCAGGTGTGCAGCGTGCGATGTCGCAACTCGTGAGTGACTTCATGGGTCGACATTATAACTGTGCGGCCGGAATCTAAAACTTGAATTAAAAAATGTGAAAGTTGTTGTCGCGCCCAAGGGTCAAGGCCAGAAAATGGTTCGTCGAGTACCAGTACGGGTGGTGAAAATGCCAGGGCAGTCCAGAGTTGGACTCTCTGCTGCTGACCCTTTGAGAGTTGATCTGCTGGTACATCTAAAAAACTTTCTACAGAGAGTCTTTGAAACAAAGGGTCTGCTTGTGTTGAATTCAACAAATTTTTGAATTCTTTATCAGTCATGAGCCAACTGAGCCACTGTCGCACAGGAATTGACGGAGGTAAAACTGGAAATTCCGGAATGTAGCCTAAATCATTTTGATTGAATTTTTTTTTGCCATTCCATAATATTTCGCCTGTTTGCGCTTTAAGTAAGCCCAATAAACAACGTAAAAGAGTGCTTTTTCCGGCGCCGTTTCGGCCTGCAACCACAACCAGGCCAGGATTTTGAAGGCTTAAATTTTTTATTTTCCAGAGAGTTTTAGACCATTTTTTTTCGAATATGTGGTTCGATTTTATGGTGTACGATAAATTTACTGCAGAGAGAATTTCTGGCTTCATGGTTTTTGAATTTCCTTTTGGCACAGGAGCGCAAATTTTCCGTTGGGTTCGAAATGTTGTTTTGCACGTGGAAATGAATTTCGAATCATGATGCAAAAACTTTTTCGCAACTCGGGTTCTGTGTCTAGTGGATCTTGGCCCGATTCCATACGTTTGGCTAAGTTTTCAGACCAAGCTGGAGCCTTAGGAAGTTTAGAGATTTCGCGGTAAAATTGTGCCGCTTTATTTATATCTCTTAAAAAGACATGAGAAATAAAAGCGCCGAGTAATAAAAGACGAGGGTCTTTTTTGCCAGAAATGAGTCCCAATTCAATAATAGGCAAAGCTGCCTTAGGGTTTTCATCTTCTAATGCAGTATATAATGCAGGAAAAACAAATGACTCCGGCATATATACTGCATGCAATGCAATGGTTTTGAGTTGAGGTAACAAAGAGTCGAATCGTTGTTTTGGAATATTTGGAACTGAAATTCGTTGTGCCGGTGTTTGAGTGTACAAATCGATTGTTGCAGCCATAATTCTTATACCCTGAAGCTGGTCTGCAAAGGTTTGATGCCCAAAAAATAGATTTCTAAAAACCTCGTTTTTAAATGAAATTTTATTATCTGAATTCGAATTACTATCTAATTTAGAATTAAATTTTCCTGGGTTTGAAAAATTTATAAAAATTAAAATGAAAAGGCCCAAAAATAGAAATAAAGTTGATTTTGAAACCCGCATGCGGACTTCATCCTCCATACATTAAATATTGGTGCAAATGATCTAGGAATATTTTGAGGCAACCCAGCGCAATCATAAGAACCGTTGGCGCCAAATTCACGTAAGAGCCTTGGCTTCTGATAATAAGTTTTGGGAATTTGCGAGACATCCAATCTTCGGCTGGGTTGCAAACTATTGAAAGTGCACGCATCACAGGTGTGTGAGGGTCCGCTTTGAGCATGCGTAGGATGCCATGCACAAAGAGAACAATCAAAAAAAGACTTATAAGGCTATTAAAAACACTCACAATTCCGGCAAGTAAAACTCCCACGGAGGCTCCTTATAGGTGGCGTGAATCACATTAGACTAGCTGGTTCATTTTTGTGTGTCTATTGAAGCATTTAAAAGTTGACGCGGCTTTTGGAATTAAGAAAGTTGAAATTTTACTGGTTTTGTAATTGCGGCCAAAATGACCTGACAAAAAGGTCTTAATTTTCAAGAAAAATTAGATTTATTTTAAATTTTTATCAAATGATTTTTGCCTGTTACTTTGATTTTGTAAATTTTCTCTCTTGCCGACTCATGTTTCGGAGAGACTTACCGAATTGAATTTTTATGGCAAGTGTTTCAGTGAGAAATGCTAAACGACTTTCCTTGGGGGGCAGAAGATGAATTTTCAGAACCGCAAAGCAATGCTGGTAATTAACTGTGCACTTGTATTGGTGGGCGCTGCTTGCGGCCGCAATGATAAATCGGAACAACACACAGAAAACTCTCAGAAAGCAAAGTTGGCTTTCAAAAATAAGATGGGTGTAAAGCCCGTAAGTGGTCAGGAAGTCATGACTACTAGCGCTGCTTTGGCAGTAGAGACTCCTGAGGATCTGCCCGAATGTACCCTTAAAGTTAATAATCACATTTATTATGCTAAATCAGTCAATAAATTCTTTTTGTGCCGCGATGGAATTGTTTCGGCAATTGCCCCTTTGTCTGAAGCTGCGGGCCAAGTTGGTGCCACTGGCGCATCAGGAGCCACTGGCGCAACGGGTGCTACTGGCGCAACGGGTGCTACTGGCGAACGTGGGGCCAATGGCATTGATGGAGCTGCCAGTGCAAACGGCTTAAATGGCGTAAATGGTATTGATGGAGCTGCCGGTGCAAACGGCATAAATGGTATTGATGGAGCGACTGGAGCAGCAGGTGCCACGGGTGCAACTGGTGCAAACGGACTAGATGGCGCGGCAGCGGCCATGGGAGCTCAAGGTATTCAAGGTATTCAAGGTATTCAAGGAGCAGCAGGCGCAGTGGGATCTACGGGAGCCACAGGCGCAGTGGGATCTACGGGAGCCACAGGCGCAGTGGGAGCATCTGGAGCCACAGGCGCAGTGGGAGCAACTGGAGCAACAGGCATAGCGGGAGCAACTGGAGCCACAGGTACAGCGGGAGTAACTGGAGCTACGGGCGCAGTGGGAGCAACTGGTTCTGGTTATCAAGTGTTGAACGCTTCGCTCATTCAATCGGGTGATATTTCAATCATCACCTCAAACAATGCCGGCGGATCAAACGCATTTAACTCGGGCTCTAGTTTTGTTGCGCCAACAAATTTAACGAATTTATTCGACTCAACAGATGCAGCACTTACCAATCCTACTTTAGCAGCGAATTATTCCGGTGCGACTCTGGGGCAAACAGCAATTTATTCTTGCTATAGTATTAATTTAGCCAATGCCATTGCACCCATGCCCATTGCATTTGGTTTTGCGTATTTAAAAATTGGTATGTGGGCATCTGGTGCAACGACTGTAAATAATCGCTGGGAATACAGTGCGACTGGGAATAATGGTGACTTTTATATGGGAGGGTCTGATACGGTTTCTCTCACCACTACGGAAAGAATATTCTACCCTGCTACTACATTCTTTGGAAAGAATATCAACTTCTGTGTCAATGGGATTACGAATAAAAATATTTCAATCCGCATTTATCAAGCTTGGGTAAGAACTCAATGATTCATTGACTCACTCTACCAGACCGAGCTCCACTATGACAGAGCGGCTTTTTTGAGCCACTTTGTCGTTTTTTATTTTAATGTAAACCGAATTGTAAGCAGCAACTCCTAAATTTACAAAGAGATTGCGGTAGTTAATATACATCGAAACGTCGAGTCCAAAACCAGAAATGGTTCCTGCAGAATTTTGCAACCGGTCGTTGGTGTAGTCTATTATTAAAGGCCTACGTTGCGAAGTTCCTGCAATGGCCCAGCCTTCTACCCCTAACTCAAAATTGAATGCTTGTGTTAAATTAAAGCTGATGGGCCTAGAACCCATTCTCAAATTAAATGCTGTACTCGAATAACTGATTTGAGTTTGTTGGGTCACGGTTAAAAGGTCGCCATTGGCATTAACTTCTTCAACATCTCGTTCGTAAGTGAGTTTGTGAATGGAATAGCTACTGCCAATGCCTAAAACAAAAAATCGTTTGAAAAATTTCTTGCGCGCTTGAAGGCTAAAATTGGAGCCAGATGGCTTTAAATCGTTGATAGAGCTTGTTTGGATTTTGGCATCTTGTTGGCTTCTCAGGGAATACGAAATTTTACTTTCAGCTGCAAATGCCAAATTCGAAAGCATAAAAAACAGAATACTTAGGTTTGCGTAAACGCAATAAAATTTAGTTTTAAGGTGATTTTGCTGAATGTAATTCATAAATGTCCAGTAAAAAAGGTATTTTTTGAATTGTATCGTTTAGAACTAACGATTGCACACTGCTAAATTGAGCTCTCTGTCAGAAATTCAAACCACTGGTGCATTTTTTGCCGGATTTTAATTTCATACGTCTAAAACCTTCGTCATCAAACTTTTATATCAATCATAAAATAGAATAAATTTAGTGACTTAATATGATTTTTAACTTGAGAGATTTCTTTTTTTATTTTTAACAAAAAATACTTCTTTTTTTTGCGGTGCAGCCGATTTGAATTTTTCAGCGGGCAGCTAGCGAGAGACGCAATAACTTTGGGGGTAAAATGCTTAAGTTTTTGCACAACAATCGTTTTTATATTCTTTGTGGAATGAATTTTGTGATGATTGGTGCTTGTGGCCGAACGGAAAAGGCAGAGCAACAAACAGAAGTGACTCGCATTAAATCCGGAAACAAAGGAAAAGTAGAAGAAGTTGCCTCCGGAAATACTACTGTAAGTGGCCAAGAAGTCCAGAACGCGAGTGCTGCTTTGGCAATTGAAAATTCAGCAAGTTTCCCAGATTGTAATAAAAAAAATGAAAGCAGTATTTTTTATGTAAAATCGACGAATCGTTATTACTTGTGCCGTGATGGCAAAGTTTCAATGATGGCTCCTATTTCTACTTCGGCAAGCGAAGGTGAAGGCGATGAAAAAGAATTTTTAGCATCCATTAAAGGCGCAACTGGTGCAACTGGTGCAGCGGGAGTTGCTGGTGCTCAAGGAATTCAAGGTGCAACTGGCGCAACAGGTTCAGTAGGAGCGACCGGAGCAACTGGTGCAGCGGGAGCAGGGTATAAACCAATAGAAGTTTCGTTGTTATCAAGCAAAGATGTTAAAATTGTAGGTGCTAATCAGTCTGCAAAAAGCGGATTTGACCAAGGAAAAGGCTTTAAAGCCGCGTCTTTCCCTGCAAATATTATTGACTCAGTAGATGCAAACTTGTTGAATCCCGCAGCAGCTTCAAATTATTCCGAAGGTATGCTTGGTAATAAAAAGGTTTGGGGCTGCTATAGTGTAGACATTGGGAGTGCAATTTTTCCAAGTTCACTTGCATTCGGATTTGCCTTTGCAAAAGTTGGTATTTGGGTGCATTCCGACGAAAAAGTTAATGTAGACAAGCCTAATTCTGAGAAGTTTAATGTGCGCTGGGAATACAGTCCAACAGGTGAAGTCGGAGACTTTTACGTAGGTTCTACGGCGTCATTTACAGGTTCAAAAGTTGAGAAGATATTCTATCCATCGAGTAACTTTTTTGGTAAAAATGTGAACCTTTGTATTCAGGGTGCAGCTGGTAAAAACGTGTCGGTGAAAGTTTACCAAACTTGGTTCCGCGTGCAGTAATTTTAAACTCAATGAGCAAAGGTGATTTCGAGAGCAACCGATTGATTCGTAAATTCTGATTTGTCACTTTTTATACGAAAGGATTCTTTTTCGAAAGGGACAATTCCTAAACTCAGCAGAACTTTATTCATTTGAATGTGTAATGCTCCTTCGCAGCCTTGGCCGGTGAACGAGCCTTTTTGTTTGGTAACGCGTTGGTCTGTGAGGTCTTCTAAGGCAGGATTTCGTTGAGCAATGCCACCAATCCCCCAAGCTTCAAGCCCAAATGCGATGCTCACATTTGCGCTTAAATTCATACGCCAAACGTGAGAGCTTAAACGAAAAGTAACACCTTCTCCAAAATAATTAAGCTTCGATTTCTGGGTTGTAATGATTAAATCTCCAGTGGAGTCTGTAGCTTCGGTTTCGCGCCTGTAAGTTAATTTATGCGAACTGAAAGTGCCGCCAATTCCGACATTTAACAGTCTATTTGCAAATATTTTTCTATAAATCAAAGAAGTGCTAGAGTGAACCAAGTTTGAATCTGCTGAAGCATTTGATATTTCATTAAAATCTTGTTGAATTCTCAGAGAATAAAGAGAGGTTAATCCGGTGCTTTGAGCAGAAGCCATATTGTTTGCAAAAAATTCGATAAATAAAATAACAATCAAAAAAAGTAGCGGCTTATGAGTGCGACTTTTACCGTATTGATGCTCGAACCTATAATCTGAATAAGATTTTTTCTTCATTTTAATTTGCCTACTCGTTAAAATTGACTCATTTGGGTTTCGGAACAAACGGAAGATTTTGAGCGATTTTTTTTTACTGAAATCAAAATTTTGACACGGACTCATTGTGGGGGCTGAAGTGTCGATAAGAAGGGCACAGCTTGGAAAAGAACTCAGAGGAGTGAATTGTGACCAGCGCAAAGCCATTGCTTCAGGTGGGCAGCAATTTGTTCGAGATAATCGAATTTTCTGTGACAGGAGTACCTGGTCACGGAGCAAATTTGCACAGTAAAAAACAGTCTCAAAATTCCAATCAAGAATCGATGGTTTTTGACAACAGGCATGCCATTTATGGTGTAAATGTAGCAAAAGTTTGTGAAGTCATTCGATTGCCTAAAATAGTGCCGTGTTTGAGTTCCTCTCCCGAGGTTTTAGGAGTGTTTAATTTGCGTGGGCATCCTATTCCAGCCATCCATTTGGCGCGGGCATTGGGATATGAAAACGAAGATATTCATCCTACAAACCAAGTTATAGTAATGGAATTTTCACATCGTTTTGCTGGTTTTATTGTTTCGGCGGCCAGACGAATTCGTCGTGTGGGTTGGGACAAGGTTTTGCCTCCGTCTAGCGATGCCTTTAATTCTATCACTGGCATGATGCTTGTTGAAAATAATGAATTTATTTTTATTCTCGATTTCGAACGTATTTTGCATGAAATTGAATTCCGATCGGCGGGAGCACGTACCGGAGGAATTTCATCGACTTCACAAACTGTTCCATCGTTTGGTGGTCAGAATGATATTTTTGCAAGCAGTGCGGGAGTTTTTGGTTCAGACAATTCTTCGCGCGATAAACTTCGCCCTACTGTTATTATTGTTGATGATTCTCCCACAGCAAGGCGCACTGTGACAGAAATGTTGAGGGGATTAAATGTCAATATATTGGAATATCAAAATGGCGAAGCGTGTTGGAATGCCTTAACCGACGGAACATTAGGAAATGAATTAAAAGGACAATGCATTGTTATTAGTGATGTCGAAATGCCGCGTCTCGATGGTTATTCTCTGTGCCTGCGCATTCGAAAAAATCCGGCACTTCAAAATTTACCTGTTATTTTGCATTCCAGTCTTTCGGGCGAAATCAACAAAGAACGAGCCGAAAAATCTGGTGCTGCAGCCTATGTGAGTAAATTTAATCAGAAGGCAATAGTATCTTCTATCGAAGAACACTGCTTGCATAAAATGCCTTCGCAAATCTTAAAGTCTTCTGCATGAAGCCTGCACCCATAGAAGAAACGCTTTATAAAGCGGGTCATGTGCTTTTTAATGAAGGCGATGATGGCGGTAGCCTTTATTTTGTGAAAGAAGGCCGCATAGAAATTTATCGTACTCGTGACGGTAATTCCATTCATTTGGGTTATGTCAATGCAGGCGATGTGCTAGGTACGGTGACTCTTTTTTCGAAAGAATCACGCTCGGCATCGGCACGCGTTGTAATACCTGCCACGGTAATTTGCCTCACATCAACTACTTTAGAATCGCTTATGGCTACTGTGCCTGTGTGGTTTCAAGCATTATTAAAAGACGCAATTGCACGGCTCAAATATGTCGACGAACGTTTGGTAGAAACCACTTTAAATGAAAAAAATCTTTTGCAAAAAGTTGGCACTCCAATGCATCATGCCAGCCAGATGGCGGGGCTTTTATCGGCACTGATGCGCCTCGGAACCATTAACGAAGACGACATTGAGTTGTTTCCGTTGCGTGGATTTATTCCGCGGGCCGAACAAGTTTTGCATAAAAGAGCCGAATATCTGGAGGTTATTTTTGATGCTTTTATGCAAGGAGGGCTTATAAAATCGGTGCAAGATAAAAAATACGGCCCCAGTGTGCAAAAACCAAAACCTCAAATATTAGACGATTTTAGTGTTTTTGCTCTTCAAGTGGCGCGCGTGGGAATTGACAAATTTGCTCCCGTAAAAATGTACGCCTACATGAGCGGATTAGTGCGGGCGCAAAAAAAATTTCCAGATAAAAGTTCATTTACTCCAGAGGAACTTTGCGATTGTTTGGGTAAAGAAATGGGGCGCACCATAACCGATGCTTTATTGGTCGAGCTTTTGAATCACGATGTCATTCGAAAAATGGGCGACTCTTTTGGATTTACCGCAAATCAGTTGCAACGCAGAATTGTTTTCGAATCCGTGTGCCGCACAATTCATGATGCAGCCCCTGTAGGATGAAATTCGACATTTATATTTAAATACGTCCTGTTTTTAACGATATCTAGGAAAAAAGCCTCGCATTTAGAACAAAAGCCAATTGATTATTTTTGCGCATAAGCATTTTGCAGAGCGCCCGTGTATTTTTGCCAAAGGCCTGCAGCAGTTGAAGCTCCTGTGAGGTTGTCCAATACTTCGGTTATGGACACTCGCGTTAAACAAGCTTGACCCAACAAATTCTTCCAAAAAGCTTCGTTGCCTTCTTCTTTTGAAATAATTTCTGTGAGCAAAAAAGAGCGGGCGTACAAGCTTTTAATTTGGTCTGCTGAAGCTTCGACAAAATTAGAATCTAAAATACTGGGGTCGGCGCTCCATTCTTTATTTCGTCCATAAGTTTGTTGCAAATAAACATAACTTTGAGACGGAGATTTTCCCTCATAGTGTTGTGCCAATCCTTCGCCTATCCATGATGGAATTAGATTTCCACAAAAATGCGACATGTAAGCGTGAGTAGATTCGTGGCGAGCCATACGAATTATGGTCGATAATAATCCGGACGAAGGTGCGCCTTCTGGTGCGGGCAAACGAATGATTCCGTCAAATAAGGCCCCTGCCCAGGGTGGAGCGCGTGTGGCCATTTGAAATTTTTCCGACGGCAAGAGCCAGGCTTTGAGGCGACTGGCTGAAGGTAACGGCCCTATGAGGCTCGAGAGTTCGGTTAATATTTTTTCTATGGCGTCTGCCACGGATTCAGCCATTGCCGCATGTTCGGTGCCCACATACGAAACTTCGATATTTTGCCGTTGCACGGTGTCGCGCAACCTTAAAAATGCTGTTTTACTTTCGAGCTGTGCGCGCCTTTCAGCAATAAAGCTGCGGTCTGCACTAACGTCTGATTCCATTTGATTTAAAAATAGATTTGCACGGTCTGTGTCGTCGTCGCGCAGTGCTAAATCTACCAGAGCTTGCACTAATGCGGGCTCGTTTTGATTGTTTTTACGGGCCAGTTCGTAAACCTCTTGCAAAATTGATGCCGCAGAGTCGGTGTTGCCTTGTTTGAGTTTTACTTTTGCGAGAAGTTGTTGTGCGTCTGTAAATCCAAGTTTATTGGCCTCTTCGAGCAGGGTTTCTGCATCGACATAATTGTGCATTTGAATGCGCATCAATGCTAAAGAATAGAGTGCCGCGCCTAAATTTTTTTGCAATTCTACATTCTCGGGGTGAGATTTGAATTCTAAGCGCAGAACCTTAACTGCGCCTTCGTAGTCGCCCGTTTGATAAAGTAAAAAAGCGGTGTTTAATACTGACTGCGTTGGTGAATTCGGCTGTTTTTGTTCCGTATTTTGAATTTTAGTTTCTGGGGTAGATTGACTCGCTGGAGCAGATTTTGATTTTTTTTCTGCTCCCATTTGAGTGAATTCGATTTCCGAACCAGACCTTTGAATCAGATTTAAAAAATACAGAGGGCCTTTAAAAAAATAAAAGACGCCAACAATAGCGCCAATAAAAAGCATCAATAAATAATATTTTTTTTTAAATGCGCGTAAGATAGGCCAGTACTTCATAATGATGTGTGCCCGGGAACATGTCGTGGGGCTCTAAAAATTTAGGAACGTATCCTAATTCTTCAAGCGTTTTAAGGTCTCGCACAAGTGTATCAGGAAAACAGCTCATGTAAATTATGGCACGAGGATTCAAACTCACTGCTGCACTTAAAACTTCTTTTTGGCATCCGCGGCGCGACGGATTTAAGGTAACAATTGCGCAAGATTTAATTGTTCCGTCTGCTACCAATTGAGGTAACACGACCTCTGCACGGCCTTCATAAAATTTGGCTTGGGTGATTTTATTTTGACTTGCGTTGGTACGTGCGTCCGAAACAGCTGAGGCAATTTCTTCAATTCCAATTACTTTACCGCCTTGTTGGGCCAGAAAAAGGGCGATGCTTCCTACGCCGCTGTAGAGGTCGACGGCTGTTTCTGTTTTTTGCAAATCGGCCCATTCGGCAATTCTGTTGTAAAGGCGTTCTGCAACACTGGGGTTAACTTGCATAAAGCTGGTGGCAGAAAATCGCATTTTGAGACCAGACATATTTTCTTCCAGATACGCTTCGCCTGCAAGAAGATCTTCACCACCAGTGGTCTCGGGGTCGGCGTCAAATTGAAAAATGGCATTGCCGCTTTGCGCATTGAGGTGAGCAGTTACGCCTTTGACTTCAGAAAATGTTTCGCGCAACCCATGGGCCAGAAGGCGAAGTTTGCCCCAATCTTTAGTTGCAACAACAAAGGTAACAAGTGCTTCGCGGTTAGAATGTGAGGTGCGAATAACAACGTAACGAATTAAACCTGCGCCTGTGGGGCCCGAACGCCTTCCGCCACTGGTAAAAACAGACACTTCAAAATCTCGAATGGCACCGCGCAAATAACGCGTAATATTGTTTACAAGTGCACTTTGCACGGGGCAGTTGCCAATATCGACTACATCGTGCGAGCCTGGCTTGTAGAGTCCGATAGAAATCCAGCGTTTGCCGTCGGCTTTTGGTTTTTCTGAAACCACTAATTTTGCGGTGTGGCGGTAGCCAAAACGGTCGAGAGATTCGACACATTCATGCACTTGAGCAGCTGCAATATTACCACCAGCGGAACGTAATAAATTTTTGAGTTCATCGCGTTTGTGAATAAGTTGTTTGCGGTAATCGAGGTCTAATATAGGGCAAGCACCGCAAATGGTTAAAATTCCACATGGGGTTTCGTGGCTCACCCGAGTAGCGCCTTCAGACTTGGCCGAAACCAGCCGACTTGTTTTTCGTGCTGAGGAAAGGACTATGGCAGGACGGCGTGTTGGGTTCATAAGTGTCTACTCTAATGCAATAAATTTTCAAAGATCGATATCAAACTGCTAATCTCAGCTCTAACCTTGGGTCTTACTGGGTCCAGTGGATTTTTTCAATGGCTGATTTCGCATTTTGCCCTTTTAAAGGTAACCCAGGTAATCTTCTGTAATATTTAACTTGAAGATCGCGGGTGAGGGGTGCCCAAATGCCAACGAGTTCTTTCCAAGTTGTGAATTCGATTGGTGAGGCAGCTGACTTGCTTTGTTTGTGCAAATAAACCTGGCCGCCTACGTGCACAGCAGCATGGCGCAACGACTGATAACTGTTGCCATCAGTGCCTTCCACAAAGGCAACAATGTCTCCGAGTTTGAGTCCTTCGACATACTCGTCAGAGCTTAATTCTGTGTATCCTAGCCAAAGTGCCTGAGCAAATTCGTCGCTATTAATGAGCGATTTATGATGCCCTGGTTCGCGCACCAAATTAATATTTGCCATGTTTTCAATGTTGCGATCGTTAAATGAAAGCGCCGTTGCAAAGCAGTTTCGGCCTCGCAGGGGAGAGTATCTGCCAAGCATTTTTTGCATGTGCGCAGGAATTAAAAGTGAAATGGGAATTTCGCGCGCAAATCTATTTTGCTCTAAATAGGCTGAAACTTCGTTTTTAACTTCGGGCCAAAATATTCCAAAATGATCTTCAATTAAGGGCAAGAGGTCACTGTCTTGCGACATCCATTCCCAATCAGCAGCGCTAAATTGACCTTGGGTGGTGTCTTGTTTGAGTGTCTGAGATAATTTTTCGAGGTCGAGCCATTCTAAATCAGCTGGTTCTAAATTAAATTTACTTTCGCGAATGCGATTTGTTACTTTTTTCTTAAATTGATTTAAAGTTGAATTGGATTCAAAAGAATTCTGTAATTGTTGAATCAAACGCTCAGAACCTAACTGGCGCAAAAGCGGCTCGGGTTTTAATGTGTTGACTTTTAAACCAATGGGCTCGGCTACATCTGGATGACTCACCATTGCTTCAATACGAGCTTTTAAAGTGCGCGCGCTTGGCGCCAAAGGTACGCTTTTAATATTAAAATCGAAGGGCAAAACACTCGGCGGTGCCGGAAATTTTTGTTTTATAATTTCAATTTTTGCGCCGGGAAGCACAAGTTCAGCAGTATTTTTAGAGTTTTTAGAATTTGTATTCGATTCGCCTTTGGCCACAAAAGACCCGGCAATACTCAACAAACTTAGGCTATAAAAAATTGACTTCATTCTTTCCCTCGCGGCGGTTCAGAATTCTGAAACGCTCCTTTGGGAAAGGAATCGGCAACGCTGACTGAGAGAACTAGGAAATTACTGCTGAGTGGGTCAAGAAAGTGAATCGGGGGCAGGAGTTTCGGGCAGTTCGCCCAATGTCACAGTCCAAGCTGCGGCAAGAAGTTTGTCTGCTCGCACTTCGCCAGACTGAGCTTGGGGTTCGGGAATAGAATGTGTTTTTAAAATATGACTTGCCAGGGCTTCTACGCCTTGTTGATAGCTCAATAATTTTTCGTCCGAAAGTTCACGCAATTGTTTCATGAGTTGATACATGCGGCGGCCCGAGATTGCACGGTCGCGCCATTTTACAAACAATTGTGGGTCTAGAGTTGCGCCGCCGAAAGCTGTTTCAACTTCGTTCCATTTTTTAAGATCGGCGTTAGCCCGCGCAACTTTTTCGTCGGCTTGGCGCAGCAAATTTGCCTGCGACACAATTTTTTTGTCCAAATTTTCGAGCTGAATTTTACCTTCTTTTATCGTGTTTTTAAGCGACTGAATTTCGGGGTCTAATGTTCTTACGGGTGCTACTGCGGCAGTGGCAGCGGCGGAAGGTGCAAAAGTTTTATTGCTGGAAGATTGTGAATTTGCTTTTAATTGCTCCAGCAAATGCTTGTTTTCTTCTTTGAGTGCATGAAGTTTATTTTCTGTTTGAGTTTTTTCGTCGCGTAGGTCTGCATCGCGCAGACGCAGATCGTCTTTGAGTTTTTTAATTTCATCGCGAGAATGAGCGAGGTCTTTGCGCAAATCGAGAACTTCGCTTTTTGGTTGTTGAGTTTGAAACGAGCGGGAAGATTGTGACGAGTTTTCTGATGCTTTTAATTGAGAAGGTTTTGCACTGATTTGCTTTTGCTGGCTTGATTTTAAATCTGCCTGTCGTGCTTCTAGCATCAGCAATTTATCGTTTAATTTGCCATTGGTTTTTTGAAGTGAAAGCTTTGACACAAAAGAAATTCCGGCCACTACTGTGGTACCAGATGCAACAATAATACTAAAAATAACTGGGAGTTCGAGCATAAAAGCACATTCCTTAATTCAAAAAGGGTGAAGGGTTACAAATTTATGCTTAGCACATAAATTTGCGAGACTCACACTTTATTGAGTCTCACATTGAAAAATCATAATTTTACATTTAAGACCATAAGTCTATGGAAGCCTCAGATTGTTCTGTTCCAAATTTGCTCCGCCTCGAATTAGAGAGGCGAAAACTCCGCAATGCGGCCTATTCTGTAAGGGCATTTGCGCGAGACCTCGATTTATCTGTGGCATTTTTATCTCAAATACTTGCTGGGCATCGTAATTTATCCGAAAAACGAGCGCATCAAGTGAGTTTAAAGTTAGGTCTATTGGGGAAAAATAAAGAACTTTTTTTGGCTTTAACGCGATATTCTCTGAGTTCCGACCCTTTTTCTCGCGAAGAACGATTGCGCGATGTGAGCAATGTCGGCGGAAGACAATTCAGCATTTAAGCCCTAGAGCTCGATTTGTTTTCTACTGTTGCGCATTGGTATTACAATGCCATTTTGGCACTCACGAGCTGTGTTAATTTTGATACAAATGTTTCCAATACAGTGCAGACAACTGCTCAAAGATTAAACATTACTATTCCCGTGGCACGCGATGCTTTTCTACGATTGAGTCGCCTAGGGTTACTGGTGGAAAAAACGCAAAAATGGACGAGAGCAGTCCAAAATCAGGTGGTGATACCACAAATTCCGGCAAATTTTATACGAGAACATCATAAGCAGCATCTCGAAAAAGCAAAAATTGCTCTCGATACTCAAGATTTAGATGCACGCGAGTTTATTGGCCTCACTGTATCAACAGACCTGCAAAAAATTCCAGAAGTGAAAAAACGCTTGCGACAATTTCATTTAGATATGCTTGAATTTTTGGGCGATGGAGAGCACACGAGCGTGTATCAAATGTCGACTCAATTTTTTCGACTCGACGAAAACGCACCAGAAAATTAATTTCCTAAAGCAAGAAAATCTTTCAAACGAATATTCACAATAAGGCGGCTCACCCAGAACATTTCTGAAAGTTGTTGAACCAAATCCCGCGTGTGATCTGCTTGTTTGGTAACAATTTGCAACAAATCGCTAGGAACTAGCAATAAACTTGCAAAATGATTGATGCGCGCAGCAACAATTTCGTCAGCATCTTGCTCAGCCAAAGTGGGATACAAATGAATGCGTCCAATTTCACGGGCAATTAAAAAACGCAAGTGAGGGCGCATTTCGCCTTTTCGCACTTTTATTGTGTAAATTCCATTAGCAAAGGTAGTAGCTACTTTGGTTTCTGAGGGCAATTCTTCTTCAGAAAGCTCAATATTTGGCAAAGAAGCCAAAAGCTCAGGAATTAAAACAGGGCAGCTGCGAATGTCTGCTTTCTTTAAAATTTGAGTTGTTAATTTTAAAGATTCATCGCGATTTAAATCGATGACTTGGTCAAATGATTTGGGTTCTGAGCCGCCCACAGGAGCAAATCGCGTTGGATTTCTAAAAAATTCTCGTTTGAGTTCTTCGTAGTATTTAGAAGACAAACTGAATGCGCCGTAACCACGGTATTCTTGCAAAGATTCTTCGAGGTCCATTTTCCCAGAAATAATATCGGTCACAAACCGTGGATCAACATCTAAATGAGTAGCAATGGTGTTAATAGTTTGCAAAGACTTAATATTTTTTTTGCCTTTTTTCCAGTGACTGCAATCGGCGGGGTCGTAGCCTAAAATGGCGCCCACGTGCTGGTCTATCACTTTAACTTCAAAATTATGCTTGATATTCAATGCTTCTTTGCAGAATTTGAAAAGGTCGGCACTGTGAGGGTAACGGTTTTCGTCTGACTTCTTCATACTTAATGACCCCTTCAAAACTTGAGTAACTGTGCTTCTGAGCAGAAGTAACATGAATTCATTTGCGAGTTTCAAACAAAAGTTCTGGTATTAGCCAACAGCTCCTTGTGTGTTTTGTCAAGGAGTTGCTGCCTTTGTAGTGCGAACTGCAAAATTTACTAGCTGTTTGGAATGGATCTTTGACACAGGATCTTTGTTGTTCTCAAGTTCTATCATGTAGCTTAAAAGAAGGCTCGCTTAGAAAATGGTGTTCTGCAAGGCTTATTACGCCTGAAGCTCTTCAAGGAGAGGTCTATGGGCTTTCGGATAATGACGAATACCACGGCAATCACTGGCCAACGCCACATGCGTAATACGCGTCGTGCGTTAGACCAAAGCTTGGAACGTTTGTCTTCGGGTTTCCGAATCAACAAAGCGGGCGACGATGCCGCGGGTTTGGCAATCAGTGAAAAACTTCGTGCTAAAGTGCGTGGGTTAATGCAAGCACAACGCAATGCCAACGATGGTATTTCGCTGATTCAAACGGCCGAAGGTGGACTCAACGAAGTTCAAAATATTTTGGTGCGCATGCGTGAGTTGGGCGTTCAATCGGCATCCGATACTATTGGGCCAAAAGAACGGGTCTATTTAGATAGAGAATACCAGCAATTGAAAGAGGAAGTAGACCGCATTGCCAATTCCACAGAATTTAACGGCACAAATTTGCTCGATGGTACTGGTGGTCAGCTCGATATTCAGGTCAATACTGGCGGCGAAAATATTTTAGGCACAGACCGTATTAGTTTTGATGCTTTTAAAGCCGATGCAAATATCGATAAATTAGGCCTCACAGACCTCAACTTAGATACCAAAAAAGGTGCTCAAGATTCACTCGCTGTTATCGATACTTCGTTAGATTATATTTCGGGAATTCGTGGCGATTTTGGTGCGCTGCAAAACCGACTCACTTCGACAATCAATAACTTAGGAATTGCGGTCGAAAATTTAAGTGCTGCAAATAGCCGTATTAAAGATGTGGATATTGCAGAAGAATCGTCTGAAATGACTCGTAATAATATTTTAATGCAGTCCGGCACATCTGTATTGATGCAAGCAAATGCGGTGCCCAAAATGGCTCTGCAGTTGTTACAAGAACGTTAATAATTAAAAGATTTTGAAAAAGTTTAGGTATTGTCAATCATATTTAAATATTGAATAATTTTCTCATTCCATTTATTTTCGCCTAAACTCCAGCGCAAATATTGATAGCCTTCATGTTGAAAATATTTAGGAATGACTCCAGATAATAATTCCGCTTTTTCAAAAATTTCTTCTTCAAGCAAATGATTTTCAATACGAGCTAAAATAAAAGTAGCATTGGTGCAAAAAACAGTAATGTTTTCGAATTTATGCAAACTCAAGTTTTGTGCAAATTCCATCATTTGCCGCCTATTTTCGGCGTACCAATTTTTTTCTGAAAGTGCTGCGAGGCACAACTCAACAGATTGTGGTGCTAAGCCAAGATTTAAATTAAATCCTGCTGGTAAATTTCCAATTGCAAACCCGACTCGTAACCCTGGCATTCCAAAATATTTGCTAAAACTGCCCAGAAAAATTGCATTTGAATATGTTTGGGGCAACAAAGCAAGTGCCGAAGGATAATCGTCGTACACCGCATCGATTAAAAAGAGGTGCTGCGGAAATTGTTTTATGAGGTCTTCAATTTCTTCAAAGGAAACGGAGTGCCCCGTGGGATTATTTGGAGTTGTGATGCAAATGAGTGCAGATGAAAGTGGGTCTAATTGGCTTTGAATTTGAAGGTCATTTAAAAGAGGAGCAAAATTAGAGCTGAATTCATTTTTAATTTGAACACAATCGAAGGATTTAACTTCAATACCTAACCCTTGTGCAATAATATGATAATTTGTCCAGGTGAAATTGCCAAGCCAGAGAGTTTTGTTGCGGTAAAAACAAAATATTTTAACTAATAGGTCTTCGGCACCGTGCCCAAGAATAATGTCTGCTTGTGTTACTTTCAAATCTAGAGCAAGTTTTTGCGCCAGAATTTCGGTTTGTTTTATGTCGGCATAGTGTGTTAAATACTCGCTGTGTTGACCAGATTTATTTAATGCACTCAATACTGCCGTTGCGTGTTGGCAGAGGTACTCATTGCGATTCAATTTCTGGGACATGCGTTTGTGGCACCCTTCTCAAAAAGGTCAGAGATGTGCGATTGAGCCCTTGAATTTGAAGTGGTAGCATTTTAGCTGCGGTGCCTCAAGATCCTTAGCACATTGAGTCTATAAATACCGGTGCGCACTATTTGATAGTCTTTCAAAAATGCTAAATAACGCTGATTTTTAAGTGGAGTTTATGAAGTGATTACCGAAAATTTGAAGCTTATTAATCGAATTTTTAAAAGACTTTGGCAAGATTATCGGAGCAAAGTTCCGCAGGTCACGCTTATTGAAGATGCCGTGCGCGCAGCAGGAGAAACGTGGAGCGAAGACCACGTTGCATTTCGAACTTTACCAGGTGCGAACACCGGAGCCGCGGTGCTGCAGCAGCTGTTTGAAATGTTGGGATACGTGCGCAAAGATTCATACCATTTTGAAGAAAAGCAGTTGTCTGCTTTTTGGATGGAACCTCCCCTTGCAATGCAGCTCAAATGCGACCAATGCCCACCAAAAATATTTGTGAGCGAACTTATTGCAGATAAATTTTCTGCACCCATGCAAAAAGTAATACAAAAATACACGTCTCAAATTGATGCATCTGTTGTAGCAGATTGTTTGAAATTAAAAGAAAGCAACACAACGTCTAATATTCAAAAACTCGAAGACACTTTTGTATCTTTATTATCTCATGGCCCTTTGTGGGCCAGGCCTTGCGAATCTGATTATGAGATTTGCTTGCAAGAAAGTGAATACGCAGCCTGGACTCTCGTTTACGGAAATGTGGTCAATCACTATACTGTGAGTGTGTTTCTCATGAAAAAATTCAACACATTAGAAAGCTTTAATACTTACTGCAAACAGAAACTTGGAGTAACTCTCAATGGTGCTGGTGGTGGAGAAATTAAAGGCACGCCGCAATTAAAATTAGAACAAAGTGCAACATTAGCAGCACCTTTACCCGTGCTTTTTCAAGACAAACTAAAAGAATTACCATACGCATTTGTAGAATTCGCTTTTAGACATGTGCTTGACAATTGTACTGATGATAAAAAATATTCGTCTTATTATCAGGGGTTTGTCATAAATAATGCCGATAAAATATTTGAATCAACTGACGTGTTGCCAACTTGAGGTTGTTGGTTGAGATATTAGAGCAAATTGATTTTGATTTTCTGCCGTTGTCGATACAGTGGATCTTTTTAATTTTAAATGAATTTCTACTCGCGTCAAAAGTTCGGTCATAGAAATAGGTTTCGAAATAAAATCGCTTCCGCCCGCGTTATGGCAGGATTGAATGTCTTCATCTGAATTGCTTGCAGTTAAAAATAAAATGGGAAGATCTGACAAACTGTATTTTTTGCGCAACTCTTTGCACATTTCAAGGCCAGATATGTCAGGCATTCTTACATCCACTAAAACAATATCAGGATTTATTTGAGAGAACAGTAGGAGCCCCGCAGTTACATTTGGCGCAGAGTAAAACTGATATTCTTTTTTGCGACTCAAAAAGCGCTCTAAAATTTTAAGATTGAGTGGTTCGTCGTCTACAGCTAATATTTTAAAATGTTCATTTAAGGTATGTAAAGTTGGTTTTTTAAATTCATTATAGTCAGATTTTTTTAAATCTGCAGACGGTGCAGTTTTTCCATCATTTTCTAAATTTAAGCTGAGTGTGAATGTTGAGCCGGTTCCTAGAATCGATTGAGCAAACAGGTCTCCATTTTGTTTGCGAGCTAAAATACGGCTAATTGCCAACCCTAAACCCACGCCTTTTTCTGGGGAATTGACATTTGTTTTTTCTTGGGCAAAGGGCTCGAAAATGAAGTCAAGGCTAGAATTTGAAATTCCAATTCCCGTGTCTGAAACTGATATGCATGCTTTGTTTTCAAGAATATCGGCGCTAATTACGATGTAGCCTTTTGAAGTGAATTTGAGAGCGTTTGCAACTAAATTGACTAAAATTTGAAATGTTTTGTCGTAGTCTGCTGACACCTGTTCAAAATCGGGTTTTATGTGATTGATCAATTCTATATTTTTAAGTTGTGCTTGCTTTGCAAAAAGCAGCAGTAAATCGAGACCCATCTGATAAATTGAAAAGTCAGAGAGTTGAATGTCGATTTTGCCAGATCTTATTGCTGCAGCGTTTAACGATTCAGTCGTTAATTTTGTAAGGCCTTTTGCGCATTTGTGTATGAGGTCTAGGGACTGCCGTTGTATTTCTGCGAGGGGGTGGTTGGAGTCGTTCAACAGCACTTCAGTCATTCCCATTATGCCGTGTAGGGGAGTGCGCAATTCATGCGAGGTGCTTGCTAAAACTTCATCACGAAGTTTATCGAACTGACTCAATTTTTGATTCTTGATTTGAAGTTCTTCATTTGCCAAGTTCAATTTTAAAAAACTTTCTGTGAGTTCGTTTTTGAGCAGGAGAAATGAATTTAAGAAACCACCGAACTCTGAAAAAGGAGTCTTAATTTTTAAAATATCAAATTTTTCTAGTTTGGCTCGAAATGAAATGTCGCTAGCAGTTTTTTCGGAAAGTAGATTTAAATTTCGAGAAAGCGTTTTTAAAGGATTGAAAAGAATTCGAGTGACAGCCCACAATGCTAATAAAAAAGTAAGCATTATGAGGCCAGCTATAGAAGCAAATGTTAATTTTAGTTTTTGAATTGAAGCATTTAAATGCGATAATGTCACATCAATTTCTATCCAGCCCATTGGCTGATTCCAGGCTTTTAATTGTTGTTTAAATCTAATTTCTGAAGAAGATTTTGATTCAACAATATTTTTTTCATCCAACAATATGTCGTTGGTCATAACTTCTACTGGCCGAAGCTTTTTATCTGAAATATTGTTGCGCAATAGACCCACTTCGGCCTCGGCAAAGGAACTCACAATTATGCCGTCAATGTTGGTAAAACGGGCCATGACTATGTTGAAATCTTGTTTGAGTCTTGCAAGGGTGCCAAGGGTTAGTATGGCCGGATTATTGTAGTGAACGTATTCTGCAGACAGCTGTGCAAGCACATTGGTTTGAGAAATATAATTGCTGACAAATTGCTGCTGCATGCGGTCTGATTCGTGGGAGATAAAAATTGACAACAAGAACATTCCCAAGACTGCAAGCGCCGAACCCAATGACACCAAAAGCTGTGCCTCGAGCGAGAAAGTTCGAATTTTTTTTTGATTGATTGAATTAATTTTGAATTTCTCCTTGTGATATTTCAATTTTATTCAAAAAAAACTGGGCATTGAGTTTGTTTTCAATTTGGTTTTCTTGCAATGAAAGCGCCACAAATGGCCCGCCCCAAGACACAGGAATGGGCTTGTTTTCAATTTGATAGGCAATGAGAATATCGTCAAGTTTTTTTGTATCTGGAATCTGTATTTGACGACCTACTTCGGCTTTTAAAAATATTTTTGAACCAGAAATATTCATTGTTTTTACTAGGTCAGAAAGCAAAAAACCTTTGATTTCTGTATTCTTTTGAGGAATAAAATCTGAAAATCGATAGCCTCGCGGAATTGGGAAGTTGCGGTGAAATGTCTTGACTTCAAATTTTTCGATGTCTTTTTTTGTCAGTATTTGCACTTTTTCGCCGTTTGTTACCGAGAGAGTCGGTTTTTGTGGCTCGCCGGTGTAAATTGTGTCCACATACCAGCAATAGGCTGCGGAAGAATGAGGGAGCTCAAACATGAGTTTCAGCGGGCCACCTATTGAAGGTGAAATGTTGGCGTCGCCTTTTTTAATTGCCAGAAATGCACCAAATTTAATTAAATTCGCAGTGCTTTCTTGGCAAATGTATTGGTTTTTGGCCACAAATGTAACTGTTTTTCCGGAATGTTCTGGCATTAATACATGAATTTTTTTCCACGGAATACCTACCCATTTTTCAATTATCGTTGGCTGAAAATTAGGGTCAAAAGTCTGAAAAATTCGAGCATTATTTTTTTCGAATTCTTTATTAATAGTAATTTTTTGAGATAAATTTTGTGAAATAATATGAAAATTAGATTCGGGTATTGTGGGTTGATTGGTCGGTAAGTTTCTGTCTTCGGCATAAGCCAACTGTAAATTTATGAGCAGTAATTGCGCCAAAATAGAACAGATAAAATTTAAAGAGGTTTTGCATTTTAGACTGTGTAAGTATGCCATAGCCCATCTCTTTTTTAAACCACATTCAAAAATCACTATTTGAATTAACAATTTGTACACATAAATAACAGAACCGAACGCACTTGGATAGCGCAAGAAAGAACTCTGGGCTCCGGGGAAAGATCCGGAAATCAGTTAAAATTGACATTTTTAGCGATTGTGAGACCTTCCATTTTTTGCGAACTGAACTTTTTTCATTCCACAAAAATTTGCCGTCGAGCCTTCTTGAAAATGATTCTCATTATTGATAGCCTCATTTCAGAGTTTGAATTCTAAGCTCACGAAATTAAGGAATGTGTATGAATTTACGAGTGTTATCGTCCTTTTCTGTGTCTTGCCTCATGAGCGTTGCTGGGCTTTCGCATGCTGCTGAAGTGGTCAACGTGTACAGTTCTCGGCACTACGAAGTCGATCAAGAAGTGAACGACGCTTTTACAAAAGCAACGGGAATTCAGGTTAATTTAGTAGCTATGAAAGAGGCGGGCCAAATTCTGGAAAGACTTAAAGCCGAAGGAAAAAACAGCCCTGCCGATGTTTTGCTCACGGTTGATTTTGGAAATCTCAGTGCAGCAAGCACTGCTGGTTTACTTGGTAAACTTAATTCCGAAGTCGTAGAAAAAAAAGTGCCTGCAGCTCTGCGAGACGAAGGCAATGAATGGACATCAATAGCCTTTAGGGCGCGTATTATAGCCTTCGATAAAACAAAAATAAAGACTGGTGAAATTAAAGACTACGAAGACCTCGCGAAGGCTCAATGGAAAGGAAAAGTGCTTGTACGCAGCTCTAACCATATTTACAATCAAAGTTTAACGGCTTCAATATTGAAGGCCAACGGAGAAGCTAGCACTGAAGATTGGGCAAAAAAAGTAACAGAAAATTTGGCCAGAAAACCCGAAGGTGGCGATACTGATCAGTTAAAAGGAATTGCCGCTGGGCGCGGGCAAATTGCTATTGTGAACAGTTACTATGCTGGTCGATTGCTTGGTTCTTCAAAGCCAGAAGACAAAAAAATTATGGAAAATATTGAACTCGTTTTTCCAAATCAGGCGGGCAGAGGAACACATATAAACGTGAGTGGTGCCGGAATTTTAAAAAATTCACCTCATGCCGCAGCAGCACGAAAATATATTGAATTTTGGCTGAGCCCTGAAATTCAGGCAAAATTGTCAAATGTTATGTACGAGTTTCCTGTCATAAAAGGTGCTGAGCTGTCACCTGTGTTGAAGAGTTTTGGTACGCCAAAATTTGACAGTGTCTCTCTGACTCAGTTAGCCCTTCAGGCTCCCTTAGCTGTGCGTATTCTCGACAGAGCAGGTTGGCGTTGAAAGTGAGCTAAATGCGCTTTTTATTGGTCGTTTTTTTGATTCTTTTCTTTATTCCTGCAGGGTCGCTGATTGTTCAGAGTATTGGGCCTTCTGATGATTCTCTCAGCCATGTGATGCATACAGTATTAGGTCGGTATTTTGTAGGAACAATTACCCTCATGAGCCTGGTTTTGCCAGGTGTTATTATTGTCGGTGCCGTGAGCGCATGGCTCGTAACGCGGTGTGATTTTAAATTTCGCCCCTTTTTAAATTGGGCTTTGCTGCTTCCTTTTGCTTCCCCTCCTTATATTTTAGCCTACGTTTATACCGATGCTTTTCAAGATTATATTCCTAATATTCGTTCAATGCCCGTTGCTGCTTTGCTGTTTACGAGTGTTCTTTATCCGTATGTTTACTTGTTTGCACGAGGCGCATTTGCCGAACAAACCATAAATACATTGAGCGCTGCAAAATTATTAGGGTGTTCTCCTCTTGTTGCCTTTTGGCGCATTTCGTTGCCGTTGGCACGCCCCTCAATTGTGGCGGGGACGGTTTTAGCAATCATGGAAGTTGCTTCTGATTTTGGAACCGTTGAATATTTTGCCATCGATACTTTTAGCACGGGTATTTATCGTACTTGGTTCGCGCTTGGCAGTAAGGTGGGTGCAGCGCGATTGGCATTGTTACTTTTAGTGTTTACTCTTTCACTATTTAGTTTCGAAAAATGGATCAGTCGCCGAGCTCGGTATTTTGGACGTGGCGGAGTGGCAGCGGAATCGCAGCGATTTAAGCTTCACGGTGTGCAGGCATTTGCGGCAATAATTTTTTGTATAACTCCTGTTTTTATCGGGTTTTTGTTTCCAATTTTGCTGCTGTTAGGCCAAGTGCTAAAAGGCGGATGGCGACAAATTAATATTTCTTTTATTGAAATGGCAACTAGAAGCTTTATTTTGGCTTTTGTGGCTGGGTTAATTTGCGTAATTGTGGGGTTGTTTTTAGCTTTTTCTGCACGGTCACGCAAAAACTATTATGCAAAATTCTGCCTCAATGCTGCATCGTTCGGATACGCTTTACCAGGGAATGTGCTCGCAGTTGGTGTGCTTTTTGCTTTGGGTTTTGGCGATACTTGGTTTGGCCGCTTTTGGAAAAACATGACAGGTCAGGAATTAGGGCTTCTTTTAAGCGGTACTATTGTTGCGCTTTTATATGCCTATGTTGTGCGGTTTGGCGCAATTCCATTGCAAGGATTGGTGGCAGCACTCGATCGTGTGACTCCGGCCTTAGAGTCGAGCGCGCGTTTGCTCGGAGCGCACCCTTTTAGAATATTGTTACATGTGTATTTGCCTGCAATGCGAAACAGTGTTTTGGCGGCAGTTATTTTGGTATTTGTTGACGTTGTAAAAGAACTTCCCGCGACTCTTTTGTTGAGGCCGTTTAATTTTGATACACTTGCAGTGCACACCTATCATCTTGCTTCTGACGAACGTTTGATGGAAGCATCGCCAGCGGCACTTTTTATTGTACTCGTGGGAATTATTCCTGTTACTTTGTTGCAGCAAGTCACCTTTAAAAATCAGAGTTTAGTCAATGATGAATCGTAAATTAAGTGTTGCAAAAATTGACAATACCGAAAGTAGCAATGAACCAGAAACTCACCTAGAAGTGTGCGATATTTTTCACAGCTACAAATCAAAAGAAACATTGTCGGGAGTTTCTTTTCAAATAAAATTGGGCGAGATAGTGGCAATTTTGGGGGCTTCTGGGTGTGGAAAAAGTACCCTTTTGCGTATTATCGCAGGCCTCGAAAAATTAACTTCGGGCGAAATAAGGCTCGAGAAAAAAGTATTGTCGAACGCACGCACTACACTTGCACCTGAAAAACGCGGTGTGGGAATGGTCTTTCAAGACTACGCATTATTTCCGCATCTTAACGTACTAAATAATGTTCTATTTGGCTTAAAAAATTCGTTTGGGCGAGCACAGAAACAGTTTTCTTCGGAGGCTGAATTAGAACAATTTGGCTTAAATTTATTGCGAAAAGTTGGCCTTTTCGAATTAAGCCAATCGTATCCGCACGCATTGTCTGGCGGAGAGCAACAACGGGTGGCATTGGCCCGCGCGCTTGCACCGAGTCCAAAACTGTTGCTTTTAGATGAACCTTTTTCAGGTTTAGATACCATTTTGCGAGAAAAAGTACGCAATGAAACCCTTCAAATATTACGCGATAGTGGCTGTGCCGCTATTTTAGTGACTCATGACCCGCAAGAAGCCATGAGTCTGGCCGATAGAATTATTTTTTTGAGAAATCAGCAAATAGAGCACGATGGTTCACCTGCTTCACTGTATTTTAAACCGCGTTCGGTGAATGCGGCATTGTTTTTAGGTGATCAAAATAGCTTTGAGGGTCAAATTTTTTTAGAAGATACGGCATGATTTGCGCAGGTTGGAACCTGGCGAATTCCGCTTCAAAAAGAGTTTTTTGTAAATACTATAGTTCACGGCGATCGCGTGCGAATTGTAATTCGCCCTGAGGGAGTTAAAATAGCCGTAGAGCCAATTGATAGTAAATTGAAAAGACCAG
>JAYTOT010000067.1:0-23115 GCA_043747645.1 Pseudomonadota bacterium | reverse complement strand
TATGCCTCTAGCAATCCAATCTATACATTCGATTTTGGAAGAAATTTGGTTTCTTTTGAGGTAAATATTAATTCAAAATTTAACAGTATAGTACGCCGTGAAACCAATACCATAGGCTACATTAAAGAGGCATATGAAGCTATAAATGCCAATTGCGACGGGCTCCTTTATCCATATCGCAGTCGGTCGATTGGAGGAAACGATAAACAAGGCATTGCCCTGGTTTTATGGGATTTAGAGAGCATTGACCCAAAATCTGTTTTAGCGTTCGGCCCTAAAAGCAAAGTCGATACTAAGAAAGATTTTTTTGTGGAAGACGTCTTGAAAAATCGAGAACAGTCAGAACTCATATTATACTCAGAACAAATAATTCCAAAGAATACTCAAAACATTGAAAAACTCAACGAAATTCGGAAATACTGGGAAGCACAACCTTCGCTTTACGATTGGGAATAAAATACTTATTTTTCGCTCATATATTATTATTTTGGAGCACTTATTAATGAAATTTTCTTCAAAAATTCTGAAAAGACAAATTTTCCTTTATATCTGTCTTTTCGCAGTTTCTTGCAAAACAAGGCAATTTAACGTTCCTAAAACCTCTCATAAAGAATCTGAAACTACGAATGAAATAAAATCTGAAACTACGAATGAAAAAAAATCTGAAACTACAAATAAAAAATGCATTTTCCCCGTAGCATCTGAATTTGCGCCACAAAATGAAGTCGCCCGAAAAGATGCACTGGAAACAATCTCTCAATTAAATTCTTTTGCCAAAATGTCGGGAATTAAGTTTTTAGGCAATTCTTCATCCGATTTAAAAAATTGGGTATTACGCGCAATCACTCCTTTAAATATGGGCTGCGCTTCGCTTATCAAAAACGACGTAATTGCATTCGGAAAAGAGTCTTTTGTTACTTTTGTAGACACGGCATTAAAGCTTTATAATTTGGAAGCTATCGAAACAAATATTGTTTTTCCGCAATGGGAAGGGCTTTTTCATCCCTTTGCAAACAAAAAGGAATTCTTCGAAATTCATTTATTAGCGGCAATTAATTCCTCTATTACGGACAATAAGGATAAAAATTGGAGGGCACAGGGTGAAGAAGTGATTCATGGAGTGCCGCTAGATGAGACAGATCTCAGAGCAGCTGAAGAAATTGCAAAAGAGGGCCTGATTTCGATTGAGTCCTACTCCGAAAAAGAAGCCTTTAAAAACACATTTGGAAATATGGTTTACGGAAAATTTTTGCACTACCCACATAGCAATCGTGTGGTGCGCCTCTTAAAAGAATTTTCGCAAAAATATTCTGAATCAAAAAAATCGTTCGAGTTAAAATCCATTTCTAAAGCCGACTACATCGATGCAGTGGCACGTCTCGTTCGCCGTTGTGTGACAATTCACCCCTTTGGTGATGGAAATGGTCGCACATGTCAATTGTGGGGTCTGAGCGCCCTGGTACGCATGCAAATTCCACATGCGGTGCTTTGGGCTGGCGACGATGTGTTGATGCTCGAAAAGGATTTTGCAAATCAGTTCTCAAAGGGCGTGACGTTGCATGAAAATTTTCTAGGACAGAAATTTCCAAACTGATTAAATTGAAGTTCAATTAGAAATTGAAAATGACTAAAATTCAATTCCGAACCGCAAACACATCGCTCGGGTCCCAGATTTTTTTAATTTCTCCAAGCATATCATAAGCGCCACTCGACATAATTTGAGGCATAAAATTCTGCCTGATTTTGCCTATGCCATGATGGTGGGAAAGGGAGCCGCCCGCATCTAATATTTCTTGCCGCGCAATGTGTTCTATTTCCGTAAAGACATCGGAAGGGTTTTCAACTCCCTCGGTTGAAATTCCCAGATAAAAATAAATACAAACTCCAGTCGGGTAAATTTGAGTCACGCGGCAACTCAAAAACGGAAGTCCTGGCAATTTGCGCTGCAAGTGCTCCGACATCACCCTGCGCTTCACTCTATCGCATAAAGTAACAACTTTACTCCACGGTACTGACGTCTCAAAAGACTCTGCAATAATATTGTGTTTCATAATAAAGTCGCGAATGTATGCAATGCCGAAGGTCAATTGATATCCGCGTTTGCCATTTTCGGAGCCACCGTCTATTCCCTGGTGTTTTTCGGCAATTGCAGATATTACTTTTTCTTGAATTTCGACTTCTCGAGATGTTCCTTCATAAACGACGGTGCAAGCACAAATAGAATCGACTATAAATCCCTTGAGTTGTGTCACATAAAATTTCTCTGCCTTAGATTTTAATGCCTTTACCGATTCTGATTTTGGCTTTAATGCCTGTCCGAATTGGAATTGTGGATTATCGACCAAACGAACACTAGCTGGAAGTTGATTAGACTGCGAAAGCTCGTACATAAATTGAACGCCACATTCAAAATCTGGGAAAACAATTGAGGCGTATTTCTGCATTTGCGGCAATTTTTCAATTTTGACTATGGCTTGGGTAACAATTCCTAAATTGCCTTCGCTGCCAAACACCATGCGTCGTAAATCAATTCCAATAGACTCACGTGGCGCATGATTCGACCAAGTTATAAGTCCCTGACTACTCACAATATTGAGGTCGAGAACAATATTTTCGATATTTCCGTATTTATTTTTTTTCATGCCACTGGCATTAGTAGCAATCCAACCACCCATGGTTGAAAATTCAATGCTGTCAGGCTCATGTCCTAAGGTAAATCCCTGATCAGCAAGCTCAGAAACAATATGGCGCCCCACAGCTCCCGCCTGAATACATGCCGTGCGGTTAATGACATCAACCCACAAAATTTTATTCATTAATTTCATGTCGACAGATACTATGCATCGCAGCTCATTTTCGGGGCATTTTAACGCCTCTGTTACGTTAGTTCCTCCACCTTTAGGAATGAGCACTAAATTTTGAGTCTTTGCAATTGCAACAATGTCAATAATATCTTGTTCGTTTTTTGGGTAAAATATGAGATCAGGAATCCGACTGATGCCATTTTTATAATTAATGGCATACATTTCGCCTTGAGTTTGACCATGCCCGTTGCGCAGTCGCAGCAATGGATCTGAAGTCAATTGTTCGGGTTCAAATTTTTTGAGCAAGGCAGCCATACATTCCGAACTCAAACGTGAAGCTGGTATTTGTGGTGGATAATTTGGAGTGAGGGCTTTGCTTGGGGCCAATTTAATTTTCATTAAATTCTCAATCCAGGGAACTATATTGGGCAACTCTTGACCGCTGAGAGCGTAACGCTGCCCTCTCATAATCAAAGCTCTCTGATTTGTGAGTTCAAAAAAAGAATCTTTAAAACCCCAAACCGAGTGGTGTTCAATTTGGTCTGGTACCACTGTCGTCTTTTTTTTATGATTCAATCGTTTCAGAATAAGATGATGCAATTTTTTTTTCATCGTAAAGGGCGCCTTTAAGTGAATTGGCGCCCTTCAAAAAAAATCATTCGAAAGTAACATCGGGCGCTAAACTTCTATTGAACATCTCCGAAATCTTTCTGAATGTAAAACCTTTTGCTTGATAGGTGTCAACAAGTCGCGCAAGGCCGTCGGCCGAGCCAGTCCAATTGTACGGGTTTTGCAAATGCGAAAGCACTACCATTCCATCGAGTTTCCAATCGTTTTTTGCACCAAAATTAATAACATATTGAGTTAATTTGTTGGGATTCAAACACGATGAATTCTGCGGATCAACGCGACAATCCGGAAGTCCGGTTGAATCGCGCGAATCCGAATTCCAGCCAAAATGAAGTGGATATCCCGCTTTTGCAGCCAATCGAAGCGCACGTACGTCGTATTCACCATAAGGAGCTCTCCAAAATGGCTTCATTTTTGCATTTAAAGGTGTTGCAGTACGGTATATTTGCTTAACAATATTATTCCAGCCAATTTCCAAGTCTTTTAATTCTGCAGTCCAGTCGATGCGTGAAACAGTTTCACCTGATTTTAAATTGTGCGGATGTGTCCACGTGTGATTACCAAATTCATGGCCGTCATCAATGAGTCTTCTGATCATTGCAAAGTTATTTTTATTTAAATTAGCCACGCCGCCTGAACTTCCCATTTTGTAATTTTTAAATATAAATGGACCTGAAATAAAAATAGTCGTTTTTATTTTTCGACTTTTTAAAAAATCAATTATTTTTATTCCATCGGCGTGATCAACCCAAGCACAATCAAATGTTAATGAAATAGCTTTTTTTCCGTCAACTTTTTTAAAGTAATTAAATACAGATGCGTCAACTTTTCCTGTATGCTCATAGTCATCGTGTGTGTCTACATAAAGAACTTTTTCGCCCGATTTTGATACTGCTTTAATTTGCGAAAAATGTTGATTTGATATGTTTTCGTCCGCATGTCCGCAACCTAAGATCGCACTTAAAATTCCTACATAAGTCGAAATTCGTTTTGCAGAATAACCAGAATTCCAACCTATAAAACTTTTTCTCACTAAATTCATATTTCGCATTGCGCACCTTCTGTTGCTGAGAGTTCTGCTTCGTCTGCAGCCAACTGACTCTCCAGACTCGCAATTTGCAACCTTAACTTGTCTTTTCGATTGAGTAAATAGAAACAAACGCGACGTGATATACGAGCTTCCATTTGCAACGTTGCCCTCATGAGCCGGTCGTAACCGGGGCTTTTTGGCTTCGCTTTTTTAATTGCACTTCGCGGGGATTCAATGACAACTTTATAGAATTGGACGTCTTCTTTGCGGTGCAAGTCTTTCATACGAATGACAATTAATTTTTCGACCTCTTCTAGGACCTTTTTGAGTTCGAGGAGCTTTGCTTTTTTTTGAACGGTGTTCATACTCATATCCAATGCTCAATAAAAATCCATACGTTTTTCTCATCGGAAAATGCTTTGTCTTCTTGACTTCTGCGCCTGAGAGCCGAAAACTTTTGACAGATACGTTTTTGAATCAATCCGCAGATTTCAAGTTTTCGGTCCATTTTTGAGAGGGGAAGTGTCAATTGCCTGGGCAGATTGTATTTAAATCCAAAATAGTCTTTGTTCTAGCAACTTTATTTATTTATAATACGAATATTTTCGCACTAAACACTGAATCACTAACGTTACAGGCCATTGATACAAAGTGTCAAAATCAGATTTCATGGTATTTTGAAGAATTTAAGCCTAAAAATTTCTTAAATTTCAGTGATAATTCAAAAAAAATTGAACAACTGGGCATTGCAATTTCTGAATGCGACCAAGAACTTGCGAACGCAATTACAAAGACCCAATCAGTTTCGTTTATAAGCAATAAACAAACAAAACAACAGTTTTTATATGCTTTAAATTTACTGCAAGACAACTTGGAAGTTTTTGAATCACAGCTCAACAAGCTTTTGCAAATTACAAACGCAATTTCACTTCGCGCCCAAATAGCAGGTTTAGAACAGCTTAATCGGAGACTTTTAATCATTGTTTCGGAGCGCGAAACATGGGAATCAGCAATAAAAACAGCCGCTTTGAATAGAACTTGGCAAAATTCTGCCAATCGGGGCGGTGTGGGAGCGGAATTAAACCTTGCAATCGACCACGGAAGCCTTTTTGAGGGCCAATTGAAGTTATCGACTGTTTCTCCACTCAAAGAAGAAACAGGTGTGTTTACTTATCCGCCCAATGAAATTGACCTTGTGAGCCTCTCCGAAGCTTGGTTAAATTACAAAAGATTCAAGAGAATCCAAATAAAGTTCGGGATTTTTTCTGAGCGTTTGGGGTTCATTGGCCCACAATCGTGGCCACTCATGGGAATTCAAGGAAGCATTTGGATAGTAGATGATGTTCTACTTAAAATATGGTTTCGTGCCCGCCACGATTTTATTGGTCTTTATTCTTCAAATTTTCAAGTGCCGAAAGCACAATTATTGGAGCGAAACGTACCAGAACTTAAAGCAAATACAAGATATTCTTTATGGGGATACAAATTTGAAAGTGAATTTATATCACTTTTACATTGGTATGCCGACCCTAAGGGAGTGCTTAAAAGCTTAAGTTTAGGACGCGACAAACCCATAGAAAATGGCGTAGCCGAACTCGGCACTCAATACCGCATTTCTGAAAATATTTTTTCGACACACATTACCTTCAATTCAAATTGGTCTTCTAAAATATTTATTCAACATTGGGTCAATATTTTGAAATCTTCAGACTCTCGCGGGTGGACTTCGGGTGTTCAGACCAACTTCACCGACCAATCCCACTCAGCACAATTTACTTTTCAACTTTTACAATCGGGTTGTTCATCTCTGCCACCCATTCAAATGTCTTCGGCATTTATTCCTGGAGCCAATGGTTACAATAGCTCTTTTTTGTATGAATATCTTTCTCCTAAAAGTGTTACCTTGTTTTTTGGTCTGCAATTCTTTGCGACGCGCCCTTGGAAAACCGCAGGTCAGTGCATAGGGAAAGAATCTGTAGTGCAAGCCAACACTATTAAATCGGGCATAGAGGCTGGTTTGAGTTATGACTTATCACATCTTTAAAAAAAGAGCTGTTTGCTCGCTAATAATTAAAATAAGTTGGCACTGAGGCCAAATCTTTGACAGCCTGAACTCGTTTTGATTCAAAGTTGCACAATCGTTTTTTGTCTACTACTCTCATTCAGAACTTCGCAACTTATTTTTTTACTTGTATTCAAGCCATTTCGGGGAGGCCACTTGAAAGTACAGACTTCACGCTTTGGCGAAATCGAGGTCGATGACGCCGACGTTGTTACCTTACCAGAAGGCCTTATTGGCTTTCCAGAGTTGGTTCGTTATGTGTTACTCGATCACGACACAGATTCACCTTTCAAATGGTTGCAGTCTATTGACGATGGCACAATGGCTTTTGTCGTCATTAGCCCCCTCACCTTTCGCCCCGACTACACGGTAGAGGTCACGGAAGAAGAAATTTCGGTACTAGGGCTTGAAACAGCAGACGACGCTGTTATTTCCGTAATCGTTACTATCCCGATGGATCCTAAAAAAATGAGTGCAAACCTCAAGGCTCCCTTGGTGTTTAACCTCAAAAATCGGACTGGCAAGCAAGTCATCGTTAAAGATGCACAGTTTCAGACAAAACATTTCATTATGGAAGAAATCAAAAAACATTCCAAAAAAGATATGCAGTCGGAAATCAAAAATGCTGCTCAGGGCTTGAATGCAACTGAAACAACTACTGACGAAACCGCAAAAACAGGCTGAAAATAATCTAATAAAACTTCTCCAGTGTGAGGTCTGCAATTTGCAGACTTTTTTTTTGATTTTTTCACAACACAAATTTGCGTCAAACTCAACACACACTTTTAAGCCACAGCAATGGTTCAAAAAAAATTATTATATTGATCTAATATAAAATTGCTTATTTTAGTTCAGCCTTAAAACACCGATACCAGACTGTTGTAAACTCCTAGCCAAAAGGTCAGGCAATAGCTCATGGAATTGATTGGTACTTTATTAAACGACCGCTATAAAATTGCCGATGAATTGGGAGAAGGTGGCATGGCCACAGTCTACCGAGCCATTGACAATAGATTACAGCGTGAAGTTGCCATCAAAATACTCCATCCGCATTTGGCAAAAGACGTTGAGTTGTGCCAACGGTTTCAGCAAGAAGCCTCAATTGCTGCCAAATTGGAACACGAAAATATTGTCAAAATATACGATTTTGGATTACACACCGACGGGCGCGCCTTCATAGTTTCAGAACTTATTCGCGGCGAAAACTACCATGTGATGCAGACAGAGCGATTCAAAAAAGAATCGAAGCCTTTCGACCCACTTTTCTGCGCAATGGTTTGCGAAGAAGTCTGCAAAGCATTACTCGCCGCACACACACTTAAATATGTTCACCGCGATGTTAAACCAGACAATATAATGATCAATGATGATGGATGGGTGAAGCTGACAGACTTTGGCATTGCAAAAAATGTTGGCACATCTATTACTCTTGTTGGCCATTTTTTAGGTTCACCTTCTTACTCTTCACCAGAACAAGTGCAGGGTAAACAGGTCGATTTCCGATCGGATATATTCTCGCTAGGAGTGATTCTCTACGAATCGATTACCGGCCGCCTGCCCTTCAACGGAAACAGCGCCTCTGAAGTGATGATTAAAATATGCCAGGGCCAATACACTCCCATTGGTAAAGTTAAAAATAATTTAGCTCCTGAGCTTGAAAATATCATCACAAAATCTTTAAATACACTTAAAGAAGACCGATTTAATTCTACAGAATCTGTACTGGAAAGCCTACGATCATTTTTAGCTGTGCACGAAATTTACAACAGCCGCGCTGGCATTGAAAGTTACCTGAATGACCCTGATCAATTTTTAAAAGCACACGCTAAAACCCAGCGCAGAGTTGCTTTAGCGCAACCTGAGGAAATAGAAAATAAAAATCAAGAAATTCGAATTTCTGACCCCGAAATTAAAACAGTTGAAAAAAAGTTGGCTGAAAAAGCAGAAATTTCGCTAGAAATATCGAAACAGAATATTAAAAAAATAAATGCAGAACCAGAAAAAGAAATCAAAAAAGACTCTCCCAAAGAAATTGCAGCAGATTTTAGAACGACCCGCAATGTCAAACCAAATAAAAATAATATGGCGCGCCAGGATTACGGCAGGAATACATTAAATTCAACTCCAAGGACTCAACAAAATTCTACTTTCCCATGGCTATTGATATTTTCAATAACCGCTGTAGCAGCAATTTTTTTACTGATAATGATTAACGTAAACTCTAACAGAGAAAAACAATCTCAACGAGAAGAAGCAAATACAAAGCGAACTGAGTCAGCCAAAATAGCAGCAGTTGCAAAACAAAAAACGAATAAAACAGAAAGCGCAATGCGTTCTGAATCTCGTCCTGAAATCAAAGCTGAATTCAGATCAGAACCGAAATCAGAACCAAAATATGAGCCAAGGCAAGAACAAAAGATAGAAAAACAAGAGGCAAAGCCTGAATTTCGTGCAGAACCGAAACCCGAACCCAAAAGAGAAGCCCGACAGGAAGCAAAACCAGAAACGCGCCCAGAAATAAAAATAGAACCTAAAACACGCCGCGAAAATGCGGCGCCATTGCAAAATTCTGTCTCCGTTCCACCTCCAAATATATCACCACCCAAACAAGAAACTCCTGACACAACAAAATTCACAGTAACCACCATACCAATGGGGGCACCGCTGTTTATTGATGAAGCAAGAGCGATAGAATTCTCAAAACAAGGTGCTATTCGCACATTCGATATTAAACCTGGCCCACACATTGTTACTTTAAAAAGGTTTGAATATTTGGGAGTCAAATACGGTGAAATTTCGAAAAAAATATTTGTCGAACCAGGAAGAACTTTAAATATTGGCTTATTGAAGATGCTTCCAATTAGAACTTTGTCAGTTTTTATTGGCGGGCCAGGAGTGATTGCGCGCATTAACGGCGACCCCTACCCCATGACAGGCAAGGCTGTGGTTCTAAATTTACCGGAAGGCAAAGTAGATGTAGAAGCCAGAGCTACAAACGGACGTACACTAAGACGAATTATCGATTTAAAAGGGGACAATTTTTCACTCAATACAAGTTTAGAATAAGGAAAAAAAACATCGTGCGCATTTTGGTTTCAATATTTTTGTCGTTACTGTTATCGTTGAGCCCTTTAGCTCAACGAATAATATTGATGTCACAAAATACAGCCTATGCCGCACCACTCAGCGTTGCTTCTGCCAGAGCATTATTTAGTGCTGGCGATATTCCAGGCGCAGCAGCAATGTTAGACAAAATATTAAGGCCAAGGCCAAAAGTCGGCGGCGTTCAGCTCGAAGAAGCCATGAAACTCTATGGTGTTTGCGCCTATCTAATGGGGCAGCCCGCGAAGGCTAAATCGGCTTTTGCTGCTGTTTTATCGCATAATCCAAATGCAAAACTGAGCCCTGGCGATGTGCTTGACCCAGGAATTCAGACTTTGTTTAATCAGTCGCGAAAATCTGGCGCAGCAATACAGCGCCTGCGTGGCTCTCAAACTGGCGCTGTACGCGGTGGAAGTTCGGCAGGTGCTGGCGCAGTGCGTCTCGCTGCAAAACCTGCACCAGAAAAATTTACGGGAATTATTGTAAAAACAAATGTGCCGCGCGCAACCGTGTTTGCTAACGGATTATTCGTGGGAACATCTCATCAGCAAATTTCTTTAGACCCGGGAAACCACAAAATTGTAGTTTCATCGGAAGGATTCCAAGATGTTCAAAAGTTTTTTGCATTAAAAAAAGGGCAGCAATTAACTTTCACCGTAAACATGAAAAAACCACAAGCAAAAGCGCCAAAAATTGCACAAAAATCAAGGCCAGAATCAGCTTCTGGCGGACGTAAATCTGCCGATAATTATGGTGATGGCTCCGACTTTGGAAACACCCCACCACCTAAAATGAAGCGCAAAGGCACGGGCTCTTTGAGTTTTGAAAACGAATTGCCCAATCAAGTCAAACGCACTCCACAAACATCGGCCGATCAGTTTTTTGGAGCTGGAGCTCAACAGCAACCGCAGGCCCCACAACAACAAGTTCAACAGGCTCCTATTGCGCCTGCTCCACAATACGTTGCGCCGGCCCCACAACCTGTGTACCAGGCAGCTCCACAGCCCGTTTATCAAGCGCCACCACCACAGCCTATAACGGTGTATCAGGCACCACCACAGCCACAATATTACGCACAACCGCAGTATGCGCAGCCTGCGCCAGTGTATCAACAACAAGCACCACAACCACAATATGCTGCGCCGCCACAACAGACTTATCAGCAACCAAGTCCGCAAGATTTTCAGTCCAATACAGGCGGTAATGAAGAACCCCCACCGCGCAAACGCTCAAAATCGAAACGTAACAAAGGCCCTAAAAAGAGTGTTTTTGTGGCCGTACTCCCTTTTGGAGCAGGTCAATTTCAAAATGGTCAAACCGTTAAAGGTGTTATTTTTGCGGCAGCAGAAATAGGAATGGCCTATATGGCATACGATAGTTACTCAAAACGCACTATTTTTATGAAACAATACAACGATTATGTTGCCGAAGTAGAAGCAAAGCCAGCCGACAGAAACGAACAATATGAATCTGATGCCAAAAAGTTTCAGAACGATTTAAGTACTAAGTTCACATTATTCTCCGTGGGTGCTGGAGCCGCGTATGGGGTTGGAGTGGTAGATGCATTTATTAACATGAGAGGGTCCAAAGCAAACGACTCCGAACCCGAAGAAGACCCATTTGACGCTTCAAATGGGAATGAAATGTTCAATAATCAGGTCGAAGCGCACTCTGAAATTAGGCCATTTGTATTGGCAAATGGGTCTTTTGGGCTGAGATTAAAAATCAATTTTTAACCGCAGACCAAACAATTCAACCAACTGTTTCACAAAAGCGACGCTCTGGTGCCTCTGCTTTCCAAAATCCGCATTTTTCAATTTTCAGTTGCCAATCGATAAAATCGCAAACATGAGTTGATGCAACAGTCTTCCATTCTTTAGTGTTACCATCAAATTGCGACCATAAAATCAATTTAGGGTAGCCTTGCTGGCATTGTGCTTGCTCAATAGAATCTGATGGAAAAATTGTCCATTTATTGCCTTCAGCAAATGACTTCCCACTGATCAAAATCGAAATGCTCAAATAAAAATACTTCATATATTCTGAATCCTTGCAAAGTGAATATTCTTAATCACCTGAACTACAATTACCAAATTCTATTGCTTCATCTACTACATAACCCCAACCTTCAACCCACATAAAACGCCGGCCTACGAAATAATTGATATCATCGGTTCTCACACTTCTGCAGCTAGCGACCGTTGTACCTACAATAGAACCGTCTCTATCGCGATAATTGTATCCCCCTGAAACGTATGCAGTGGTCCCATAGATACTCATTATACCATCTTGAATTGCAGATTCTGAATTCAAAACATCAGACAATTCACGATTAATACCGATATTCTGAGCCCCACTCACAGAAAATAGCAGTGAAGATAGCAAAAATGCAGACAATTTTATCATAAAAATGCTCCTTTATGAGATAGGCAAAATGCACATCTCTTGGGTAAATAAATATTTACCTAGGCGGAATTACATATTCTGCAATCTGCCTCGCAGAATAAAATCACATCTTATGTTTTCTAGCAATCAGAACTAAGATATTAAACTGTATCATTTACATAAATATTCTAATGGTTGGTGGCGAATCAAAAATCGCAGCATCCAAGGCCAGTTTATTCACTAACAGTGACTATTTACCCGAAAGCAGGGGTGTTCGACAAACAACTCGCAATTTCCAATTCGCAATGATAATTTGAAAGAGTCTGATTACTTAAAATCAACTTTGAAACTTATTCAACAGAAATGAAATAACCCATGTGTTTAAAAAATCTGCCAAACAAAATTGACTTTGTTTTTTTTATTGAAAACTTAAGAGTTTTTTCATGAGCAATCAAAATTCTTCTCGCACTTTTAGTTTTTTAAGAACCCTAGGAAGCACTGCTGTGCGAGCAGGCCATGAAGCTATAAAGTCTAAAATATCCAATTTGGCTCAGTCAGAAAAGTTTCAAGAAAGCGCCGCGGCATTGCGCCTAGTTCAAGGTTTAGACAGCCTCAAAGGCGCCGCAATGAAGGTGGGTCAACTCCTTTCAATGGTCGACGAAAGCATGCTTCCGCCAGGTTGGAAAAATGCACTTGAAAAGCTGCAGAGCTCCGCAACTCCTCGAACTTGGGAAAGTATTGAGCCACTTTTGGCTACCGAATTACCAAATTATAAGAAGCTTTTTCAGTCTATCGACCCTTTGGCCGTGCACGCTGCAAGCATTGGGCAAGTTCATAAAGCAATTCACCACACCGGAGCGCACGTTGCATTAAAAATTCGATACCCGGGGCTTACAGAAACAGTACATTCAGATTTAGAACAATTAAAAAAATTTCTATCTCTGACCCGACTCATGCCACAAAAAAGCGACTTCAGTGCTCTTTTTGAAAGCGTAGAGCAAATGTTTCTGCAGGAATTAGATTTCAATAAAGAGGCAAATTATTACGAACTCTACAGAAATCATTTTGAAGGAAACGTGAATTATATTGTTCCAAAACTCTATAAAGATGCTTCCAATTCAAGTGTTTTAACAACAGAATGGATCGACGGAATCAATATTGAAAAATGGTTGCGGCAAATTGAGATTGAATCAGACAACTCAAAACAAGAAAAAAAGAATGCCTTAGGTGACAAGCTCCTTAACCTTTTGTTCTGCGAACTTTTTCAGATGGGTCATATGCAATCGGACCCAAATCCGGCAAATTTCTTGGTCACTCCGCACGGCAAACTTGCGCTCCTAGACTTTGGTGCAACCCAAATTTTTTCAACACAATTTGCTACAGACTACGCAAATTTATCGAAAGCAAGCAGCAAAAATGACAATGCAGAAATTATTTCTTGCGCATTAAAAATGAAAATACTTATTGATTCAGATAGTACCGATGTGCGAAACACGCTTTTAAAAATGATGGAACTTATTTCGGAGCCATTTGCCGGAAATAACTACAATTGGAAAAACTGCCAGTTGGCCCGGCGCATTAAAGACGCCTCAATTCCGTTCGCATTGCAAACACGATTTAGAGCACCCCCATCAGAAATGGCTTTTGTAAATCGTCGCATTTTAGGAAACCAACTTTTTTTAGAATCGCTGGGTTGTTCACTCAATGCAAAAGCATGTTTAAGTCAATACATCGACTTGTGAAAAGCCTCTATTCCAATAAAATAGAAACACTCGGCACTTGTACCGGTGAGTCAGTGGTGCGAATTGTGGGAGTCATGCCCAAAGATGTGTCCGAAAAATAAGCTGAACAGAAATGAATTTGTGTTTCTCTTCAAGCAGGAGTATATACATTTTGCGCTGAGTTCCGAAAGGAAACGGGGGACCCAATTTTGGGGCGAATCGCGAATTATTTTATCGTGTAGGGCAATCTCATCAGCCCGAGCCCGTCAGCTAACTCCGTAAGCGTTGAAGAGAGATTATTCATTGTGAGTTTTCTCGGACAATTGTTGGAGAATTTTTATATGAATTTGCAGGAACCTTCCTCGCGATTAGGGACTTTATTTACCCGAATTCAAAAAATTGTATTTGGAAAACCACTGAATCTCGAAGATAAGTCAATTTTTCATCAAATTTCTTTGATTCCCTTTCTTGCATGGGTTGGCTTAGGGGCAGATGGACTTTCTTCGTCAGCTTATGGTCCTGCAGAAGCATTTGTATCCATCGGACAGCACCGGTATCTTGCCATCGCACTTGCAATAGTCACTGCCGCCACAGTATTGCTCATTTCAGCAGCTTATTCTCGCCTCATAGAAGCTTTTCCCAGTGGTGGGGGCGGTTATATTGTTGCAAGTAAATTGTTGGGGCCAAAGTCAGGTGTAGTTTCGGGCAGTGCGCTTCTTGTAGACTACGTGCTTACAATAACAGTTTCAATTGCTGCAATGGGCGATGCATTATTTAGTTTAGCTCCTGTTGCATTACACTTCTGGAAATTGCCATGCGAAGTTGTTGCGATTTTAGTTTTAATTGTCATGAATTTACGTGGCGTTAAAGAATCTGTAATTGCACTAGTGCCAGTATTTCTCCTATTTGTATTCACTCATATAGCACTCATAGGTTCTGCTTTATTTGAAGGCGCGAGTCGCGCCCAAGAAACCTTTTCTAATGTATCACACGACTTTAACCAAGGAAAAAGCTCACTGGGTTGGATAGGCATGGCCTTGTTATTTGCCAGGGCATATTCTCTTGGTGGAGGCACCTATACGGGGCTAGAAGCTGTATCAAATGGACTCCCCATAATGCGCGAACCTCGCGTCAAAACCGGCAAGCGGACAATGATGTACATGGCAGTTTCGTTGGCACTGACTGCATCAGGATTACTCATTGGCTACCTCCTTATGGGCACTTCACCTCAAGAAGGTATGACTCTAAATGCAGTACTTGCACACCAAGTGAGTGAATCTTTTCCTTTTTCGAGAGCTTTTGTCTTTGCAACGCTTATATCGGAAGGTGCAATATTATTTGTGGCTGCCCAAGCGGGATTTCTGGATGGGCCTAGAGTTTTAGCAAATATGGCACTTGATGGTTGGGTTCCTCGCCAATTTTCGTCCCTTTCCGAGCGCTTAACCTCTCAAAATGGAATTCTTTTGATGGGAATAGCGGCAATAGTCGCCCTTGTCTCGACAAAGGGAAATGTTGGTCATTTAGTAGTGATGTACAGCATAAATGTGTTTTTAACATTTTCACTTTCAATGGCAGCAATGCTTAAATCGACTTTAAAAAACAGAAAAATAAAAATTCCCTGGCGATCAGATTTTGCACTTTTTTCGGTCGGATTTTTAGTGTGTTTCACAATTTTAATAGTAACAACTGTTGAAAAATTTGAAGATGGCGGATGGATTACAATTTTAGTTACAGGTGCCGTAACTGCATTGGCTTTTGCAATTCAATCGCACTACAGGGGTGTAGCCAATAAAATTGCAGCGTTTAAATGCCCAAATTTTGCTCTTGAAACAAAGAAGCTTAAACTAGAAAATGAGACAGGTGATATCCAAAAAAATGGAAAAACTGCTGTTGTTTTAGTTGGCGGATTTCATGCTGTTGGCTTAAGAACCATTGAAACCGTTTTAACTCAATTCCCTAACTTTTTTCAAAATATTTATTTAATTTCCGTCGGTGTAGTTGATTCTGGTACGTTTAAAGGGCTCGAAGAGCTAGAAAACCTGCGTAACTCACTCCAAACCGCCCACGATAAATACCGAAGCATGCTTGGCACCTGCGGTATTTCAATAAAAACAAAATTTATTATAGATACTGACCCTATCGATGGACTTGAAGATCTTTGTTTAGATGTGGCTTCGGAAGTTAAAGATGCAATTTTTTTCGCAGGGCAAATTATTTTTGAACAAGAAAAATGGTTTTACCCCTTGCTCCACAATCAAACATCTTTTTCATTGCAGAAACGGCTTCAAAAAAAGCACCTTTCAGTAGTCATTTTACCAGTAGGCGAACCACCGACAATTTCATGAATTTATTTCAAAATTAAAACAAATAAATTCCAGTTTTTTTATCACATGAAGAATGGGAGAAATAGATTTTATGTCGAGATACTCAGTCAATGGAATAGCCAGCATTTGAGCGACCCTTTTCAACGACTCGTTCCAATTTTATAAAACTCCTCGTTGCGCCACACTTTAAATTCCGCGTCACCCTCGGGTGAATCTGCCCACAATAATGAGGGGCATTCTGTGCCGCGCTCTGGTATTACGAGGCGATGAATAGAAATGGGCGAATAGAAGAATTCAAACATGTTATCGAATTTTTCTTTGGGATTGAGCATAGGTGCTGGTGGTTTAATTTTGTATTTTGTCATCCAAAAATCAACCAAAGCTTTAAGCGACACTTTTTGTGCCTCGGTCATGCCGCCATTATCGGGCCGGTAAGCCACCATTTCTATACCTAATGAATCGGGATTATTTGCCACGCCCTGATAGCCCGAATGGAAAGCGGCATAAGAGTCTTCGACAAATCGCACAATTGTGCCATCGCGATCGATTCCCACATGCGCCGAAGCCACAGATTCGCAGAGCTGAAAAGTAGAAATCATGCTGTCCATGGTGCCTTCGGAATTGTGAATGACAATGCGTCGAATTTCATTTTCACCGCGCTGACGCAGCGACTGGTAGCAGTTTTTATGGGCGGGAAAATCGAGCATTTTAAAAGCTTGGGTGGCTTCATTATTAGGAATACTGGAATTTTTATCGAGACAAAGGTTTGAAGTTTCTAAAAATCCTGAAACATTGCCAGACTGCACAAAGGCCCATTTTCCTTTTTCAAGATACGATTCTAATAAGTCTATTTTTTGGCCCCGTTGCAACATTCCAACAATTTTTTGCTGATCTTTTTCAAAAAACACAATGTCTGCTGACTGATTTGATTTATCATCAACTTTACAGACTTCTGCTTTTGTTACTTTGGGCGCGCATAAAAAAGGCTCTTGAGATTCTGAATCTTTTTCTGGAATCCAAAGAGTTTTGTCTCCATTTAATTCCCTCACTTCTACACGGCCGTTATTACTTGCACCGGTTTTGAACAACAATGTTCCACCTAAAATGCGCTCAGGTTTGGCCGTTAACGTGGTAGAATCCGCAAAAGGAAAAGGCCCAAACTGCTGGCAAACTCTTTTGTAGCGCGGTGCGGTAACAAAATTTTCTGCATTTGCATTCAACGAAAACAATGCAAAAGAAGAAATTAAAACATAATTAAACTTAAATTTAAACATCATTATTTAATCGCCCTAAAATTTTTAATTAAAAATCACTTCTGGTATATGTTACCTTATCGTGCGTGAGAACTAAAGCGCTCTAAAACATATTGGTCGGTGGATTCATCAAAATGAGTGTTGCATCTTCTGCAGCGAAAACTGACACGGGTGGGCTTGGTTGTGACTCCAAAAAGCACCCAAAACCAGCCAGACCAAGTGTAAGTTCCTTGGCCCGAAACCATATGGTGGTTGCGATCGTGACCACAGGGACATTGAGGCAATATGTCTGATGGAGATTCTGGATGATCTGAGTTTTGATTCACAGTGTTGAGTCCTTGCCTAAATTTAGAGTGGATTCAACTCTGGTTTAGGCTGCGCGATGTCTTTTTGCAATTCTTTGACCATATCAAAAAACTTGTGTTCTCCGCCCCAGCCGTTTTCAAATTTTGCCTGAATTTTTGAGTTAAATGCACTGGCAAAATAAGGGTTGTAAATTGCCATAGCCTCTCGAATATTGCCCGATGCCTCGGCAGCTTCAAAAGACTTTTGTCGCTCTGTGTTTTTTGCAATCATTTTTCGCGCAACTTGGTCGGCCTCAGTGAGGGCAGTGAAATATATTTTTCTGTTCTTGTTACTTTGCGAATTGGCAAAAACATCGGTGATTTTAAAAAATGTGCTGCTACAGGGCAATGCAGAAATTCCGATGCGTGAGGCAACACCCGCTTGAGTGGCACTCATTCCAGCAACCCATAAAGCACCTTTTTGTGTGGCACTTGCTGCACTGTTTGCTGCAGTTAACGACACTACTTTTGCCCCCTGCAGCGCGTTCACCAATGTGCCCGCATAGTCAGCACCCAAAGCAACCTCTTTTGAAACTTTTGCACTGGCCGATACGAGTGCACTAGAACTGGTGTGCACGGCGGCCGCACCCGAACCTTTCGCAAGAGCTGTGCCTAGTGGCCCGGCATAGAGCATTGTGCCCAAAGTAAGCCCGCAAGCCCCCAGCGAGAAAGCCGCTGCACGCATGACTTCAGCATTGGGCCCATTGATAAAATCTTTCGGTCGTTCGGCGACTACTTTTGGCAATTGCGCGTTGCCCATCAAAACCACGCATTCACCTTTTTGAGGCTTGGCGGGGTCTTTTGCAATTTTAAATTGATGCATCATGGTGCGATTATTGAGGCTCATTTTTTTTGATTTTGTTGAGCATGACGACTCTGGCACATCGATAATTGCCCCCTGATTCTCTGCCTCGCCATAGCAACCTAAGCCAAAAAGCATATCATGGCCTAAGGTTTCTTCGTTGCCCTCTAATTTTTCGTTTGAAGAAAGATAGGCAAAATAGAACCTCTCTTTGCCATCTTTAAAATAGTCGTCGCCTTCTAAAGATTTTTGCGACGAAGCATTTCTTTTACAAGAAACCAATACAAGAAGCATAAAAGCTGCAGAATAAAAACATTTTTTTAGTTGCACGCTTCACCTGTTTTTTTCTGCACTGAATTTGCTGGCAAATGTGATGCGCCAATTTTTTCATTTTTATTGCAACTCAAATATATTTTGTAAACGTAACCTTTTATATTTCCCTTTTGCACCACGATCCAATTTAAAGAAATAAATTCAGGTTTAACAGATTCTCCATGGGCAATTGTCCCAATTTGTTCGTATTGAGACCCCGCCCCCTTACGCATGGCTACTGTCACACCTGCAATACCGAACATTTCGGAGCAACTTTTTTGAGCTGTTTGTTTTGGGGTAATGTCAGTTCCCAAATCGGTTTTATTTGAAGGAGGCTTGGGGTAATTATCATCGGCAACAATTCCGTCTTCGGCTTTTACTTCAGTGTCTTCTGTTATTTTGTCTGTGGCAGGCGTCGTGTTTTCGGGTTTTTTCGTGGCCGAATTTACATTTAATGTTTCGTCGGAATTCTTTTTTTCTGTGTCTACAGTTTCGCCGCCAGCGGTGTTTGTACTTCCTAATGGGTCGCCAGGTTTTCGAATTATCACATTACTTGGAGCGTCATTCGAAACAGAATTACCATCTTTTTTAGCACCTGCTGTACCTGTGGCCGTAGGATCTGGTTCGTCGTTGGTACTTTTTTCGGGCACACAGGCTCCCATTAAAGTAACAAATAGAGAAACAAAAATAAGCGGGAACATTTTATTTCCTTTGAAAAGAGCGTCTCCCATAGAATACTGAAGAGAGCTCTAAAAGGAAAAACGTCAAGCATTTGGCGAGAATTTTATGAGTGCTTCCAAAGCAGTGTGTCGTTTTGAAGCCTGGACACTGCCTACAGATTTTTTAATGGCCCATTCTTCGCCCATTAACACTACCGATTTTGAGGCGCGCGTGACTGCTGTGTACAATAAATTCCTATCTAGCATTGCGTAATAAGCGTTAAACATTGGAATAATACACAGAGGAAATTCACTTCCCTGGCTTTTGTGAATGGTCATGGCGTAACACAACTGTAAGTCGTCTACTTCGTCGTCTTCGAGGCGCACAATTTTATCGTCGAATGCTATATCTACTTCTAGTTTTTCTTTGGTTTTTACAATCGATTTGCAAAATCCAAGGTCACCGTTAAAAACATCTTTATCGTAATTATTACGGGTTTGAATCACTTTATCGCCTACTCTTAACACCAAATTAAAGGGCAGTGCGCATTCTGCTTTGTCGGGCCTCGCCGGATTGAGTTCTGCTTGCAAAACTTTATTAATATTTTCTTGACCCACGTCTCCCTTGCGCATGGGCACCAATATTTGGCAATCGCGTATGGCATCGAGCCCGTAAACCGACGGCAAAGTTTCGCGCATAAAAGAGAGTAACAATTCAAAAAAAGTTGCACCAGAGCATGGGCACAATGCAAACCCTTCGGCTTGAATAAAAGCAGGACTTCTACTTACCGCCGTGTATGTTGGCGTGCGACCTTCTATAATTTCTCGCGCTGCAATTGGAATGGGACTGTCTTTGCCTTGCCTAAAAATTTTAGTCAACCGCGCCAGCGGAATGCGTTCGGTGCCAATGAGGTCGCGCAAACAATTACCAGCACCAACACTGGGCAATTGGTCTACATCTCCGACCAAAATAAGGCGTTTGTTAGTTCCCATGGCATCGAGAAGCGCATGAAACAAATCGAGGCTTAACATAGAGGCTTCGTCGACAATCACAACATCAACCCTATCTAATGCACCTGCATCGGAGCTTTCTGAATGCACAATTTCGTTAGAAACAGTGTCGTTATTTTTGCGCTGACCTAAGCCTAATAATTTATGGAGTGTACTTGCCTGCTGGCCAATTGCTAAAGTCATGCGCTTAGCTGCCAGGCCCGTTGGAGCACACAATGCAACGTGCCTACCAAGGGCTTTTTGCAAGCGGTGGATTCCTTTTAATACAAAGGTTTTTCCGCACCCTGGGCCACCAGTAAGTATCATAATACGGCTCGAAACCGATAGTTCCGCAGCCAAACGTTGCTCGTCGGAGAATTTTTCCCAGGGAAGGTCTGGCACCATTTTTTCAAGCGAAGTGCGCCCTTCAATAAATTCTTTTTCTAAATGTTCTCGGCCTAATCCCGTGCGAAAACTCAGTGCGCTGCAATAACCAGCCACTTTGTTTTCTAAATCAAAAATTTCGGGCAAATAAAATAAAATTTCTCGCTTGTCGGCACCACCAGAAAGCTCTGTTACGTTACGAATTGCAAACTTGTGCACATCTGCTTCTTTATTTTTTTTATAAATAGCACGCAGTTGCCCCAACAAAAATTCATAGGTAAATGCAGGCTCTTTTTTACTGCCCAGCACTTCGCGCGCTTTATCGATAAGTGCATCACGTGGCAAGCAGCAATGTCCGTCGTCTGAGGCGGCTTCAAGAGCGTATACAAATGCAGCTTCAAGCCTAAAAGGCGATAAAGGGTCAATTCCAAGTTTAATAGCAATGGCATCGGCGCGTAAAAATCCTACGTTTCTAAAATCGGCAATGAGGCGGTACGGGTTTTCGGTTAAAATACTCACGGCATCGGCAGCATATTTTTCAAATATTCTTTTTGCAAAACTCGGTGAAACATTGTGTTCGTGCAAAAAAACCATTATTCCACGATACACTTCGTCGCCTGTAACAAGGGTAATTACTTTTTCGGCAGTAAAATTTTTAGACTTAAAATAGGATTGAATGAGGCCAGGTTCTTCTTTGCAAATACGAATGAGGTCGTCGAGTTTTTTAACTCCAAGTGTTTCTAATAATTTTCGCGCCGTAACTTCTCCCACGCCTTTAACGTTGTTGGCCAAAAAAGGCACAATTCCGGCAATGCTATCGGGGCGCACAGGGTCGCAATAAATCACTTTAAAAGTTTCGCCATACTTGGGAGTCGTGGTCCATTCTCCAAAGAGCTTGTAGTGCTGTTGGGCGTCGTTTTTACCGATGGTCGAAATATTGCCCGAGGCTTTAAAGCGCTTGGCAGAACGGGCATCGATAAACTCTGCTACTGCAAAAGTGCCATCTTTGGCTTCATATATGACTTTCGACAACATGGCGGTCACTTCTAACGACACAGGCACCCTCCCCAACTTCAGCTTGCACGCCAGACACCTTGCACTTCTGCTCCAGTTGTGGCAACAAAGCGTCTGTGTCGGGGCTTAGCGCAGTGGTAGCGCATCTGTCTTGGGAGCAGAGGGTCGCGAGTTCGAATCCCGCAGCCCCGACCATCTTAATTAAGCAAACAGCAATGTTTGCTTTTTTTTTTGGGAAAATTAAGGTCTCGATGTTAAATTTTAAACGATTTATGCACCAATGATAACTAAATTTGAAAGCACTTTAAATGCAAAATCATGCTTTATTATTGATTGATATACAGAATGGATTCAAAGATTCATCATGGGGCATTCGTAATAATAATGCATTTGAAACCAACATTCCAAAAACCCTAGAATACTGTCGCATGCAACAACTGACCATAATTCACGTCAAACATAATTCATTTCATCCCAAATCCACATTGCGTCCTGGACAGCCGGGCAATGACTTTATGGAAATTGCTAAGCCTCTACCTGGTGAACTCATCTTTGAAAAAACAGTCAACAGTGCTTTTATTGGGACAGACCTCGAAATGACACTGCGAGAAAAAGGCATCGCAAAAATTACGATTGTTGGACTCACAACAGACCACTGTGTTTCAACCACAACGCGAATGGCCGCTAATTTAGGCTTTAAATGCACAATTTTGACAGATGCTACTGCCACTTTTCCGCGCCGCGACTATTATGGAAATATTCTCGAAGCTGAATTGGTACACCGGGTGGCTCTGGCGAGTCTGGATGGCGAATTTGCAACAGCGCTGACAACGGCTGAATTTATGGCATCTGTGTAATTAAGGGAGGCAATATTGAGGCGCACAATATGGCTAATATTTAATATGGCTACAATTATATTTAATAGCGGTACACATGCACTAAATCTGGATCGAATGAAACAGTAAAATTCCAATTCGAGAAATTTTGAACACTGTCGTTTTTAAAGTACCACTGAGCACTGGAAATACGAGCTAAAAGTGGTGCATTTAACTCAGATGCTTGGAGCGATATTAAAATCTCATGGCCTAGCCATTGCACTCTATGTATTTTAACTTCAAATCTATTCATATTTATATTTATATTTATATTTTCTGGTCTTTTCAATTTACTATCAATTGGCTCTACGGCTATTTTAACTCCCTCAGGGCGAATTACAATTCGCACGCGATCGCCGTGAACTATAGTATTTGCAAAAAACTCTTTTTGAAGCGGAATTCGCCAGGTTCCAACCTGCGCAAA
>JAYTOT010000066.1:0-4826 GCA_043747645.1 Pseudomonadota bacterium | reverse complement strand
TGAATATCTCGCACTCCAGTGCGGTCGGGTATGCCTTTGTTCGCGTCACAACATTCGTTAGAACTCCAGCTTGTACCGCCGTCTGTTGAAAGCCCCAAGCCTTTATTACCGGCTGCCCAAATACGCCCAGATGCGTTAGTTTCTAATGCCACCACGCTGGTTAATTCGAGCAAAGGAGTATTTGCTAATAGTGAATATGTCACGCCTAAATTTGTCGATTTAAAAAGCTGATTATTTGCGATGGCTAAACTGCCTGAAGTATTGTCGCTCGACATAAACTGCAAGGGGCTTTGCAATCCTGATACAGAATTCCAACTCGAACCAAAGTTAGTCGATTGCTTAATTGTATTTGGTCCGTTATTCAATTTGAATTCAGCTACAACTGCGGTGCCACCAGAATTAAAAATATTACTCAAACTGTTACTGGGCATGGAAGCAGTATTAAGTGTCGTAGAATTACCCCAAGTTGCGCCTGAATTTGCTGAAGCGTAGAGGCCACCGCCATCAGTCGCTGCAAGTATGTTGATTCCCGATTCCACCACACCAACAACAGTCGATGTTCGCGGCAGGCATTGGTTACTGCCTGCATCATAAAAACTACTCAATACATTTGATATTGCTGCAGAAGTAGAAGTAGAAGTAGAAGTAAAATAGTAAGTCACAAAATTTGTAGGTGTCGCTGCCATAACATTTCCGGGTTGTGATAAAAGTGCTGCGCCACTGCAATCAGTTGAAGTAAAATTTGCCGAATTGGGTACGGTTCTGAAAGAAGTAATGTCTGAAAAACTGGGTTCCAATGCTAAAAACGAACTATCAAATAGCACAAAGGGCTGCCCCACATTTAAATATTTGCCAAGGTCTGCAACAATGTTTGTACCAACGTTGTTTCCACCGTTTGTATACAAACGAACTTTTGCAGCCGATGCGCCCGCACTTGAAACACCATTACATACAAATCGTTCTATTTTTGAAGCATCTTCAGTTGCTTCTATGGTGTTATTTGCAGCTCCCTGCTCCACCCAACTTGTGACTTTTAAGCCGCCCTGAGCACAATTGGCATTTCCTGCGGCCAAAACAGTTGTCAATAATCCTTGGCTCACACCGCTGGTTCCATTGGTTCCGTTGTCACCCTTATCGCCTTTAGGACCACGACAATCGAGTGTATTTTTAACTCCGTCGGCGTTCACATCACCCACAACATCCCAACAATTAGCCCCTGTTTGAATTTCGAGCAAACCCACCAAATTTGTGCCGTCGGCACAAGTGTAACTGAATCCTTTTAACACTTGTTTAGGTTCGACACATGCTCCTGTATTTACAGCAAAAGGATTTGTACCCATGGCCATTTCTTGGAGGTTTAAAATACCGTCGCCATCGAAATCGTCGTTCGATTTTCCTAACGAAACATTTTGTCCGCCGGCTAAATTTAAATATCCAATTGAAAACGCAGGCAATAGCTGAGAAGGCAGAGAATAATTCTTTGTTACTGTTTGGCCTTGGGGGGAAACAAAATCTAAATTAAATTCGCGAGGGTTTCCAGCATTTGCTCCGGCGAATAAAAAGCGGAACGAAAATACACCCTGAGAGTCTGTTTTACCAATGCCAGCTTCGCCAGGAAGTTCTAGTTTTGCTCCTGAATAGGGGTCTGCAACTTTAACCGACCATCCACTCATTCCTTTAGTGCCATCGTTCACAAGGCCGTAAACATTAATTGGAATAATTTCTTTGTAGGCAGGAAACTGCAAGGCCAGTGCATCTTGCGAAGCATCTAATTTGGTTTGCGAAAACGAATCTGAAATAAAGTAACGGACTTTTCCGTCACCAGTCATGGTGTAAGTCAGCAAACGCGCTTTTACGTCCATGGCAACGCCCAGAGGAACTTCGACCTCATTGTCGCCTGGCTTTAAAGTAACAGGAGTGAAATCGACCTTGTCGCCTGATAATCCGAGGCCAATGAACAATGGCTCACCACCTGTGAGTCCTAAAGCATGGTCTTGGCCTGAATCGCGGCCCACCTGCACATGCACTTTCGATTTGGCATTGGATTTCGGTGTTTCTTTGCTGCATGCACCCACAAAAGCCAGCAGGCTTAAAACTGTGGTTCCTAAAACAAAGCACTTTTGATGCAGGGCAGACATAAAAAACCTCCGAGGCACAGCAACGTACAGAAAAAATCAATCTGTTTGTATGCTCGGTGATTATTTGAGTTTTTTAAATAAAATTACAGTGAATGCTGTAATTTTATGTGGTTATGTTATAGGATGTACCGTTTGATTTGAAAATTTTGAGATTTTGTTAAAGTCACGATTTTAATATTGTTAAAGTAACAAGTCGATGAATTCACTTGGCAAGTGCAGCGGCACCCATGATGGCCTTGAGGTCGTCGTCTGTAAAGCGAAATCCAGCACCTAAAAAGGCCAATGGGCGCGGCGATTTGCCAATGTTGTCGGCTCCGCCCGTAAGGTAAATATTAGGAGTGACAAAAATATTCCCGTAAGTTTTGACGCGAGCAAATCCACGGCCATCGCTTGTGGTATTTTTAAGATTTCCACTGCCAAAGTTAAACACTTCAACTGCTGCCTGAAATTTGTCGTTGAAAAAATACAAATCGCCAGCAATACCAGCATAACTTTCAAAGAGCCCGAATCGCACACCCAAAGCATCGAAGCGTTTTGCAAACTGAGCATTAAAACGCAGGCGTTCGCGATCTTCTGGTGAAATTTGTTCTTCGTCGACGGTTTCGCTGTTGCCATTCACCGTAGTCACTCGTTGAGTGTGTGTTACTTTTTGAGTCTGAGGAGAGTCGGATATACCAAATAAATAAAAGCGGTCTGGCCGCGTAGAAAGGCGCACATTAAAGTGATTTCCTGCACTTGCGATGAGTGCAGTGTTACTGTTGCGCAATTCGCCTTTGTAGTCGATTTCAATCTTAAGTCTTGTGGCAGGCTTTAAAATATCTTGTACGCTTTTTAAAGTTGCTTTTATGTCGTCTGCAGTGTCGTTTTTAGACACCAATTGCCCAAGAGAACCCTCACCTTTTTCTACTTTATCGACTATGAGCTGCACCTTGCTTGTGGTGGTGCGAATGTTTTTCATGGAGTCGTCGAGCGTTGCCAATATGTTTTCAACTGTTTGGCGATTTTTGGTTGTCGAAACTTTACGGAGCTCAGACGAAAACACTTTAAAATCGGCCGAAGCAGATGCCACAGAACTTAATATGTCGTCGATGCGGCCATCGTTACGTTCTACAAGTGCATTTATTTTATCGGTAATATTGCGCATGGTTTCGACCATGCGCAAAATATTAGATTTTTGCCCCGAAAGTAAATCGCGAGTGTCCGCTGTAATTTGCTCTACATTATTTAAAATATTTTGCAGGCTAGAACGCCCGTCTTTATTACCAAATACCGATGATAATGTAGATGTAACAGTTTTAATGTCAGTGGCAATGCTCCCTAGCGAACTCATGAGTTCACCCAGGTCGTTCATTTCTTTGACCTTGGGAATCATGTCGCCGTTTTTCATGGCATCGGGGTTTTTTTCGTTACGCACGATTTCGAGGTAAACATCGCCCAAAATACCGCGCGAACGCAGTTCAATAAAACTACCTTTGGGCACTGTTACTTTTGGGTCTACTTTAAAATTAACTCTGGCACCCTTAGGTAAAATGTCAATCGATGAAACTTCACCAATTTGTACGCCACTGGTGCGCACTTGAGTGCGCGGCCCTACTCCGCCAACGTTATCTAGTACAGTGTAAAAAACTTGTTTTTGAGCCGAAAATGGATTTCCTTCTAAGGTTACAACCATTATGCCTATAACTGCCAGACCGCACGCTGTAAAAATGCCGACCTTTAGCTCCGTATTGAGATTTTGGTTGAGCATTCGTATTGCGCCTTTATAGTCTCAAGAGAAAAAAATCTCACTTCAGAGAGTGAAACCAACTCTTTGTATCAGAGTAATGCTTCGGATCAAAGTTGTCTTAAGTTTATAGGCAAATTTGTTTCGTTACGCGATGGGTTTGGCAAGGGGGCCCTCTGTTGCGCCGGTTAAAAATTGCACAACAAGCGCATCCTTACTTTGTTTGAAGTTTTCTGGCGAACCTTCATGGTACACACGACCTTCGTGCAGCAATATGATATGTTCGGCGACATTTAAAATAGATGGTAAATCGTGACTAATCACCACTGAGGTGAGGCCCGTCTGATTTTTTTGAGTCTCTATGACTAAATTGTCGATGAGCTCAGCGACAATAGAATCCATACCTGTTGTAGGTTCATCGTAAAGTAACAATTTTGGATTGAGCGACAAAGCACGTGCCAAGCCCACGCGTTTTTTTTCGCCTATTGAAAGATCTGGTGGATACGCATCAATAATTCCGGATAAACCTACAAGTTCTAAGAGTTCTTCGATTCTTTTTTTTGTTTCTTTAAAATCTAATTTCAAATGCTCGTTTATGGCAAAAGAAACATTTTCGGCCACTGTCATGCTGTCAAACAGAGCGCCGTCTTGAAAAAGCAGGCCCGTTTTTTGTCGTGCGGCAACCCAGAGTGGTCCGCTTATTTTTGGCATTTCTTGGTCGTCAAAAAAAACAGAGCCCGTATCGGGTGTGAGAATTCCGACAATGTGTTTTAAAGTAACAGATTTTCCTTCGCCACTGCGCCCTATAATAAATGTAGTGCGGCCGCGTGGAATTTTTAAATTTAATTCGCGCAGTACTTTTTGCGGGCCAAAGCTTTTACTTACGTTTCGGAATTCGACAATAAACTCTGATTCCGCACTCATCGCATTTGTACCAGTGAGATGAAAAAATCGACAATTAATAT
>JAYTOT010000065.1:0-4100 GCA_043747645.1 Pseudomonadota bacterium | reverse complement strand
CTGGTTCCATTGCCACTCCTCTCTTGGCTGGCTTGTCTTACACCAATGAACAATTTCCACTCGGGATCGTCTTCCGTGCCTGGGTGCATGCTCACCTTGTGACAGAAATGGCAACTACTTTTGCAAAAGTCACCTTCCAACGCCACCGGCCTTTTTACGACTCAGCCGCACAACGTGGAACCCCTTCTGCGGATTCCCATTTCTCATTTTTCAGTGGCCATGCTTCTCACGCCTTTGCCTTTGCAACCTTTAGCTCTTCATTGATTTTCAATTATGTCGATTATCCTATTGTTCCCTATGCCTACACAGTCGCAATTTTTACGACAGCGACGTGGATAGCATCCGCACGCGCCATCGATGGCCAACACAGATGGTCCGATGTTGGAACCGCTGCAGTTGTAGGCACCGTTTTGAGTCGCGTTGTGTTCAGCCAAATGCTGGAGGTTGTCCAAAAGCAAAAAGACTTAGACGAAAATCTCAGTCGCCCTTCGCCCAGACCATGGAGTTTCACACCCGGATTTGCAGATGTTGAATCACCTCAAAAATCAGCACTTTCATTTTCACTCACTGTCAAAAAGGACCTTTAAATGAAGGCGCAATCTCCTGTTGAACTTCTTGCTCAAAAAGAAACCAAAAATCCGCAGACAAACTTTTCTTTGGCAACAAAGCTCGGATGGGTTTCGTTTTTTAATGACTGCTCAAGTGAAGCGATTGCGCGAACTCTTCCGCTTTTGCTCACGGCTTCTTTGGGTGCCTCACCCACCTTTTTAGGAACTGTCGAAGGGTTGGCCGAGACAGTGAGCATTTTACTGAAAGGTTTTTCAGGTTGGCTTTCAGACCGCATGCAATCTCGAAAGCCATTGGTTGTTTTGGGCTATGGCTTTTCGCTTATCTCCCGATTTTTGCTGGCAGGAACATACATCACGCCTACTTTGGTAGGTTTTGCTCGGGTCTTTGATCGGACAGGGAAAGGACTTCGGTCGGCACCACGAGACGCCATGGTTGCCGATGCTGTTGTGGCAGGGAACGCTGGGCGGGATTTTGGAATCACACGATTTTTAGACACTTTAGGCGCTGTGACCGGCCTTTCATTGATTTATTTTTTGGAGATTGGAAACGGAGCACTTGACAGAGTAGTTTTCCAGAAAATAGTTTGGATGGCACTCCCGTTTGGCTTGATTTCATTGCTGCTTATTTTATTCTGGGTTCCAAGAATTCCCCGAGAAATAAAATCAAAAAAATATCTTTCGGTTCACATCCCCCAAAAAGTGAGAGTCTATTTGGCAATCGTTTTTGTTTTTGCTCTCGGCAATTCAAGCGATGCATTTCTCGTGCTAAAAGCCAGAGAAATTGGGATGAAATTTTCGGAAATACTTGCGCTTCTTATTGGATTCAATCTCGTCGCGGCTCTTCTTGCAATTCCAGTCGGAAAGCTCTCCGACAAATTTGGGCGATTTCGGTTTCTAGCCATGGGGTGGCTCGTTTACGCATTGGCCTACTTCTGCATTGCTCGGACAGAATCTGCCATACTTTTTTCATTTTCAATGCTTTTTTATGGCGCCTTTTATGGTTTTACCGAAGGCATAGAAAAGGCAATTTTGTCAGATCTTCTGCCAGCACAAGAACGAGGAGCTGGGTACGGCGCTCTTCAACTTATTCTTGGACTGGCAGCGCTACCTGCAAGTCTGCTGACTGGATTTTTAATGACACATTATGGCTCTAGGTTCGCTTTTACTGTGTGTGGCGGTCTTGCTTTGTTCGGAACCCTGGCACTTCTCTTTTGGCAATTTTCTAAGCAAAAATTCAACAACTTACGATTTAAATGAGGGCCCAGGATGATCCCATTGGCACACAAATCTCTTTTCAGTCCTTTAAGGGATTTTATCAAATGGCTAATTTTATCGACTCTTATAGGCACTGCCGCAGGAGTTGCATCAGCATTTTTCCTCATTTCATTGAATAAAGTGACTTCCTTTCGGGTCGAACATCCCTGGCTTCTTTATTTCCTTCCTTTGGCGGGTGTTACTGTTGCATTTTTGTATTTAAAAATTGGGAAAAGTGTGGATGCTGGAACAAATCTGCTGATAGATGAAGTCCACAACCCTCAAAAAATAATTGGTTTACGCATGGCGCCGCTTGTTTTTTTCGGAACTCTTGCCACTCACCTGTGCGGTGGTTCCGCAGGAAGAGAGGGAACCGCAGTACAAATGGGCGGGTCGCTTGCAGATCAATTTTCATCTCTCTTTCGGCTCAAAAACGACGACAGGCGTGTTGTGCTGATTGCCGGAATTTCTGCTGGATTCGCATCCGTCTTTGGAACACCGCTCGCTGGTGCAATTTTTGGAATTGAAGTTTTAGCGCTGGGGAGGTTGCGCTACGACGCACTCTTACCGTGCTTTTTAAGTGCCATTATTGCCAATAAAACCGCTGAATTTGTTGGAGTGAGTCACAGCCACTACTCTTTTCCCAGTTCACTTGAGCTGCCTCCCTTGACATTCTCTGCACTCTTTTCAATCGTGTTTGCGGGAATAGCATTCGGCTTACTGGGGATGGTTTTTTCCAAACTGACGCATGGTTTGACCCTTTTTTTAAAAACGAAACTAAAATATCCTTTGCTCAGGCCCATTCTAGGTGGATGTCTCATCATTTTATTGACACAAAGCTTTGGTTCGGAAAGGTTTCTGGGACTTGGAATTCCTGAAATTGAATCCTCCTTTAAGGTGCCAGTTCCACTTTTTGATTTTTTAGGGAAACTGCTTTTTACAAGTGTGACACTCAGTTCGGGTTTTAAAGGCGGCGAGGTCACTCCTTTGTTTTTTATGGGAGCAACCCTTGGGAATGCACTTTCGTCCTTCCTTTCATTGCCGCTTCCCGTTCTGGCTGGCATGGGATTTGTGGCAGTGTTTGCCGGTGCTGCCAACACACCCGTGGCATGTACTCTTATGGCTCTCGAGCTCTTTGGAGCACAGTCTGGAGTTTACTGTGGGCTTGCGTGTGTGGTGAGCTATTTTGTTTCCGGGCACAACGGAATTTACGACTCCCAGCGGATCGGAGTTCGCAAACATCCTTTTTTTGAAGGTGAAGTTGGACATCGCATTTCCGGTCACCTCAGTTCTACACACGAGCCGGCCCCACGTGAAGAAAACATTTCTTCTCACATCAAACATTCAAGGAATTTTTTATGAGTATGTTTTTGCCAGTCTTGAAAGCACTTTGTTTCGGAATGGGTGGTCGCTTTCAGCGGATTACGCATAAGGGGATTCTAAATTGAGTAAGGCTAAAAAAATAATAAACGCAGTTGATGCCCTGAAACGGAGGGCAAAGGCGCTTAAAATAGAATTGTTCGCATTGTTCCTGGCGTCCAAGGATCCACGAGTCCCATGGCACGCAAAAGCGGTAATCCTTTTTACGCTTGCTTATGCATTGAGCCCTATAGATCTCATCCCAGATTTCATACCAATCCTCGGTTATCTCGACGATTTAATCATTGTTCCAATTGGAATTACAATCAGTATTCGCCTTATACCGTCACATGTCCTGGCTGAATGCCGCAGCCAGGCTGAACTCATTTCAAAACAGAGCAACCCCAAAGAACGCTTGCGTAGGTTGCCATGGCGCTGGCTGGGACTGATTTTTGTTTTCGCGATTTGGATTTCTTTTAGTTGGCTACTTATAAGGACATGTTGGCCAAATATCATGCCTCGATGACAAGATCGGAATTTTTCAGGCTAGATGTCCGCTGAGCTAAGCACTCGCCTTCCCTTAATTGCGCCCTTGCGCCAATCAATTCCTGACGGCTTAATTGCCCATCTTTTTATATGTCTAAATTCTAAGAATATTTATCAATAAAAATTCCGATTCTGAAACAGTAGAAATTGTCGGATTTTTACGATTAAGCCACATTCCCACGTAGTGGCATATTGATTATATTATCTGTAAAGCTATTTTTTTGTGCCTGTTTATCTAAATTTTGTGCCATGATAATTAAAAACAATTTCCATGTAGCCTTGTTCACTTCTTCACCTTTGCGAAGTTTAGACACGGTTGATGCCTGAGTCCACATTAAACTAGCAATATCTTTTCCTTTCAATCCAGAGACA
>JAYTOT010000064.1:0-1111 GCA_043747645.1 Pseudomonadota bacterium | reverse complement strand
GACTTGAGCCTTCTGAAAAACATCAGCAACAAGAAGTCGGCCATAACCTTTGCCATGTGATTTAATGTCAATCGCAAGTCTTCCCAACAGGACAACGGGCATCGGATGCTTTGGCCATCGAATGTCAATTGTTTTTGCCTCAACAGTTGCTGCCGAAATAGAATGAAAACCCACTACATTATTGCCTTCAAGCAAAACGTAGGTTTTAGAAGCCCCTATTTTTTCATAACTCGCGGCGTTTTTCAAAAGAAAGCCGTTCAAAACTGCATTTCCACAGTCAAAAACTGAAGTAACATGAGTGTTTGAATCATATTTTGAGATAGCTAGACCATTCGAATTTTTCTTCATTCGTTTAGCTTTTTGCATTCAAAAGTGCAGCATTTTTCATCGCAGATTTCATTTTTTCTTGAGAAGATTTTGGCACGCTTCTCTTCTTTCCTAGAGATTCAAACTCATCGTCATCGATTAAAGTGATTTCATTCTCAGTAACCTTAAGGCTGATTCGTAAAATATTGTTTATGACGAATTTTGAAACAGATTGATTTGATACTTCTGCCGCCTGATAAATGAGCGCTTTTTCCCCTTGAGTGAGTCGCAATGGCGCGATTGTTTCAAGCTTTTTTGCTTCTCCCTTTTTTGCAGGAGAACGCTGTTTTCTTGGCGCAGACTTCAGTGAACTCGGCGGTTGTTTTTTCGGCTTTGCATATGAGCTGATTTTGGCGGTACTGGGCATGTGACTTCTCCGATTAAAGGTGAAATGACCCCTTCAAAGTATATATCGGAATTTGTATATACAAATTTAGTCCTCGTCAAGGATTTTTTGAAGTTCTACAATGGTATTTTGACGTTATGGGGGGTTAGACCCAAAACCTACAAAATTTGCGGTTTCAAGCAGACTTACAATTAAGCCACATTGCCACGTAGTGGCATATTGATTATATTATCTGTAAAGCTATTTTTTTGTGCCTGTTTATCTAAATTTTGTGCCATGATAATTAAAAACAATTTCCAAGTAGCCTTGTTCACTTCTTCACCTTTGCGAAGTTTAGACACGGTTGATGCCTGAGTCCACATTAAACTAGCAATATCTTTTCCTTTCAATCCAGAGACA
>JAYTOT010000063.1:0-35470 GCA_043747645.1 Pseudomonadota bacterium | reverse complement strand
CCCATTGCGCAATATTCCCCACTGCTGCCTCCCGTAGGAGTCTGGACCGTGTCTCAGTTCCAGTGTGGCTGATCGTCCTCTCAGACCAGCTACCCATCTAAGCCTTGGTGGGCCGTTACCCCGCCAACTAGCTAATGGGACATGAGCTCATCTTTCAGCGATAGGTCCTTGCGGATCCCCATCTTTGCAGTTGCCTGCGTATGCGGTATTAGCCAGACTTTCGTCTGGTTATCCCCCTCTGAAAGGCAGATTCCCATGCATTACTCACCCGTGCGCCACTGATATTACTATCCGTTTGACTTGCATGTGTTAGGCACGCCGCCAGCGTTCGTTCTGAGCCAGGATCAAACTCTTATGTTTAATCTTACTCTTATCTTTTGTTCTTCTTTTGGACCTTTTTATTCTTGAGTCTACCAAGATTGCTTAGAACAGGTTTAACCCCATCACTAAGCAGACCTTTGTTCGGTAAAACCCGCACTCTGCTTTTTCTCTCTTTGATTTTCAAAAACCACTCTGTGTTACTCAGAGGTAAGGCTTTAGCTATTGCTTGAACTTATGTTTGTCAAGCAGGAGATTTGGCTAAAATTATAAATTGTATAACACTCTGAAATTAAAGGTTTTAAAATAGTAGACCTGCTGGGAATACAGATATACGATACAGCATATGTAAATTGTTGGAGAAAGGATTGAAAATGCTGGCACTTGGTGGAGCTCAGGGGCGATTAGGAAGGAAAATCGGACAAGAACTCTCAAAGAGAGGTATGCCGTTTTTGTCTTGGGGGCGCCAAGAATATGAAGATATTGGGATTTTAAGCAGGGAAATCGATTCTGGGCTTGCTCTTATTATAGATGTGTCACTTCCGGAGGGCACGGCCCAACTAGTTGAAAATCTTATCAAACTCAAAAAACCGCAGCTTCCAAAACTCATCATTGGGACAACCGGCCACAATGATGCGCTAAAAAATGACTTTTTAAAGCTCTCTAAACTCACTCCAATTTGTGTTGTTTCGAATTTTTCTCTTGGGGTTATGCTTTTTGAGGAAATGCTCAACGCTCGAACAAGCTCAGGTGATACTGTGAGTAACCTCGCAAGAAGATTGGGATTTGATTTAGCTCTCTGGGAATCGCACCATGCACTTAAAAAGGATGCCCCCAGCGGAACTGCCAAAACGCTCGCAATTGCGGCTCAAATTGAAGAAGCGCACATTTCGAGCACTCGGGTTGGAAGGGTAGTTGGCGAACACGTGTTGCATATGTCGGCAGAAGGCGAGGAATTACGGGTTTCGCACATTGCCCACAGCCGATCGCTTTTTGCGCGCGGCGCTACGGATTTGGCAACCGCGATGATGAATTCGCAAGTAACTCAAGGGAATTTTAAGGCTCAGGATTTTATTTTTGCAGGTCAATATTCTGAATAGTAGAAATTAAAATATTTAAAAATCAAAATATTCAACTTTTTTCCTTCGGAAATTAATCAATTTTTTTCACTCAAATAAGTTTCTAATACTGTTTGAGACGTAATGACTTGTTCTGAATTTTCGGAATAAACAGGAATCAATCCACTTTGCCAAAACCAATTCAGTCGATTGCGAGGAGTGCCTAATAATTCCGCGGCTGGTCGCCAATCTGAATGTCTGTCAATAAATTGATCCGGCGGAAAGCGCATTTGCAATGTTTTGTATCGTTTTTTAACTTCACTTTTGAGAGACCAAATAGAACAACCCAAAAGCTCTGAGGCTTTTTCGGGGGACAAATTTTCGGATGGTTGGGCAGGCGACCAATCGCTTCCAATTTCTTCGCACGGCGACCGTCCGCTCGGTAGTAGCTCAAGTCGCAAAAGTTTTATCTCTGTCGATGCTTTGTTGCGAGGCCACTGATAATAATTGGTCACGTGTTCTTACCTATGGAAGCTAAATTTTTATAAATGAAGTCGCAAATTTCCTTGTCGCCATCGGAAAATTTTAATTTAGCCCAAATATCTATAAATATTGCCCTGCTTTTTTCTAAAATTTCAATATCGATATCGATATTAACCAAGTTTTCAGGCAACTGGCTTTGAAAAGTTTCAGGCATTTGTATCAAAGACGCTAAATTTGAAATCCAATAGGATTCTACTTGAGGAGTTATTTGCTTCTGAAAGCAAGCTACAACAGCATATAAGCTCATTAAAACATGAAAGGAACGGCCGTAAGTCCAAGAAAAAGATTTTAGAGCTGCTGTGGGATCGAAATCGAGTCGCCATTGGTGATTTTTTTGCAGTAGATATTCTGGAAATTCAAAATCCTGAGACGTTTTTTGTGGATTTGAAAATGCCCCAAATGCCATGTTTGAAAGCTGAGTAGCAACATCATCTGGGTGATTTAAAAGCCGAAAGACAGACCATTCATATAATAGTGCTGCAACATTCTTTTGATACAAATGACGACTCACCGAAGCAGGAAGTAATATTTTTTGTATTCCAGAAAGCAATAAACAATCTAATGCTTCAAGTTCTGAAATAACATCGTCGAATTTTAAATTGACATTTAAATTTTGAGAGCCCCATTGTTGAAAAGCGACAAATGACTCCAGGCACCATTCTGCAAGCTTATCGCGAGAGCGTGAAATGAATTGAAAAAGTTGGTCGTAATCTAGTTTTGCTTGTTCCGATGGAGAACCTCGCAGCCGGATGCGCGCTTCAGTTTGGTCTACAGCGAGCAATGCATTGCGGTGTTCCCATTCATCCACCAAAAGACAAACTTCGCGTTGAATTTTTCTAATTTGCCCGACGCATTGAGGCACAGCATCAGAGTGGAGCTGAGAAAATCGGTCAGCATTCCAAAAATTTAAATTGCAGACTTTATAAATAGGCGCCACGAGTGGATCGTGGGCGTCGCTGATATCTCCAAAACGAATGCCTGTTGGAGAAAGTGAAATATAAAAAGGCGAATCTGGAAGCAGTCTCTCACCAAGTCCATCGAGTGAGCAGTAGTGAATAATCGTACGAAATTGATTATTGCGATTGGGAGAACCGCACCAATAATACAACGACAAATTTAGGACTTCTTCAAATTCATTTAAAATTGAAAGTGTAAGGTCTGCGTTGTTGGAAAACACATCGGAAAATAGCCTTGAAAAAAATGCACAAATGTCTGACCCAACACTACTAGCTTTGATTTGTTCCGCTTCATTTTCAAACTTTACCGGTAATTGCCGACCCCGGTATTTCGATAAAAAAACTTGGAAAGATGGAAATGAAGCGACTTTTAGCAAATTTGATTCGAGTTCGGACCATCTTTGATTTAATAAATTAACTAATGCGAGAGTATTCATAAGCTGAGCTCATCTAATATTTCTATTAATTTTCCTTCGATATTCTCAAGAATATTTTCGTTTTTTGCGCCTAATTTAGCAGCTGCCAATAAATTTCCGTATTGAGTCAGCAAAGCGTCAATTTTTATAAATTGCTCACTTCCTGCTCCCAACTTTTTAAGAGCTCTTCTCGCTCTTAAAACAATTGCGTTAATGACATCTGAGTTTTGGGCCGCTGGAGCATTTGAAACTTCGGCAATTGAATTATTTTTGTTTTTACGCATTCTTTCTTCAGATAAAGAAAGGACACTGGCAGTTGATTCGGTATTAAAACGCAAATCAGCTAACTGATGCGTTGCAACTGAATTGAGCTCTGTGTCTTTGAGGGAAACCCAACCAATGACTTGACCAGTGCGGCTGTCGAACTGCGCCTCGGACTCATTTTGAGTTCCGAGCTGCCGCGCCAAAACATGCACCATACCATTGACGTCGTATGTGAGCTGAATTTCGCAACGAGAACCAGCGTCGCAGGGCTGTTCTAGATTGAATAAAAACGAACCAATCATGCGATTTTCGCCGACAGATTCAGCCTCTCCTTGCACTACAACAACATGTACAGCAATTTGATTTTTGTAAAGTGTGCTAAAAAATTCACTTTTGCGCGCAGGCAAAGGAGAATTGCGATGAATAATAGGAGCAACTCTCAAAAGTTTCTGAAGTGCTAAATTAAATTCATCGATGCGGTCGCCTAATAAACGTTGCAATTGCTGATCGTTAATATCAGTTTTAATTCCAAATTCTTTTGCCACGCGGCGAAAATTTGCGTTAACCGCGTCGCCGTCTTCTGCAACACCAATTCCAAGAGTGTGGCTACAAACATCGACTAATATTGTAGATGGTTCGAGTCCTAAAATAATTGCTGCTTGCGCTGCGGCACCCCAACTCACAGCCAAATCTGGCTCGAGACGAGCATCTACAATACAGGGCGGAAAATAGGATTGGAGCATTTTATGAACAAGACTGACTCGCGTGCTTCCACCAACTAATAAAATACGGGAAATACGATTGGGGCGCAGACGCGCTGCTTGCATGGCGCGCTCAGTAAGATCGAGTGTGCGTTGAATAAATGGCGACGCAAGTTTTTCAAATTCATCGCGCATTATCGAAACATCGATATTTGAACCTTTTCCATCGATATCGGAATCGAGAACCGTAGCAACACCATTGGACTGAAAATGAATTTTGGCCTGCTCTGCATGCCAAATTAATTTGCGAAAAAGTTCAGATTCCTGAGTCGCTCGACGCGCTACTAAGCGAGGCTGCACGTGGTCGATCAAATGTTTAGCAAGTGCTTCATCAAAATCATCACCACCTAGATTAACATCTCCTTCGCTTGATAAAACATTAAAAACAAAGCCTTCACGTTCAACAACACTGACATCAAAGGTGCCACCTCCCAGGTCGAATACAGCTAAATTCTCTTGGGATTCGTCGCGCACGTCGGGCAACATACTATAGGCTAAAGCAGCAGCCGTTGGCTCATTTACAATACGCATAACCCTTATTTTAGAAGACTTTGCCGCAGCAATAGTTGCCTGACGAGCAGCGTCGTCAAAGTGAGCTGGTACTGTAACCACTGCCCAAACTTCGCCATGAGTTTGTATTTCGGTTTGCAATTCGGGATGCGATGCCAGATATTGGAGTACAACTTGTGCCGATTGTTCAGCTGTATATTGCCTCCCAAAGGATGTAAAAGTCTGGGTCGTTGTGCCCATACTGCGCTTTGTACTGCGAATGATTTCGTGCGGATGCACTTCTAACTTTTGCTTGGCTTTAAGTCCGACAATTTCTGAGTTAGTTTCTTGATTCCAAAAAAACATGGACGGCACAAGTGCGGTATTGTCGTAGAGCAGAGTTTCTGGTTGAGTTTGGTTTTCGCGATAAATCGAGACCACCGAATTTGTAGTTCCGAGGTCAATGCCAATTGCCTTGACACCTTCGGGTGGTTGCATCGACGCAGAAGTCTCAGACAATGAAACTGCACGTAGAGCTCGTCCTGTGCCCGTTTTTCTAAATTGAACTACTGTCATGACTTTGCTGCTACTCCCTGTTTCTCAGTATGTGTGGCCAAGAACTCAATGTTTTCCTCTAAAGGTGATCGCAATGCAAGCAACGCCCGAAAATCTCCCCAATGGGACCCTTGTGTCTTCGGATCGGGATGGTCAAACTTTTTTTCACATTTCTCGCCGATTGATTATGAACCAAGATTTAAATGCCGCTGGCAGACTTTTTGGTGGCAGATTAATGGAGTGGGTTGACGAAGCGTCGGCACTATTCTGCATGAGCCAAGTGGGTACAAGGCAGATCGTAACAAAAAAAATATCGGAAGTGATATTCAATGAACCAGCAGATTTAGGCGATGTATTAGAAATTTTATGCCGTGTAAAAGCAGTAGGAAAATCTTCTATGACTTTAGAATGCGCTGTAGTTACAAAAATTATTGGTGCAGGTGAACGAAAACGTCTCATTGTGCAATGTGATCTTGTTTTTGTCGCAATTGACAAACAAGGAAGAGCCATTGCACATAATTATTCACCAGAAAATGCACGGCAGCTCAATAATGGGGAATTTTAAGTCATGAATCCTGTGTTGATAATTTTTAGACACGGCCAAACAGATTACAATAAACAGCGGCGATTTCAGGGCCAACTGGACATTCCTTTGAACGAGACAGGTCGAGTGCAAGCGGCCCATACCGCAGGTATTGTAGCAGGTATGATTAATGCCTTTGCCCATTCCGGCGGACAGGTTAAAGAATTTGTAAGTTCAGATTTAATACGAGCTCACGAAACTGCAAAAATTGTTTGGCAAGAAAGTTGGCTGATATGGGAAAAAAGACTGCCAAAATTACCCAATATTAATTTAGCAGCTGCACTGAGAGAATATTCTTGTGGAGTTTTAGAAGGAAAAACAGCTGCAGAATATGAGCTCACCCAAAGAGATGAATTTAAAAAATACATTCAACATTATGAATCGGACCCGCAAAATGCTTGCCACCCTGGCGGAGAATCGAGGCTTATGATGGCGAATAGACTTTCTCCCCTCATAGAAAACCTAAGTGAAACCTGTAAAGAGCCATACCCATATGCATCATTAAGCAAAGAAATGGTCCGGGGTAAATCTGATATTCATGTGTGGTCGTGCCATGGGGGCGTAGTAGACAATGTTGTTGAATTATTAGGTGGAAGTTTGCCCGAAGAAAATCGAATTATAGGCAATGGAGATGTACTATTACTGGCGCCAGTGAGAAAAAAAATATGGACAATTGTAAGGCATTACAGAGTTGGAGACGATGTTGCCGCGCGCATTGTGCCAGTTTAATAGTCTACCCTAAAAATTACAGAGCAGTAATACTATCAGTTTTGCTTTGTTGCATTTTTTGTATGAGTTGCCCACATGCAGCCTGAACATCTCGCCCCTTAGACAAGCGCACAGTGGCTACAAGGCCATTAGATTTCAAAATATTTTGAAAACGTACTACCGACGACAAATCGGGGCGTCGAAATGCAGCACCATCATGCTCATTTAAAGGAATTAAATTTACCTTGACTGGAATTTCTTTGAGTATTTCTGTGAGTGCCGCTGCGTGTTCACTCGTATCGTTAACACCCTTAATAAGCGTGTACTGTATGAAATACGGGCCTCTTTTAAGGTTTCTTTTTAACACTTCTAGCACATCAGCCAATGGAAACCGCTGATTTACTGGCATGACTTTAGAGCGCTCTTTATCGAAAGGAAAATGCAGAGACAGAGCAAGTGACACATTTGTTTGATTTAAAATAATTTCAAGTTCTGGAAGAATTCCAACTGTGCTAACGGTAATTTTCCGGGGGCTCAAATTGAGGCCCTTAGCATCGGTAAAGATAGATATAGCAGGCAAAACTGCTGATAAATTATCAAGGGGTTCGCCCATGCCCATAAACACTAAATTAGATATTGGTGAATCGCCAATAATTTGAGATAACCAATCGGAATCGGCCAGAGACTGGGAGCCATTCCGCATTTGGAAAAGCCATTGAGAAACAAAAACAACTTGAGAAACGATTTCTTGCGTGGTTAATGATCTTTTTAAACCCATTCGACCAGTTTGACAAAACCGGCATGCCTGAGCGCAGCCCACTTGGGTGGACAAACACAAAGTCAGTCGCCCGCGTTCGGGAATCAAAACCGTTTCGATGAGAGATCCGTCTGCCAGTCGAAGTGCAAATTTAACCGCGCCATCGGAATCGCTGCGCTTGAACCCACTCAATTGAACATTCAAATTAAAATTAACATTTAATTTCAGCCACTTATAAAAATCTATACTAAAACCATCTTGATGAACAGTTTCTTCAAAAAGCGAAACATTTGAGCGGTACACCCTTTTCATGAGTGTTCCAGCACGTAATTTAGCAATAGAAATAGTATCGCCACGAGATGTGACAAAGTGATTTTGCAGCTGTTCTCGCGTAAAAGAATAGAAATCGATCAATGCAGTGGTCCTCCACCCCACACTTGAAGCAGAATGTACCTTGTTGGTCAAGAAAAGAGTTTTTAGGCAAGTTCTGAAGGGATTACGGCGCGACTGAAACAACCTGGTATGTTAAAGTTTCTATTTACAGCCAGACAGTTCGAAATTTGGAGGATTTTTTCACCTGTGTCCACTCAAAAAATTGAAAAAACAAAAACAACACTTATTAGCGACAAATTGGCGCAATTTGCAAAATTAAACGTGGAAAGATTAAAAAACCACGAAGCTCGAATTCTGGATTCAATTCAATCTGGTAAAACGCCATTTATACCTGTCACACAGGCCTGTACTGCTAATAATGGTGGAATTATACCTTGGAAAACTCTTGTGAGATTTGCACTCCCCAATCGTGACCCAAAAATTGCGAGATATCGTAAAGCAGCTTTCAAACATTGGAGAGAAAACCACCTTCTCACGTTTATTCCAGCTGCCGGCGCGGCTTCGAGATACCTTTCGGGAGTTGTAAAATTTGTAAAAGAAATAGAAAAAGAGGCTCCATTACTTGCAAACATAACCGAAAATATTTTTAATTGCGCAGACCCCATTAACATTACTCCACAAGATTGCAAAACACTGCAATATTTTTTCTCTCAAGTTAAAATAAATCCGGAAATGACGTCACTTTCTGAAAAAATAAGAATGGAAAAATCGGAGCAGAATAAGGCAGATTTTGAGGAACTCGCATCTTATTTAAGGTCACTCATTGAAAAAGGTCATGCAAAATACTTAACTAGTTATAGAAAACAAAAACCCGATGAATGCCAATCAGAATTTAAAATAAATGATACCGAAAAACCTTGGTTTTATCTGTCAAACAAATCATCTTCGTCTCGAAAAATACAAAAAAATGACCAGCAATTGACACAAATCAGAAATAATAGTCTCGTAAATAACTTAAATGAAGAAGAAAATATATCACTTTCGCATATCAGGTTGAGCGAATCAGAACTCGTTTTGCTTGAAGCATATGCCGCAGCAAAAATTATAGTACGTCAATATGTAAAATTACCTAAGGCACTAGTTCCAACAACACTTGAAGGTGATTCGTTTCTGTTTTTGAAACTCACTGAACAGATTGCATTATTTTCGTCCCATAAAAACGCATTGGTAGTTCCGGCAAATATGAGCCAGTTGTTTGAAAATGAATTAAACGAAAATCGAAAAAGACTGATTTCACAGTTTGAAAATATATTTGATTTAGAACACACTGTTTTTGCTCCTCAATGGATGAAAAAGAAAGCTGATACATTGCTTGGAAGCTGGGACATATTAGAACAAGGCCCTGAGCTTTCTACTATCCGATTCAATGCAAATGGCACGCCGTTTATAAATGAACAAGGACAATACAGCCCCGTGGCTGCTGGACATGGAGAATTGATTCATTTATTTTCGGAACTTGCGGAAAAAAACCCTTCTGCAGAATGCATGCACATTCGAAATATAGATAATATTATTGGAACGACTGAAGATCGTGCTTCGGAACTCAATGTACCTGCGGAAAGTTTTAGATTTATTCGCGAGTCTCTTGAATATATTAGAATGAAAGTATGCGCTGTTATTAAGGAATACACACACAATAAAAACAGCAACTCAAAATCGGAAAAATTTTATATTCAAGATTTGGAACTGCAAAAAGTATTAAGATTTTTATTAACTCTAGTAGAAACGCAACTTAACCCCTTTACACTGGAATCCATTGAGTCCGATATAACAAACGATCAATTTGGCATTTCACCAGATTTAGTTTCGCGAATATTAGGCAATATATTTCATTGGCCTCAATTCAATTCTACAATGTCCGATTTTGAAATGTGGAAAAAAATTGATTTGTATCTGCACAAACCTCTATCAGTTTTCGGAGTCGTTAGAAAGGAAGTTGGTGATGTGGGAGGCGGACCGGTTTTTGCAAAACTCCCAGGCGGCGAAATGGTTAAAATATGCCTAGAAATGCCTCATGTAAATACTGAAGATTCGGAAGAATATTTTGGTCCGAAAGGCAGAGCTACACACTTCAATCCAGTACTCGTTTTTTTCGAATTGAGAAGCCACACGTTTGCAGCGGAATCGGACGGAAAAAACGGCAAATTGATAGATTTTCGCCAACTCTTTGACGACAGATTGTGGCTTTTAGCTTCCAAAGAATTTGAAGGTCACCCGGTGTGCTATCATGAGACCGTGCTGTACGAGCTTATTGGAAATTCAGCTACCACAAATGTCATATTTGTAGAAGTTCCTCGCACGCTCTTTAATCCGCACAAAACTATATTTGATAGCCTTGGACAGGATAGAAAATCTTATGGATTTAACGAAACTCTTAAGGAATAGGAGATCGTCAGAAGCGATTGTTGCACCTGTGAAAATATTTTTAGCTACCCTGGGCAACATTTTAAAATCAGATTTAGCAGCACTCAAAAACGACCCCGAATTAAAATCAGATATTGCATTTGACGACCTTATTCACATGAATATTGTTATCGGAGACATGACTAGCGGTGAGTCTGAGAAAGATAAAGCCCCCTACGTTTTTATCACGCTCCCCCGTAAGCCAGGATTTTTGATTGAGATTGAATCTGGTGACATTCGTATTTTAAAAGCCACACAAGCACATAATCTTGTATCTGATTTTTCTGGAGCCACAGTGCGTTCCATGACCTTTGTCACCCGACCTCTTGAATTGGCGCGATTTCATATTTTAGATGCACACACTGCACGCACTCCTGAAGGCAGAACTTTGTCGCCTGAACAGGTTTCGGAGTCACTTCTTACACTATCCCTGGAAGACTACGGGCCTTTTAGCAATTCTTAAAAATGAAAACGGAGAAATAAATAATGAAAGTAAATAATTTTAGTTCAGAATTTCAGTCAAGTTTTGCATCTTCTGGTCTCTAGAATTCAGCTGTAATTTTGTCCTGAATTGCAATGAGAAAATATCAAAACTTGTCAGAGCTAAGAAATTTTGGACTGAGGAAAGTGTTCCCAAATGCCAGTTTACAACCAAACGCCCTGGCGCATTTGAAGATTTCATCCAAACTAAAAATTTATTGAGACTCACAATGTCTGGCAACCCAATACACCCTGCTGTACCAGGCGCAGTGCTCCTGTTTCCATCGAGATGAATTCCAAAATCACCACGTGGGCTAGGATCGGGCACGATAGGCGCAAACCAAGGCCCAATGGCTTGAATATCGCTAGATTCTGGTTTTTCAAGATTGTAAATTCCTTCGGGTATGGGCTTTAAAGACCCTGCGGGACCTGGGCTTGCCTTAGGAAAATACACTTGAGTGCTTGCGTTTCCTGAAACCACGCCAACGACTTTGTCGGTGATTTTTTTATTCTGTATTAAATACAATGTGTGGGAATCTAAATTACTATAAGTTTTATTTTGTCCTTTTTCTACAAGTAAAAAAGATCCCGTAATTCCAAATTCCAAATTTATTTTTTCTTCAAAAGGGCTCTGAGAAATTGGAGCCACTGGAGCAGCAGGATTTTTAAAATCGCCGCTAGGATTGGCCTGTTTTTTTTTGGCCAAAGCAGGATTTGTGCCCTCTAGTGATTGATTTTTACAGGATAATTGCAATAAAAAAATTGACGCACTCACAAGCAATAAGAATTGAATTTGAGCAGGCCCCTTAGGCTTTACTTCATTAAAAAAAAACCAGTCCATTAAATTTACTTTGCGTATGAAGGAAATTTTAAAAGTAGACCCGCAATAATTTTGTATCGGAAGGAAATTGCAGTTTCTCAAGCAGCTGTGAACCAACAACGCAAAATCATTGTCAAAATAAAAATAATGAGAACCAAATTTCATTTTTTGAACTTTAAAATTTCCTGATGCTCTATTGTTGCAAATTGGCTGCCCCGCGCTTAAGGACAGAGGGCAACTTGAGATTTGGTTGCTTTATTTTTCGGGATGGACCAAGATGGGCCCCGATCTTGCTTATCGTGAAGGGGCTTTATGAGACTCTCGACAGAACAACTAGAACGCCTGTCTGACCGTGTGTTTCGCGTACTTAAAGCATCGGGCCACATTGGGCTTGATTACATTGTTGACGAACGAGTTGAAGAGCGCATGCTCGACACCATTATGAACATTTTAGAAGATGATTCTAAAACCGAAGACCGACTTTCTCGCGAAGCAGACCGCCTTGTGCAACAGCAAATTCACATTGCAAAGGCATCGGGAAAAACTCACGAAGAATTGGTGGACGAAGTTAAATCTCGCTTGGCCAAAAGCAAACGAGTCACTTTGGGTGATGGCCCAGACCGTGCCGACGAACTTGCAGAAAAAGTTTTCAAAGCCATTTGCCGTGTTGATGCCTTCGACTTTTTTAGTGAAGAGCACAAAGTTCAAAACTGTATTGCACGTGCCATTAATCGTTTTCGCATTGAAGACGATCGCATTGTCGATGCCGTTGAAAAATTAGTGAGCCGCAAAGTGACCGACGAACCTTATACTGGCCCTTGGTGTCTCGCATACGACAAATATTTTAGCGAAGTGAAACTTAAAATTGCTGCGGGCGCAGGAAAATCTGCTCCACCTGAAAAGGCTCAGGCTGAAAGCTTGTGAGTGCCCAGGACAACCCAACTGCAATGGAGCCCGTCACTCCCCAATTTGAAGACTTTGTCCACCTTCATGTCCATTCTGAATATTCGCTTTTAGACGGTTCTATTCGCATAAAAAAACTAATTAAAGAACTTGTTAAAAGAAATGCTATGGCCGCCTCCTTGACGGATCATGACGGCATGCACGGCATTTTGGAATTTTATTTAGAGTGCAAAGAAAAAAAAATAAACGGAATTATTGGCTATGAAGCTAATGTAGAATCGGTATTTGCAAAGAATATTCGCCCTTGTCACCACTTAGTTTTGTTGGCCGAAAATGATATTGGTTATGCCAATTTAGTGCGCCTTTGCTCGTTGGCAAATACAACTGGAAAAAGCAAACACGGCCCAGACAGCACAAGCGTTGACTGGGAAAACTTAAAACAAATGAGCGCCGGACTTATTTGTTTGACAAGCTGCTTACAAGGCGAGCTCAGCACGCTTTTAGAAACAGAAGGCGAGCAAAAAGCAGGCGAATATTTAAATTATTTGATTGAGATTTTTGGAAAACAAAACGTTTTTGTAGAACTCATTGACAATAATTTGGCGCAACAAAAAGCAATTATTCCTAAATTAGTGGCACTTGCAAAAGCGCACGAAGTTGAAATAGTAGCCACAGCCGACGTGCATTATTTACACAAGTCAGACCAAGAAACTCATGTATCTTTGCTTGCTATTAAACACAAAATACAGCGGAATGACATTCGGGGAATTTCGACTGAATACGAATTTCATTTGACAACTGCAGCAGAAATGAAAACGAAATTTGCTGAATATCCTGAGGCGATTTCGAATACGATTAAAATTGCAAATAGATGCAAAGTATACATTGACACAAAAAGCTTTTACATGCCCGATTTTCGCATTCATCCGGACGAAAGTGCCGATGATTGCATGGTTCGACTTGCACGTGCCGGCCTGGAAGAAAGAAAACCAGCTATTTTGGCTGTGTGGGGCGAAGCATTTACAGATGAAATGTGGGCAGATTATCACAAACGCCTGGAATACGAACTTGAAGTTATTTTGAAAATGAAATTTTCGGGATATTTTTTGATCGTACAAGATTTTATCAATTGGGCAAAAGATCAGCAAATTCCTGTAGGACCAGGCCGAGGCTCTGCAGCAGGAAGCTTAGTTGTTTATTCACTCAAAATCACAAATATTGACCCCATCCGTTTCAATTTATTATTTGAGCGTTTTTTAAATCCTGAACGCATTAGTATGCCGGATATTGACACAGATTTTTGCCAGAATCGCCGTGGCGAAGTCATTGATTATGTATATAAAAGATACGGCCAGAGCAATGTTTCTCAAATTGTGACATTTGGCCGTTTGATGGCAAAAAACGCCCTTAAAAACCTGGCCCGAATTACAGGATGGAATTTTTTAGACAGCAATGAATTTGCAAAATTAATTCCAGAAACTCCTGGCATTACCTTAGAAGCTGCTTATGCAGAAGAAGAGAGAATTAGAGACAGGCTTTCCAATGATGATCGTGCAAACACACTTTGGAAGGGCGCCACGGAAATTGAAGGGATATTAAACTCGCTAGGCGTGCATGCTGCGGGAGTTATTATTTCGGATAGCCCACTGAGTGAGCGTTGCCCTATGATGGAATCAGAAGGCCAAATGCTCACTCAGCTGGAGTATAAATACGCTGAAAAAATAGGCCTCATTAAATTCGACTTTTTAGGACTCAAAACCCTTACAGTTATCGATAAAACTGTTAAATTAGTGCACATTCGACACGACAAAAATTTTGATATTGAAACAATAAACTTAGACGACCCCAAGGTCTATGAGTCAATTTCAACCGCCCATGTGACTGGTATTTTTCAGCTTGAGTCTGGCGGAATGCGCAAGCTTATTGCTGATTTAAAACCCACGTGTTTTAACGACATTATTGCAGTTATTGCTCTATTTCGGCCAGGTCCTTTGGGTTCTGGAATGGTCGAAGATTTTGTTTTACGAAAACACGGAAAAAATCCGGTCGATTACCTTTTTCCACAACTTGAAGATATATTATCGGACACGTACGGCGTAATTGTTTACCAAGAACAAGTTCAAAAAATAGCCGCAGTGCTTGCCAACTACAGCTTGGGTGAAGCGGATTTGCTTCGTCGTGCCATGGGCAAAAAAGATAAAAACGAAATGGAGCGGCAAAAAGCCCGATTTGTCTCTGGTTCTGTGTCGAATAATCTGGACGAACAGATGTCGGGAGAGCTCTTCGATTTAATGGCAAAATTTGCCGAATACGGATTTAACAAAAGCCACACCGCTGCCTACGGTTGGGTTACTTTTCAAACAGCATATTTGAAAACGTATTATCCCACTGAATTTATGACTGCAATTATGAGCTGTGACCTCGATAACACCGATAAAATTGTGACTTATGTCCGCGATTGCAAGAGAATGAAAATTAGGCTTTTGCCTCCGTGCGTAAATGCAGCAAATTTTGAATTTAGTGTGCCTGCAGACAAATGCATTCAATTTGGACTTGGTGCTATTAAGGGTTTGGGCAAAGGAATTATTGAAACAATAGTTGCCGAACGCGAGAAAAACGGCCCGTTTCAAACTGTACCAGAATTTATTGCGCGCGTAGATGCCCGAAAAATAAATAAAAAAGTAATGGAAAGCCTCACAAAATCGGGTGCATTCGACAATATCGCTTCAAATAGAGCCGAAATAATGGCAAATTCTGAAGCCTGGCTTAGGACAATTTCAAAAGAATGCGACCGCTCAGACAGCGTAGGTTCAGGGATTTTTGGACTCTTTGACGAACCAGAAACTGCGCCTAAGGCTGACAAATTAAAAATTTCTGCGCAAAAAACAAATTTTATTCCCACCCCACGCAAGGGAATTGCATTTGTTTTTGAACCTTTAAAAATTCCGACACAAACAGTGCCCGACGAATCGCCTGTGAAAAACCTTTTGATGGGCGCACAACTCAAGCCCACGCCACCATGGCCTTATTTGACCCAGCTCGAAGAAGAAAGAAACATTCTAGGCTTTTACATGACCGGTCATCCGGCAGATGTGATGCGCCAAGACATTGAAGAACTTTCGCAATTTCAGCTTTGCGAAGCACCACTTCACTTAGATGGTGACGATGTGCCTGATCACCGCAGAAAACCCTTTCGCATCGCCGGCTGTATTACAGCCATTTTTGAGAAAAAAACGAAGGAAAACGAAAAGTTTTGTATTTTAAAAGTGGAAGATGGAACAGGCGAACTCGAAATTGCTTTGTTTCCTAAACAATACGCCGCCCTCACCCACAAATATGCGGCGGGAGATTTTGTTTGGTTAGAGTGCAAAATCAAAAAAGGCATTGAAGAAGGTACTGTAAAAGGAGTTTGCCAATCAATTAGCCCACTTGCAGACAAACGCATAGAAAGGGCCCGCCGCCTTATTTTGCGGGCACAGGAATCTTTTTTGAACGACGTTAAAAATCTTCAACAATTAACGGAGGTTTTAACTTCCTTCAAAGGCGAAACCCCCGTAGCTCTTGAGATTTTAATGCCCAAAGAAGAGTTGCGTGTACGTGCCCGATTTGACAGGACTCCCGTTAAACCCACCGACGAACTCATACTCAAGTTAGAAAATCTTTGGCCCGGACTTGTGCTTGTAGAACGTAGCTATCGTCAAGCTGCGGCCCCTTAAAAAACGTCGCGCACAAAAGTAACACTGGTCAAAGCTCATTGTTTGAAGTACGCCGTCATCAGTCCTGTTTCTCTGCGTACTTGCAGCCAGGGCTATATGGCCTTTTACGCTGGAGTATTCCTTGACAACACGCCCCGCTGACAGTTCTCTGGGTTTTCCTGTATTAGAATCGTTTACCGATCTTCCTCCGCAGTTACGTGCGAGTTTGGAAAAGCGGAATATTTCTATACCGACTGAAATTCAATCACAAACATATCATCCTGCCTACCAAGGTCGCGATGTTATGGCCCTGTCAATGACAGGAAGTGGTAAAACCCTCGCATTTTGCTTGCCCATTGCAGCGCGGCTGCTCGAAGGCGAACGCAAAATTAAGAGCCCCAAAGTTCTTATTATGACACCCACTCGTGAATTGGGTGCTCAGGTTTCTAAAGTATTTGAAGAACTCCTTTTAGGCACAGGCATTACTCATGCTTGCGTTTTAGGCGGCGAGTCTTACTTCAAGCAAAAACGTCGCCTCGAAGACGGCGCACATGCAGTGATTGGTACGCCTGGTCGTATTCATGACCTCATTCAACAAGGCGCTCTAATCTTAAGCGGAGTTCAGACCATCGTTTTAGATGAAATGGACCAAATGCTTGATATCGGATTTGCAGAACAAATTGCTGCCATTCGTGATTTAGTTCCGGCTGAATCGCAAGTGTTGCTGTTTTCTGCAACTTTGCCCACACGTCTCCGCGCAATGACAGATCAATTGTTGAAAGACCCTGTGCGCATTCGCCTCACTCAAAACGAACTGAATCAACCCAAAATTGACCACTGCTACTTTGAAGTGCGCGCTGGCGGAGAAGTCTCTGCCCTCGTAAACGCATTGTTGCAAAAAGAACCTTCGCAAGCACTTATTTTTGCTGAAACAAAAATGGAGAGCGGTGCGGTTCATGAAGAATTAGCCCGTCGCGGTTTAAGCTCAGGTTTATTAAACTCTGACCTTTCTCAAGGCGAACGCCAAAAGACTATGGCGCAATTTAACACTGGTCGTTTACGTTATTTGGTTGCTACAAACGTTGCAGCACGCGGAATAGACATCAAAGAATTACCTTTGGTAATTAACCTTTCCGTACCACGCCGCATTGAAGATTATGTTCACCGTTCTGGCCGTACTGGCCGCGCTGGACTCGAAGGCGAAGCTTGGACATTTGTGACTCCTGGAATGGCTTACCGCTTCAGAGAAATTCTTTTCAACCGCAAAATTCAAGCACGCAAACTTGAAATTGCGTCGCGCGAAGAAATCATCCGCCAAGCAGGCATGGCACTCATCAATTCTATTGTTGAACCCAAGCCAGTTGTTTCGGAAGACGGTACTACGGTAGCTGCAGCACCTGTTGTGCGTGATATTTCTACAAGCGAATGGGCACCTGAATGGCTTAAAGCAGCTATTTGCGAACTTAACATCGACGAAGTTCGTGCATTTATGGTCAAACATATTGCTACTAGCTTAAAAACACTGAACCCTGCAGACCCTGCGCGCTATAAAATTCAGCGCGATCTCATGAATCCTGCTGGCGGCGGCTCTCGCAGTGGCGGCTCAAGCCGTTCTAGCGAAGGCGGCGGTTCACGCGGAGCTCCATCACGATTCGGTGGTGGTTCACGTGACGGAGGCGGCTCTCGCGATGGCGGCTCACGCCCCAAAGCTGATTTTAAACCTTGGACAAAAGCTGCTGCCGGCGAAAAAACTGGCATAACAATGGCTGTTCCTGGCGTTAAAACAGACGCTGCACCTGCTAAGAAATTTGATAAAAAACCTCCGTTTAAATCAGATTCAAAGCCAGGTTTTAAGTCCGACGGCAAATCGTTTAAAAGCGACTCTAAACCTTTCGGCGAAAAATCTAAAGCAGGCGCTAGCTCTGCTGGCGCCGCAGTTAAACCTAAAGTCATTCCTGAAAAACCTGCACACTCTTCGGTGCGTTGGTCTGACTAATAAATAGTTTAAATTTAATATCATTTAATACCAGCTCAGGCTGGTATTTTTTTTGCTAAAACACCAAGAAATAATGCATGAATAAACGCTGATAATACCAATCGCAGAAAATAATGGCAGACCAAGCGCAAGCTGCAAAGGAGGTGTCTGCCATAGTGCATCCAGTTCGTAAAGTGATGGACCATGGCATTGAAGATGTTCATAAGAAATTAGAGTTAGTGCTCTCTGGAGAGGTTTCGACGGCTCAAAAAATATCGGAAATTTCTGGCAGAGGCGTAGGAGTTGCTGCATACCGCGACGCAGTTTTAAATGCAGGCGGTAAACTAGAGCTTATTAATAGTCCAGGAGAAGGATTTGAAGTTCGGGCAACTTTGCCAAGGACAAGCTCTGTTACCTTAAAATTAGCAAGCTAAATGATTCGAAGTTAAGCATCGGCCTGAGTATTTAAACGAATTGAAATGCGCTCCGTAGCGTCTTCAATAAGTTTAGATATGAGGGCTTTTTTGAAATTTCGCACATCTGCTAAAGATCGTGGAGCCGTAGTTATAAGCAGCTGATTCACGTAAGACATGTGCAATACAACGCGACTCGATGTGTTAAATTCTACAATCATGGCAGCAATTTCGTCTTGGATGTCTAACGGAACAGGCTCTTCGTTTCCTGCAAGCAATTTTTCAACGAGCCCATGCGCCAAGCGTTCTAATTCGCCTGTGGTTTTATGACCCAATTGATCGAGTTTGCCAGTAAGTGCCTGAGTTTCTTCTTCTGTAAGTACTATCACGGAGTTGAGTGCTTTACGTAACATGTCGCGCAAGGAATCAGTGTTGAGTGACTCCTGCGATTTGCGTGCCAATTGCTCTACAATTTCAAACGACTTATTCTTTTTAATATTAGACAAAACTGAGTTTAGCATTTGGAGAACTCCTCATTAAGTGTGAATCGCAATTTTTCTTTTCAAGAAAGGACCAGTGCGGCACACAATAGCACAAATGTGGAGCAACGCTAGCTAAAAACAGCAGCGAGATGTCAGTGCATCGTCTTAAAAAAACGGTCCGTGCGGAATTTAGGCAACAAACCAGAATCAGGAATGGTGGAATAAAGGATAAATAAGGAACGGCCATAGACTTTTTCTTCGTCTACGTAGCCCCAAAATCGGCTGTCGTTTGAAGAGTCTCGATTGTCGCCCATGACAAATATTTTACCTTCGGGGATGGTCCAATCACGCACTTCCATATTGGTAAATCCACCATAAGTGGTGCGTAGCATGGTGTGCTCAGGAAGGTCGCGCGTAGATTCCATATAAAGAGTACGCAAATCGGCTGGCTCGCCCATATCTGCTAAAATACTTCTGTCTGTCTGTTCCTGCTCTTGGACTTTTTCACCATTAATTTTTAAAGTGCCACGTTCGAAACTAATGCGATCGCCACTCAACCCAATGGCTCGTTTTACTAAGGTAACGTCTTCGGTTACGCTTTTAAACAATATAATATCGCCGCGTTTGGGTTTATTCCAGCTTAATAATTGTTTTTCAGTGAATGGCAGCATGAGACCGTACGAAAGTTTGTTCACAAAAACATGGTCGTTTAATTTAATTGTAGGCAACATGGAGCCAGACGGAATAACGTACCAATTAACGACAGAAGAACGCAAAATAACCATCGCAGACACAATTATTACGATATCGCGGATGGCAGCGTATTTTTTCCACATCTCTTTAAAATTCATCGCTTGGTTTAAACCTCTGTCCAATAGACTGATTTTGACTTAAGACCATTCCAAAAGTCACGAACGGCCATAACTCTTTTTCCGGGAACTTGCACCTCGTGTATCAATAAAGTGCCACCACAACGACATTTGAGTGCCATATTTTCGCCGTCAAAGCTTAGCAATCCGTTGGTTTGGGGAGCTAGAGCATCGGAACAAGATACTGAAGCGTCAGATGACGTAATAGATGTAGTGACAATTTTAACCTCCGCCTGCTGGCCATCCCATTGCCAAAGTGCTTTTGTGCCAGGCCAACCGGCAAATGCCCTCACTTTGTTGTGAATTTCAGTGGCAGTTTGACTTAAATTTAAAATACTTTCTTCAGGTTTAATTTTTGCAGCTTTTGTAGCAAGGGAATGTTCTTGTTCTTGAGCCATAATTTTTCCTCCGATATAATCGGGCAAAATGCGCACAAGTTCGTTTGCCCCGAGCTTAAATAAAAATTCTAAATAAGCGGGAGCTTTTATGTTTTCAGATGGGCTATGTAATACCTGCTTTAAAATTGGCCCCGCATCCATGGCACGCACCGTTAAAGCCAACGTAACTCCTGTTTTTTCAACTCCGGCTTCAAGCGCTCTTTGCACAGGCGCTGCACCGCGAAATAAAGGCAATAAACTAGGATGAATATTAATTGTGCCTAATTTTGGAATGGCTAAAAACTCATCTGTGAGCACCTGCCCATAAGCCGCTGTAACGCACATATGAGGCTGCAGTTGCTTGAAAGATTCTATAAATTGGCTATCTTTTATAGATTCCGGAGTTAAAACATTGATGTTTAATTCTTGCGCAGCCAAATGCACAGGGCACGGCAACAAACCATTTCCTCGCGCTGCCCGTGCTGGTGGTTGAGCGACCACAGCAACAATTTCAATGTTTAACTCAGACTCATTTGCTTTTAAACTTTGAAGTACTTGCACAACAATTTGAGGCGTTCCTAAAAATACAATTCTTGTTTTCATATATACAGTCAACCCGCAGTTATTCATTTTTTTTACACTACAATATTTTTAAATTTCACACCATGTGACAACAAACACTCTGAATTTATATCTAATTTAATGAGAAGTTCGCGCAAAAAAAGTCGATTTACTAGTTCTAAATGAGGAATAAACAACTCATTTTCAGACCATATTAATGCTTCATTTTTTTTAAATTCTGAATATTTATGACTCGCAATAAGCAAAATATCGATGTCAAGTGCCCGAGGTAACCAACGCCTCGACCTATCGCGACCTAAAGAATTTTCTAAATTCAAAATGACATCATACAATTGCTTAGCAGTTAATTCTGAATGAAAATCAATAATTGAATTCAAATAATAAGGGTCATTTTTTGTCTCAAATTCATGGTGCTCCAGTGGGGCCGTATCGACCTCTCCACTTTCATTTAACACATTCCCATGTTTTTTAAGGCCCATAGTAGCGAATTTTAAATTCTCGGCGCGGTTGCCTAGGTTACTACCCAGGGCTAAAATATACCGGTACTCCACGCAAACACTCCGCATTCTCGAAGGCAAGATTTATAGACTTCAAAATCACCATTAACCATATTTTTCACAAAAGAAAACCCGCAAACGCTCAATTGGCATTTGCGGGTTAAAGTGGAGGACACAATGTCTGTTTCCGGGCAAGGAAACAGCTCTTAGCATCAGTTCACGGCGCTCTTATAAGCAATATGAATCTGAGAATCCGCAGGAGGTATGACCTTAAAGATCAAGAAATTCCCTTGGGTCCCATACTCAAACCGAGAGGCGTCCCACACTTGGCCATTTACAGTTACCTCTAATGTGCCAGGAAGTGGAATTTTGCCCGAGACAAGCTCCATTTTACTTGCAAGCTCACTCGTGTTCTGACCTAATTTTGTCATGACCTGCGACCAATCGGTTGAGCAAATGTTTTGCACAGCTCCACCAGTCAGTTGCGCAGCCTTGATGTAATTCGTACCGCTTTCTAGCGGTCCATTTTTAATTTCGGCATTTTGACAGATAACTTTACCTTTTTCGTCCTTCATACTAGAGATGGCACTTATTCTAAATTTACCTGCTCCTTTAATACTCGGGTCATTCATATATGTGACAAATTGATCGGCGGTAAATTTATGATTCGTGAGTGGCGCACCTTTTGCTCCACCAGTTAATGCGAATGGAATGCGTTTTCCATCAAATCTCGGGGTGTATTGATCTAAAAACGGTGATGTTCCATCGGTTTTACACTTAGAAAGATCCTTTTTTTCATGACTATCTAGAGAAGTATTTCCCCAGGCGTCTTCGCACCACATTTGAATAGAATCATCTTCTTCATCTGAAAGTACAATTACCTGCAAATTTGCATCGTTTCTTAAAAAACCTGCATTTACACCAGAAATAGACTTCTGAATTGCCATTTTTGCAGATAACAATCCGTGCTCAAAAGCAGATCCATCGGTACCCAACATTGCAATGCGCTTAAATGCCTCTAAAAAATCTGCACCAGGCGACAATACTTTTTTACCCGTAACACTGTCGGTTAAAAATTCGCCTCTCAGTGGCCCAAAAACATTGCCATTGGAATCTTTTCCTGATGAAATTCCCTCGGCATCGGGGCACACGGAATCCGCAATTGCGGCACCAGTTTTCAGATTAAAATTACAAGCGTCAATGGAGGTCACTCCGAGTCTAAAATCTACTTTAGCATCGGACAACTGGCGTGCAAAAGAATCGAACCTAGAATTAAGTTGAGTTTGAGCCCAAGACATTGAATTACTAGAGTCTATTACCCATAAAATATCTACTTTTCCAGGCTTTTGTGTCGTGTCTAAATGTACAATTTCAGACTTTGTATTGTCTTTGTTTTTATTATGGTCATTATCTTTGTTACTAGCGCCTGAATCGCCAGGATTTTCTTTTTTATCGTCATTTTTTTTGTCGCCAGCATCTGAACCGTGCGATCCACCCTCTTGCTCTTTGACTACAGTACCGCCAGTGCGATCGGTAGTGCCACCTGGGCTTGAGATGGAGTCGCGTTCATCGCTCTTTACAATTTTGGAATTTCCAGCATCTTCTGTTTCATTTCTGGCGCCTTCGGCTCCGTTTCGCTTTTCTTTGAGCCCGTCGTTTTCTGGATTTTGAGCTCGTGCCTTGACGTCGTCTGAAGAAACATTGCGCGATTTTTCAACAAATACTGCTTCGTCTTTACAGCCCACAGCAAATGCGGCAAGTGCAAATGCACTGGTGAGAGCAAAAATATTCCGGCTGATGACAACTGGGGGTGTCATTGGCGCCTCCTCTAAATAGGCCACTAGACTTAATTCAAAAAGCCCCGAAAGACTTTTCTATTGTATAATTCCACATTCGGCTTCAAGACGAAAAAACTTAGCGTTTTTGTAATATAAACAGCAAAGATTGGGAATTACAGCATGTTAGACAAAATGTCGCCTTTGACTTTCGAAAAAGCAAAAGAAGTGGAAATTTTCTTTTCAGGTCAACGCAAAAAAATATGGGTTGCGCAAGACATGGACAGGGTTCTCGACGAGTTTTCGGCTGCGCAATTGACTCAGGAAATTCCAGCCCATCACTGCCCTTTCGGTGGCGTACTTTGGCCCAGCGGGCGCGCCTTTGCTGACTGGGCTCTCACACATTTCGGTGAAATTGAAAAAGAATTGAATGAAACTCTAGAATTGGGCTGCGGAGTTGGTTTTGTAGCATGTGCATTGGCCGAATTAGGTTTAAAAAACATTTTAGCTACGGATGCAGAACAAAGTTTTGCTGACTATTTAAGACACAATGCGAAGCTATGGAACGTTAGCGGGCAAATAAAATTTGAAACCTTGGATTGGTATAATGAAGTTCCGCTAAAATACCAAAAACGTTTCCCTTTGGTTATTGCGTGTGATGTGCTTTACGAAGAATCGCATATTCAACTATTACCTAAAATTGCCCATGAATGCCTGAGCAAAGATGGCATTTTTTATTTGGCTGACCCAGAGAGATTTAGATTTGATGCCGCACTGGCTGAACTTAAAAAACTTTTCAGGTCTGTAGAAGACACCGTAGTCGAAACAGAATTAAATCCTATGGATTTAGCTACGGGTACTGTTTCAAAAACACAAAAAACAGTTCGCGTACACATATTAAAGTGCCGCGAACCTATTTAAAAATAAGATTTTAGAAATTAATTTCCGGAATTCACAGGCATTTCATTTGTTGAATTGCCGTTGGGCGGAATTTGGTTCCCTTTTGGAATTTGATTCAAAGAATTACCTGATTGTGCTCCTGAACTATTATTAGTGGGAGCAAAATTTTGTGCAGTTTCGACCACACCTTGACTCATGGTGTCTTCGAGTGGTTCGCAAGGTGCAACATTTCCGTCCGGCTCATGAGCCAATCGTGTGATGATTTCCATCACAGCTGCCATTTCGCCTTCTGACAATTTCACATCTGTCGACAAGTTTTGCAGTGCTGCTTCAAATTTTTGCTGCACTTTTGCATCCAACATATTCGAATCTACTTTGTCGAGGTCTGCTGAATTTAAATTTCGGTTAGGATCAAATTTTCGTTGCGCAATTTCGAACACTCCCGCTGCCATACCTACAGCCACTGCCGCACAAGTAGAAATTTGCGCAACTCGTTGCCATTTTCCAGCGCCTTGGCCTGTACAAAAGTCTTTGCTTTTCGCCACGCCCTTGCCTAAAAATGACTGCAATTGTTTAATTTTTTCGCCTTTTGTTGACGCTGTACCGGATTGAAGCGTAGTTAAATTCGGATCAGCTGCCGCAGGATTCTTTTTGAATTTGTTTACAACATTCGCACCTACGCCTTGTGCACCAGCATATATTCTACCAAAAAACTTATTGCCCGAAGTTTTAACGTTAGTCGCCAATGTTTTGAATTTTTGGGAGTCATTTACGGCACTTGCCTCTGCTTTGGACAAATACTTACTAACTCTGGATATCTGATCAACCGATTTGCCGGCGTTGTTCGTGGCTTTCAGAAAAATGTCATTGCCCGCTAAAAGTTTAAGCGTTACTTTTGTCCCACCAGCTTTTTTAATGGCGTCAATGGTTGATTGGGCAACTCCCGCCCCTCTTGCCGCTGCAAGGTTCATTTCGCGCCCAGCCTGAGGCATTCCACGGCTCATAAATCCGCGCAATAATCCGTAGGTAGTGTAAACACCAATACCCGCAGCACCTGCAGTTCCGGCACTTAAAGTAACAGCTTTTATTGCATCAGCAACAGTATTTTTAAGTTTTCCTAGCTCTGCACCAACACGCTTTGTGCGCGGATCATTATTTAATTCACGCATCAATTTAGTCACGCGAATGGGATAATTTTCTGACCCTTCTGGAAAGTTTTCCGCCACGGCAATGTTTTCGGCCGAAAAAAAGTCTTCTATGGGCTGATCTGTTTTGGTTGCTGCGTAACAAATTCCAATATTGGAATAAATTGCTTCGCCAATAGATTCCGAATTGGTCATGGAAACTTGAGATGAATCTGATATTTGACTCGGAGGTGGCATTTGCACAATCATGTCCTGAAGGTGAACAAACTTTCCATCTACTTTACCAGAAAAAGACTTCACTTCGGCGTCTTTATATTTGCAACTCACATTTAATGAAACAATTGCCAAAACAATTCCTGGCAATAAAATCGCAGGAATGTATTTCTTGGTGTTTCTAATGCGATTCATATCAAAATTCTCCCTCATTTTTTTTACTTAACGCTATTTGACGACGCACTCTGCATCGCCCCTTTGAGTTCAGCATCAATTTGTTTTACTTGTTCAAAAAAGTCTTGAGCCCCAAACCAACCTTGTTCAATTTTTCCGCGAGTGTCTTCGTTTCCAGCGGCCCCATTGTAATAGGGCACAGCATAGTTGTTGATTTCAGCAACAAATAATTTTACTTTTGGCGAGGCAGAATATTGAGCCTTTTGTGCTTTGCTAACAGACATAAATTTGGCAATTTCTGGATTTTTCTGAGACGCGGCCTGAATTCCATGGTCTAAAGCAATTTTAAATTTCTCAAAAAACACTTTGCGATTGTTTTTTTTCTTTTCATCTTGAATTAAAGTGAATCCTGATTGCACCAAATCACCGCAGGGTATTCCCGACAATATTGTGCTTCCTACTCCATGTGCAGCCGATTGGCCACCACTCACAACTGACACAGCATTCACACCTGCACTAATGGATGCACTTGCTGCTAATCCGGCAAAACATGCTGGCGCCAAAGTACCGGCGCTTCCAATGGATGCTGCAATACATCCCCCACAAACCATGGCAGACGAGGCTGTGCCAAAAATATTAAAGCCCGTGCTCACACCATCCAGCAGTGGATTATCTCCAGACCCTGAATAATTTAATGAAGCTACAGAGTCACCCATGAGCACAATGCATTCGCCTTCTTTCGGATTTCTAGGATCTTTTGCCAGTGGAAAATCGCTTAAATTAGAATCCGTAGGATTGTAAAAACGGCGCTGATTGAGAGTCCGAGCACTATTATTAGGGTCTGGCGCTTTCCAATCATCAGGCTCTTGCACGCATCCTAAACCCACAAGAATTTCTTGCCCACGGTATATTGTATTGGTAGAGTTTGAGGCTAAATTACTGCTGTTATTTAACCCTCCAGAACTCAGTACTTTTTTTGTTTTAAGTTGCGCTAAATAAAAACGGTCTTTTCCTTTTCTGAAAAAATCGTTGCTTTCAAGGCTTTTTTGCTGCGATTCACTCTTAAATTTACAACCTGAAGCGTTTAAAATCGCAGTTCCAATAATGAAACAAAGTGACGTTGTTTTGAAATTGTATCTAAATTTGTAATTCAAACTCATAAACACTCACATTGTTAAGTGTAATCAAATGCCCACTGGTATCGGGCGACACAACCCAATACTTGAGTCAAAGTTAATTCGCTTAAGAGTGTCGATACTTGGACGATACTCCGTCTCAGTGAAAGCCGTGAATTGAATTGGAGCAGCTCTAATTTATTTTTGCGGTGCATTGGAGGATCACAATCTTGAGCACTAAAGACAAACCGACAGAAACAAATGCAAACTCTAAAAAAATTCCTAGCTGGTTCTCTAAAATATTTGGTGTTGTTTTTAGCCTCTCGCCAATTAAAATTGGTATTTTAATTATGATGGTATGCATGGGTTCGCTCATTCGCCACTATCAATTGCCAAAAGGTCCTGGCGCGCCACTGGACTGGGTAGGTGTGATTGAGCGCAATTTATACGATATCCGATTTAAATTGCGTGGTCCTGTGCCCGTAAGTGATGACGTAGGAGTGCTTGCAGTAGATGAAGAAAGCGTTGCAAAATTCGGACGCTGGCCTTTTCCGCGCAGCGTGTACGAAAAAGTAATCTCGAATTTAAAGAAACGCGGAGTGAAATGGATTGGCTTTGACTCGGTGTTTTCTGAGCCCGAGCGCCCATATTTAGACGAGTCGGTTGAAGGAATTCAAAATGCCCTCAACACAGCCTTGGAAGGCAAGGGTTTTGACGCCGATAAATTTAGTGCCAGTATGGAATCAATCATGGCAGTGAGCCAAGGGGATGAGTCATTTGGAAATGCACTGGGCGATTTCAAAAATATTGTTCATGGTTATTTTTACTTTGAGGAACGAGCGGCACAAGCAGATTTAAATTACAATTGGATCCAAAATGCAGGTCGTCTTAAAAACTCTGTAATAGAATTCGTTTCCTTTGAAAACAATCAGACACTCAAAGATTTTCCAGAAATGCTCACCTACGGAGTGGTGTCAAATACAGATGTGATATCTGGAAAACAAAGCAACCAAGGCTTTTTTAATAACCGCGCAGACCCCGATGGAATTGTGCGCAGCGCCACTCTCATTCGAGGCGTAGTTCCGTTGAGTGCAGACGGCAAAGAAGCAAGTCCTCCCATATTGGTTCCAAGCCTTCCACTCAACTTGGCGGCAAAGTATTTGCGACGCGAAATTATGGTCAAATTTGATACTATTGGAGTTAAATCCATAGAACTCATGGACCCTTCCGGAAACTCAGACCCACTCAAAATCCCTGTTACCTTAGACGGCGCTGGCCGAATGCTCATCAATCATTATGGGCGTGAGCTCACTTTTCCACACTTGTCGCTCGCGCGCGTGTACGAAAATCAGTTTCCAAGTAAAGTACCAAAAGTATTGATTTTCGGAGCAGTGGGAACAGGCCTTTCGGATATTCGCCCCTCGCCTTTTAGTGAATCGTTCAATGGAGTGGAACACCACACAGCCGTACTAGAGAATATACTCTCTGAAAACTTCTTGAACCGGCCCGTAAGCGCCTTTTTTATTGAATTGGGTATGCTTTTTGTTACAGGAATTATATATTCATTTGCCTTAAAATACATGAGTGCCCTTTCGTCGGCTGCCATTTTGACGACTTTTAGCCTCGGATTCTTTTTTATCGATCATTATTTTCTATTTGGTAAGGGCCAATGGTTTTACATTGGAATATTCTATTTACAGTCATTCTCTATTTATTTCGGCGTTACCTTATTTAAATATTTTACCGAAGAAAAAGAGAAAAAGAAAATCAAGAATGCCTTCCAACACTATTTAAACCCTGCAGTTATTAATGACCTCATGGAAAACCCCGACCAATTGTGCCTGGGCGGACAGAAAAAAGAACTCACGGTATTTTTCTCCGACGTGCGCGGGTTTACCACGATTAGTGAAACCCTTACGCCCGAAGCACTTACAAATTTGCTCAATGAATATTTTACTCCCATGACTGGCATTATTCTACAAAGTAACGGCCTCCTCGATAAATACATGGGCGATGCCATAATGGCGTTTTGGGGTGCTCCCATTGACCTCAAAGACCACGCCGACAGAGGCTTAAAATCGAGCCTTTTAATGCTTGATGCACTTGATGTTCTCAAAGGAAAATGGAAAGAGCGTGGTTTACCCATCATCGACATCGGAATTGGGCTCAACACTGGAAGCATGATTGTTGGAAACATGGGCAGCGACCAAAGATTTGACTACACTGTTTTAGGCGACGCAGTGAATTTAGGATCTCGGCTTGAAAGCATCAATAAACAGTACGGAACCCGCATCATTTGTTCCGAATTTACCAAATTGAAAGTGATCAATCCGCAAGAATTTTTGTTTAGAGAGTTGGACGATATTCAAGTGAAGGGTAAAACTGAACCCGTAAAAATATTTGAATTGGTGCGCTTTGGGCCCGACAGACGTGCTTTTTTTGACGAAATTGTTCAGACTTTTGAAGAAGGCCTGGGGCTTTACCGCCAACAATCGTGGGACGCAGCTGAAAAATTATTCTGCGAAATATTACGTAAGCACCCCGACGATGGCCCCGCAGGTGAGTTTTTAGAGCGCTGTTCTTATTTGCGCGACCACACGCCGGGCGACAATTGGAACGGTGTGTGGATTATGAAAACTAAATAGAAGTCTTGCTTTTAATTCGAATGGGATTGATTGTAGAGTGTCACATTCGACCAATTTATAATTTGAGTCGCATTTATGCTATGTTCATTCGCCAATTGATTTTGGCGTGAATCGCCTTAAGGAAACAGAGTCATGTCGCATTTGTTAGACCTCACAACACTCAAAAATTGCGCAGATTCTATGCGCTCAGGCCTGCTCGTGATCAATGACTTAAAATGGTTTAATGCTCAGTCTGAGGCAGCACAGAAACTTTTGATTTCTGGAATTGTTAAAAACTTTGAATTTGTTTACGAAGTCAGTGTTAAAATGATTAAGAGATTTGTCGAATCTACGGCCCTCATTCCAGAAGAAATTGACCAGTTAGATTTTAGAGAAATATTGCGAAAAAGTGCTGAAATTGGAATCATAGAAAATGTGTCTGATTGGTTCGAATTCCGAAAATTGCGCAACACGACGGCGCACACCTATGACAATGAAAAGGCACATCACGTGGAATCGCACTGCAATAAACTCCTTGTTGCAGTTGATTTTTTAATTGCCGCATTGAGCACACGCAATGAACAGTAAAATTGATTTATCACAATCGGAATTAAGTATTGTAACTGAAATTTTAAAACGATTGATTCCAGGCACAACTGTATTAGTATTTGGTTCCCGCGCAACGGGAAAAGCAAAAAAAATGTCTGATTTAGACCTGTGTTTACTTACACCTCAAGCACTGGATTTTAGAATTTTATCGGACCTGAAAGATGCATTTGTAGCAAGTGATTTGCCAATGCGCGTCGATATTTGTGAATTCCGTTCACTGCCCGAGGGCATAAAAGAAAAAGTGACTGAAACTGGCATTGCTTTAATTCAACAATAAAAAATTCAAAACAAATCTGAAAACTTCAGCGTTTTTGTAACTGTGGTTTGACTCGGGTGATTGAAAGTTGTACTTTCGATAATTGAAACTACAACTTTCAGGTACCCAACTGTGTGGATTAAAAGAACTCTTTCAGAACACATTCTCAATGCCGCACAAGAGTCTCCTGCACTTGTGCTCACTGGAGCTCGGCAGACGGGCAAAACGAGCTTGTTGCGCGACCTTTTTCCAAATGCTGCATATGTGAGCCTAGACGACCCTCTGGACGCTGCCGAAGCGGCCCAAAATCCGGCGCAATTTTTAGAGAAACTCTCGACCCCGGTGATAATCGACGAAGTACAGTATGCTCCCGAATTGTTTCGTTACCTTAAATTAGCCATCGACAAAAATCGCAATACAAATTCACGCTATTTTTTAACTGGCTCGCAGCGATTTGAAATGATGCAAAGCATTTCTGATAGCCTCGCTGGCCGTATTCGAGTGCTCGATTTACTCACCCTTTCAACCTCCGAAATTGAGACTGCCAGCGGCAAAACAGCGGAAGGCACTCAACTTTTAAGTGGGATAGTTTCGGGAGGATATCCTGAAATACACGCAAAAGGCATTGCAACCAGCCGCTTTTTTCGCAGCTACGTTGCCACTTATGTCGAACGAGACGTGCGCCAATTAGTAAAAGTCAAAAGTGCCCAAGATTTTGGCCGCTTTATGCGCCTTGTGGCAGCTCGCACAGGGCAGTTGGTTTCTGCCACTGCCATTGCAAGCGATTTGGGTTTATCAGCCCCTACGGTTAGAGAATGGTTGAGTGTTTTGCAGGCGTCGCAGATTGTTTCGCTGGTGGAGCCCTGGTTTGGAAACGCGACCAATCGGCTTGTGAAAGCCAACAAACTTTATTTTTTAGACACGGGACTGTGTTGCCACCTTTTAAACATTGAGTCGCCCAACCAACTTTTACGGAGTCCCCATTTGGGCGCCTTGTTTGAAACTCATGCCTTTTCTCAGCTACAAAAGCATATTTCTAATAACGATCTTTCAAATAAAATCTACTTTTTTAGAGACCACGACGGCCACGAAATTGATTTTGTTGTCCCGCAAGGAAGCCGGTTTCATTTAATTGAATGCAAATGGAGCGAAAATCCAAAATATGAAAGCAGAAACTTTGATGCTTTTTTAAAACGTTTTGGCGAAGATTCTATTCTGAGTAAATCTCTTTGCTGCTCACGCAGAGGTATGCGAAAACTTGATGATTATATTATTTGTGATGCGGTAAATTGGGGATATTTGTTTGAGTAAAAAGTGGAAATTAATTCACACCGATTTTCAACAATTCCTCTGACAAAGCTTTTCCGTAAAAGGCTAAGCTCACGTAACTATCAAGGCCTGTTTCGCAAGTTGTGGCGCCGCTAGAAAGCACGCCTGCAACAAATAAGCCGGCTCCTTCGTCTGCGAACAAGGGCCCACCAGAGTCGCCAAAACAAAAGCCAAACCCCTGCCCTGAATTGGCCAATAAAATCGGCATTGCTGGCTCGATAGGGTTAATTCGGGTGGTGGCAAAGCGTGCAATTCCTCCAGTAGAAGACGCAGAAGTGTTGAGCCTACCAAACCCTGCACCAAATACTTTTTTCAACACACGTTGGCCTTGTGGCGCAAAACTGAGCTTTAATTTTTGAATCACATATTCAGTAGGAGCATCAGTTTTTAACGTCACAAATGCCAGGTCGGGTGAGCCCGGAATTACCAATGGAATTGTTTTGTCGATTGCAATGCGAGTCGATTGACCCGAAAATGTGTCTGTTCCAAATACCGCAAAAGTGAGCGCACCCAAAGGGTTTTTAAGACAATGTTTTGCCGTGAGCACTGCGCGACGCCCCACTATAGTGCCAGTGCAAATCCCCCGCCTGTCTGCACGATTAGGATCTACGGCAAGCGCAACAAGCCCCATCGATTTGAGTTCTGTGATGGACATATTTTGGCCGTTGACTACTTTTAAGTGAGACTCTTCAGCAGGAATAAATCTTGAGTGAGAACCGCAGGAATTGAGCGCTGAAATTATGGTGCAGGCAAAAACAATTTTCAGAATCTTGTTGTTGTTTACGGAATCAGCAAATATTTGGATCGCATTATTGAGCATAAAAAATCCAATATTTTGATTGATGGGGAATTTTAAAATCCACATTGACACAAGAGAGGTCATCTCACATTGTGACGCGGGCGTAAACAAAGATTTTTTCAAAGACTGGAGCATCGATTTTAAAACTGCCAATATTCTAGAGTCAAAAGACTCTGCTCTAGCTTGCTTGGCTGTTTCATATACTGACAAAAATGTTTCGGGAAACACATTAAAGTTTTCGTATTGGCTGAGTCTGTTATTTCATAAAAATATTGATTCCGCCAATTGGCAACTTGTATTTGACCAAAATACGAATATTAAAGAAAATTAAAGCCACAATTACTTTAAAACATTAAATTTTCTAATATTTAATTCAAACCTGCAATGATTTTATAAATTTATGGTATTATTTTCTTGACTAAAGTGCATTTGGCGTGTGCCGCAAGACTTGAGAGTTCGATTATATCTAGCTGCTCCGAGTATTCTTTTACGAAGAAAGCCAGAGTTTTCGAGCTCGACGGTGGCGGGCTCGGTTTGTAGAGCCCGTGTCGGACATAGATTAAGCTGGACATGGTTTGGGTTTCACTGTACCCGCGTGTAGCCCTCGACTTGACGTTTTTTCAGACGTTTTTCAGGCGTACTGCCATCGGTGGTGACATCGGTGGTATCGCGGACTGCAAACCTGAGCACGTTTCCTTCGATCCCAAAACTCGTGTAAACGGTCTTTCCCAAATTACTTATGAAGACAGGACAGCCCTGCATTGAGGTTTCTTTGCCTTTTTCAAAGCTAACATTGGGGCAGATGCCTTTGAAAAGCTCGACGGATTTGTCGGTTGAGGGACGTGAAAGCCGGTCGATCGATTTCATGTCGACATTTTCACCGGAAACTGAATATGTACCGGTCGTCCTGTCTCCATAATCCAGTGCGTCCGCAGCACACCCTGCAGCAGTGAAGGTGGACTTGGTCGACTCGAAAGAACTTTCAGAGAATGTAACTTTGACTTGGTTCCAGATTTTTTCGCCACTGCTGTCCGCGGCGCAAGTTGAAATCCAACTGCCGGTAAGCGCGGAACTTTGGGGAGGCGACTGGGAAGTCTCTTCTTTTCCGCAAGCGTTCAGCGCAGCCACCGCGCCGAAGAAGAGGAGACAGTATGAAAAGTTGACGAAGCTGGAACGAAACAGATTCAAAAGCGAAAAAGTGCCATGACAAAGTTTCCTTGTTTTGAGAGAAGACGCAAACCTACTCACTTTTTTTACCGATGCGAATCGGCCGGAATGAGTGTGCCTTTTAACTCCACTCAAAAGGCATGTCAATCAAATAAATTTGAATAAAAATTAAATTCAAACCTGCAATGATTTTATAAATTTTTCATCAAATTCGGCTGCGACTATGCTATCGTCGAGGCCGCCTGCGGCAATAAATTGCACTGCCAGCTGCAAAATACGGCGTTCATTGCCGTCATTTAAATTTTTAATAGCCTGAGGAAAAGACATCCAGTGAAATGAAACTGCAGCAGGATGCCCACCCACATTCCAAAATCCAGATTCATTAATTGTGTGTGGTGCTTCAAATAAAGCAGCCTGCCGCAAGGTGTCTTGCACCGTAAATCCGAATGTATCGTCGCGGATGAGCCCGTTTGTTTTTGCAAAAAGGTCGGCATCGGCAGCTGGTAAATCGACACACAGACCCACAGTGGATATGGCAAATTGAATGCGAAATTCGGAATCCCTTCTAAAAACAATCACATTTTTTTTCATTGAGGGCTCGCAAGTTGGAATTTACGTTAAAAATTGACCTCCGCCATACTAGCGGCACTTTTACAATTTTTTCAACAAACCTGCTGCACGAGTTGAAACTGGCTTTGCATCCTGACCGACCCCTCTCAGCGCCCAAGTGATCACTCCTCATCACAGTCATTTTTGTCCGGAATGGGTCGGAGGTTTTTCGAATGCGTCCAGCCAGATTTTTCGCCAGTTTGTACTTTAATCCATTCTCCTTGAACATCTAGAACTTTGATTTTAACTCCATCGGCAATACTCATAAATTGAGCCCCACCTGGAGTAGTGCGCAAATTTGCTGGGCCATCGATTTTTACGGGCGCATCACTGTGTACCACAAGTTTTTCTGCGTTTTGTCTGTGCGAAAAAAAATCGACCGCAAGGTTAGCTGTTGGTTTAAAATTATTCTTCTCAATCACAAAATCCCCAAAATAAACTTCCGCTTTTTTTTCCATTTCCACCATTGTCATGAGCCCACCTTTCACAATTAATTTAAAACTACCTATGGAGCCGGCCCAATTGGCGCCGGGTTTTAAGGTGTATTTTACGCTGCTACCTTCTAGCGCCAAAACATCGTAATTTCCTCCAGGTTTTCGCATCATTATTCCATTTTGTTCCTGTATTTTAGAATAAATTTTATTTAAATACACCGAGCAGTTTGGTTGTCCCTGACCATTATATCCAACAAGTGGACGGTACCGGTGCGACACCTTAACTTTTGCCTTAGGCGGAAAAACTTGATGGCGGGTGTAGGTGGCTTGGAGCATCCACTTTGCAGCAAAACATCCAACGAGAACACCATTGGCAAGGTCTCCTGGACCCATAATTGGAACTTCGTAATCAAAAATTCCTGTGCCAACAAGTTTTGCGTACTCTGAAGGTTTGGCTGCCGCCTTCATGACAAAATCGTTTATTGTTTTTGCATAAGCATGTATGGAGCCGGTAGGGACGTTCATAAGCCCAAGAGCTTTCACTTTTTCCGTTACATCTTTTCCGTCGAGAAGCGCTCGAACATGGCGTTCAAGCTTAACGGATTTTCTATCAACAGCGGTCTGCATTTCTTCTGCTATTTCTGGCCCATCCTGCACATAACTCCAGGTCATACTTCCGCAAAAAGTTGTTGGCGGCAATGGAAACGCTATTAATGCCTTAATTTCTTTTGAAGTCAGGTTTTCAAAAACATAATCGACTTCTACTCGTTTGGGTGTGATTTTTAAAACTTCACTCTGCATAGCAATTTCATTTGTTTTTTGAAGTTCAATTCCTCCGAGTGTTAATGCTGAAATTGAGTCGTTGGCAAGTGCAGTGCTCACATGGCAGTCACAAGCAATGAGAAAACAAGCTAACAATTTAACATGGTAAGTAGATCTCATAATTCCTAATCCTTTTAAGTTTCGTTATCATGAGACCCCTTGCAGAACCGTGCTTGAAGTTTTCCCTCACACGGCTCCAAGA
>JAYTOT010000062.1:0-59128 GCA_043747645.1 Pseudomonadota bacterium | reverse complement strand
AAAGCCCCAACAACAAAGGAATAAGTTCTTTTCGTCGTGGGTGCGAAATTACGCAAAGTCATTTCGCGTTCAAATTTCTTGATGATTTTTTTATTTATCGCGGACAATTCGTTCTCTGGCACTTATTACTCCTTTATATATCAAATATAATATGGGATTAAATGCCAGTAAGTTTATAGATGACGAAGTTATCTAGTTATAATATTGAAATATTTTGGTGGTTGGGTTCTTATTCTCTTGCATATTGGACTGAAGCAAGCTCGTTTGGTAGGATCTTCCAACCTCACGCCGCAGGCGGGTTAGTTCAATTCTATTTTAATTCAATCTAAATCCACTCTCTAATCAGCGGAATATCGGGTGGAGCAACTTCGCCTGTAGTATACGAAGCTTGAATTTTTTTCATAATTTCGATGGATTTGTTCCCTACAGAAAAATGGGCTAAACACAATGGTTCGTCTTTTGAAACATATTCACCTCGTTTTTTAATCTCAGTGAGTCCCACCTGATAATGGATAGAATCTTCTTTGCGCACGCGACCGCCGCCCATTTCAATGAGTGCCAAACCCAAGGCCCGCGTGTCTATCGATGTGATAAATCCCGATGAAACCGGATAAATCGGCGAAGTCGCAACACCATCGGAGTACCATTTCGAATTACGACGTTCTAAATCTGTTAATGAAGCACCTTGTTGTACAGCAATTTTTAAGAAAACTTCATAAGCTCGACCACTTTGCAAGTGATCTTTCATACGCTGGTAAGCTTTTTCGCGATGCATTTCAGTTGTTTCATTTCTTCCTAAAGCAGCCGTCGCCGCGGCCAATCGCAAACTCAATTCGCGCGTGTCTGTGGGCCCCGCACCTTGAAGCACGTCGAGGCATTCAATCACTTCCAATGCATTTCCAGCGCTACGCCCCAGGGGTTCTTCCATATTTGTAAGAGCAGCTATGGTACGACAACCTGCAGCGTTACCTGCGTTGACTAATTTATGTGCCAAGTTTTTAGCATCATCGTAATTCTGCATCAGAGCACCAGAGCCAAATTTTACGTCTAAAACTAGCGCATCGAGGCCCTCAGCCAGTTTTTTAGACATAATGCTGGCAGTAATTAACGGCCAACTTTCTACAGTGGCAGTAACATCTCTCAACGAATAAAGCCTTTTGTCGGCAGGCACGAAGTCTTCTGTTTGTGCCCCAAAAGCACCGTGTTCCTTGAGCACCCAAGATTCGAATGTTTTAGCATCTACTTGTGTTTTAAATCCGGGCAAACTTTCAAGTTTATCCAAGGTGCCGCCGGTGTGACCCAGTCCGCGCCCCGCTACCATGGGTACGCTGAACCCGTCGCAAATGAGCAATGGTAAAATCACCAGCGAAGTTTTATCGCCCACTCCACCTGTGCTGTGTTTATCCACAAAAATACGCCCAGGTGCAGAAGCTTTCCAATCGTATTTTTTTCCACTTGCAATCATGGCATGCAGCAAATATGCCGTTTCCTGATCGTCACATCCGTTCAAAAAAATAGCCATAGCCAGCGCGCTCATTTGATAGTCGGGCACAGAGCCTCTGACGAAACCAGAAATCATGAATTCTATTTCTGACTGACTCAGCTTTAATCCATCGCGCTTGTGTCGAATGATTTCTTGTGGAAGTAACATTTTAAAAGTCTCTTTTCTTCAGTTCACGTTTCTGTCGTACCAAGCTAAGCTAAAAAAAGTTTTAAACAAAGAAAATTTCGTTTATTTAAACTCTCTCAATATGCATTTCCATGAACTTTGCCTGCTATAATAGATGCTCCGCCGCTTGTACCCAATCGCGTTGCCCCAGCTTGAATCATTTTCATTGCATCGGCCGATGATCGAACGCCACCACTAGCCTTAATTCCCAGTTTAATTCCGGAGTTTTTTTCAAATGAATTCAGCTCGTTGAAAATAATTTGCAGATCGTTAACAGTTGCACCTCTGGCACCAAAGCCTGTGGAGGTTTTAATAACATGCACGCCTGCTTTACAATGCAATCTCGTGCAAATTGCTATTTCTTCGTCAGACAAAAGCGAAGTTTCTAATATGATTTTTACCAGTTTTCCGCCCGCCGCTTGCACAATTTCGGAGGCACAGTGTGCAAGTTTGTCCCAATTTTTTAGCTTTACATCGATACAATTCTGAACAAAATCAATTTCATCAGCACCCTTTTTAATCAGCAATTTTGTTTCATCTATTTTAGACTCATCGCATTGATACCCGATAGGAAAGCCAACCACAGTGCAAACAAGTACGTTACAGTTCGGAAGAGAATTCAAAAGCCCACGAGCGAAAGTAACAAAAGAAGGAGGCACACAAACGCTCCTAAATTGTTTGTCTGCTGCTTCGCGGCACAACATATCGATCTCTGAGTCAGTCGAGTCCGCTCTCAAAAGTGTAGAATCTATGAGACCCGCAATTTCTTTTGCTCCGCCTTTATTTTTCAAAATAAATTCTCTATTTTTAAAGTCAATTTCAAGAGCAGCATGAGCAAACATTGTCTTTGTCTCCAATAAAATAAAAAGCATATCCAATCACAAATAATTTGTCCGAGTCAAACCTTTGTCTCTGACTACCAGTCGCAACAAAAGCATTGATATTATCTCCTATTGCCACTGCGCCAAATGGAGGCTGAATTCAAAATGCGGCTTGATCTTTTTTTATCTACACTTTTACTCGGCATAACGTTATTAACATTTTCTGTTGCACTTGCACATATGATCGGAAGCGCCCTTCTGGGTCAATCAAAAATTCAATCGCGGGCGAGGGGAGTTTTTCGCACTGTGATATTAACAAGCAGTATGACTGGAGCGATGCTTTTTTTCATCGAGCCAAATTTTTTGCCTCGTATCTCATTCAACAAAAAATTCTGGCAAATTTTTTCCCCACCGTTATCCGCTAATAGCGTTGCAATTCCCAGACTCATTTTGGATCACGATGAAACAAATAAAAGGCAAGAAGAAATTGAGTATTCTTCAACTTATCAGCAAACTAATGCGTCAGAAGCGGAAAATACTCTATTCGCAACTGCTACTTCTCAAAATATTTCACTCGGCGAAAATCTAGAATTACAAGTTAAAACTGACAATCAAAAGAAAAAGCTAGTTTTAAATAAGGATAACCATGTCACGGCACTATGTCAGGCCTGGATAAGTGAGTTTGAATCGCAGCATTTTCAAGTCGAACGTACTGAAAATTTGAAAAAAAATGATGGCAGTACAAAAATCTTTTTTCACTGCATTTCCGACGAAAAATCGATGCTAGATCTCCCGAACCTTGAATTAAAAGCCAGCTCTGGAAACAATATCTTCTTGGCCGGAGTGCCACCACGCCCCCCTTCTCAATCCGAAAACTCTATTTTTGACAGTGCAAAATGGGTAGAGATTTCAAAAAAAGACAAAATTCCAAAACAAATAAAACTTGGAGGGAAACTTAGTTTTGGTGAATTTCCTGCTGGACTTATTCTCAATTTTGGCCCCGATTGGCCTTATCAGGAATCTGCAGTATTCCCGATGTTCTCAAAAAACGAGACCAATGCTTTCGTCGACGAACCAGGCACAAAAATTGACGAAACAAATAAAGTACCAAGTCCTTTGGTCATGCGAAACACCGGCAAAGGAAATACTGTTTGGACCGCACTTCCGCCACGTTTGTATGGCTGGGGGCAGACTCTTTATTCCCCGGCCTTGACCCAACTCAATCAAAGAATATTTTCCTATTTAAGCACACAACTTTCTCTCGGCATTGGTCATTGGCAATTTGGCAAAAGCTCTCCTGTTGTTATAGGAATTGATACACAATATTCCTTTGAACCCGCCAATAAACTCGCTCAAGAATTAGCGAAACGAAAAATTCCTGCAACATTCTTTGTCACTAACAAAGATGCCGTGATTCAGCAAGAAACAATTAAAAACTGGCATTTATTAGGTCACCAATTGGCTGGGCGAGAAAATGACATTCGAAAAAACTTTTTAAGCGCACGAGAGCAATCGGCATTTTTGAAGTCCAACAACACAGCAAATTATTCCGATGTTAAAACCTTTTTCACGCGGTTTTCAGAAGCAAATGAAAACACATTTGCGGCCCTTATTGCAAATAAATACTCTATGGCGTGGGGCGACCCGTTTGGCGATCGTATGACACCCTATTTTATGCAGTCGCAAAAATCAGATCAATTGAAACTGGCACTCGCAAAATCAAAAATAGTGCCGGTACTAGAAAATTCTTGGAAGCTCTTAATTATTCCCTCTAGAAACTCAGATGATCGCGGATTACAAGATTTAGTATCCACTCAAACAGAAAATTTTGACCACTATCTGGCGCGCCTCAAAAATGAACTTCTGTTTTACAAACAGTGGAATGGCGTTTTCACCTGGGTCATTCATAGCCAAGTCATGGGAGACCAAACTCATAGCGAACATTTTTCGCAGGCGTTAGAATTATTTAAAACGAGCCAAGCGAATATTATAAGTTCTGATAGTCTTTATGAGTGGAGTCAGAATCGGGCTAAAATTAAAATTAGTTATCTGGGGAATTCAAAAATAAAAGTTCAGAACACCGGAAATCAAAAAATTATTGGACTCACTTTAAATACAGTCTCTCAAGGAAAATACTCCGAACAAAATTTACCAGAAATTCCCGGAAATCAATCGGTGAATATTAATATAGTATTACATCAAGCAAATTAACCGAATCGTAACATTTTTCGTGCCCTGACAGGCTGAAATTCCGTATTTAAATCCGTCACTAAAGTAACATCAGAATATCTGGCCGAAAAAGAAGGATGCGACGACAATTCACGAACATTACCAACAGCGACCTTACTATTTACGACTGCATTCCCCCTCTGCCTCAGTTTATAAACGAAATACGTCAGTAGACTGCAAAACAGTGTTGAAATCATTATAGCGTAAAGCAAAAGCGATGCGTAATGAGAAATATTTTCAAAATGCATGGGCACTCCTTTAAAAATTGAACTTCAATTCAAGTGGAGCAATTCTTGTGCCATAGGCAAAAATTTCCCAGTTTCGATAGTTTCCGAATAACTCCATCATTTACGATATCTTACAAATTCATCGAGTTCAGAATTGAATTCCCCGGAGCAAAAGAACTGTTTAAAAACTGAGATTTCAAGAGCAAATGTCAATTCTTTAAACACACCAGTTTCGCGAATGGGACGTCATACCTCTGGCACGTCAGTCTTTCACCAACAAAAATTCAGTCATTGCGTTACTTTAGTAAGGGAATCAAATGGGACTGGAGATTTAATAGACTATGGCAAATCGATTCTTTTCTTGGACAACCCGGTTTGGAATCCTTTTATTACTGATAGCAACGGTATTTTCACTTCTACAAAAACAAAACTTGCCAAAGCTATCTTTTGAAGGCTTCCTTGGTATTGCAAATACAACTCTTTTGCTATTCCTATTCGTACTTACGGTGCGCCATTTTTTGGTGCTCTTTTTTTCTAGCCAAGAAGAAATAAAAAGAGAATCGATACAAAATAATTTCACTTTCACCGAAGGTATTTCTATACTAGTTCCGGCTTACAATGAAGAATTAGTGATTTCTGATACCATTAAGAGCCTCAAAAATTTAGAATATCCCAATTTCGAAGTCATAATTATCGACGACGGGAGCACAGATGAAACTTCCAATCGCGCTCGAATATTGACAAAAGATGACCCACGATTTCGCATTTTTAAATGCGAAAATGCCGGCAAAGCAAGTGCATTAAATTTAGGAATTCACAAAAGCCAACACAATTTCTTCTTTTGTATGGATGCCGACTCTCAAATTTCTCCACAAAGTTTGAGTTTTGGTATGCGGCATTTTCAAGACCCTGCGGTAGGAGCTGTTGCCGGCGCCGTTCATGTTCTCAATTCAAATAAAATATTAGGACGGTTTCAAAGTTTGGAATATCTCACTGGACTCAATTTCTTCAAATCGGCTCAGAGTTTTCTTGGCATGGTAACTATTATTCCAGGTCCTTCTGGTTTATTTCGAAAAGAAATTCTACAAAAGCTAAATGGATATCAATCGGACACATTCGCCGAAGACGCGGATATCACCTTGCGCATTGGCATGGATGGACACAAAATTGTTTATGAACCACTGATGGAAGTTCACACAGAAGTTCCAGATAAAATGAGCGATCTCATAAAGCAACGTTACAGATGGAATCGTGGAATATTGCAAGCAACTAAGAAACACTTAGGAAAACTGTTGCACCCCTTTTCTAATCCTCGCGCTTTTTTATTAATGATCTATATGTTGGCAGAAACTATCATTTTTCCAATATTAAATTTATCAGTCCTATTTCTATCTCTATTTTACGCATTTTCAAGCGCCGATTTTTCAACAATTTCAATCTGGTTTTTGCAACTCACACTTCTTGACTTAGCAATTCTTATGTTCGCACTTACCGACCTACGATGGTCTCTTTTTTATGTCTTTTTTGCAGTCATAAACAGGTTCACATATTCTTTCTTCCAAGACACGATAAAATTACTTTCCTCAATAGAAGAAATATTCTCTGTAAAAATGTCTTGGGGAAAACTAGATCGCATTTCGGGAGGAAATAGAAAATGACCATAAACGGATTTTTTATTCTTTCCATCACAAGCTCCATATTTGCATTTGTTCTATTTTTAATCTGCTTGCTAAATTTCAAATTATTTTCTTCTATATTGGGAATAATTGTTTCTTTAATATTTTTGGGCATTGCTGGATATTCTCTCCAGGAAATAAATTACTCTTCAAAAACATCTTCAAAATCTAATCAAAATGCCGCAATTAAATCTAATTCTATTGCAGCTTTTCCAGGGAACGGGTTCGCAATATTTCGACGCCAAGATGGACAAAATTCTATCTTGAATTTGTCCCAGGAGAATATCGATCTGAATCAATCGGTCGAAAAATTTTCAACACAAAAAAGATGGATGATTCTTGATGCTAGCCAAGGTATTTTGCCGGAATATAAAGACTGGATATCGGAACACATAGGAATTATTAATTCTGCTGAAGTCCCAGATTCAAATTTGCCCTCAATGCAAAATATCTGTTGGCTACGTAATTTATTTTTTCCATTTGCATCTGTAAAATGTACACCTCATAAAATTAACCAAACGTTTCAGACTGCGTCCCTAGTGTTTGCACGCACACAATCAGGTGCTCCCGTTATTGCTGGAGCTTCAATTCAAAACACCATTGTAGCCATGAGCTTCGTTCCACTTGAAGCAGTTTCACGCCCCGAAATACAATGCCTGTTAGCACTCTCAAACGGCAACATTTGCGTTTTACGCGAAGAATTGCCAAATGCAACAATTAAAACAATACAAATTGTGCCTCAAACGCCTGTTCAAAAAGCCATTGTGTCTGAAAATAATATTCTCGTCCGGCAGAACCTCGCGGATGCTGATTTAGAACTCGTTCCTTCTAAGTCAAATATTGCAGTCAACAAAATAGAGAATTTAAAGCCACACAGTGAAATGTGCAGCGGAATTTTTGATTCCAAGTCGGTGACCGGAATTTATGACTCTGAATCTTCGCAGGAACTGAAAGAAATTCGGACAGCTGCGAGTTACGATGCTTTCGTTCAACGAATGGTGCACAATAATCCCTGCGCCCACGCACTCATACTGCCTCTTTCGGAATATAATTGGAGCAATGAAATCATTGCCATGCGCTCTCTTTTTTCCGCCATTCGCGCACAGCCCGTGTGGCTTACCAGCCTTGAAAGCCTCGAAAACAGAGTTCGCTCGGTGGAGCATGTGCATTTGGCAACCGACGAAAATTCTGGGCAAATGACTATACATAATCCTAATTATATAAAGAATATTTCGCTCTCGATTATTTCTCCAACATTTATCAGCGACGCAACTTTATCAAAAATCAGGCTAGATAAAGATGCTCAAAAATGGAGTCTATTTCGCAGCGGCCCAAATGCTTCACGCCTGGTCTTCAACTTCCCAATTAAGAAGGTGAGTCTAGACTTTGCAGAACTTGTTAACGACAAAAACGATAAACCAACAGCGCTTTTCGACTTTTACAGCATTCAAAAATTAATTTTGTGCTCTTTCTCAATTGCAGTATTTCTCTCGCTGATTCGAACCGTCGCAATGATTCACAACAGACAATATTTTTATCCAAACTCATTTATTGCTTCATTTTCTATAATTTTTTGCCTTCTCTGGCAGTCTTACAAACAAATGTCTTTTGCTCAGGGTGCGCATTTATCTGCTATTTACGAAGAAGGACACGATTCTATATCACATGTATTTCTGCGCGACTGGCCTGAAGAATGGTATCCAAAATGGATTGCAGAAGAAAAAAAGAATCCCATTCTCACTGAGTCGCTCTGGAGCAAATGGAATGCATTGTTTAAAAAGGCAAAACTTCTTCCCTCCACAGAAGCCGTGGGCCTAGAAGCCTTTGACATTGACGGCCTAGAACCTGCTTTAATAGCGCCTCACGGCAAAGTATTAATTTGGAATAGCCAGCGAGCTCAGAGTTGGTATTCCGAGCACAAATTAGATTCAGAAAAAATACTAGCCGGCTGGCACTCTGTATTGAAGGCATCTGGAGCAGCATTTGACGAAATTCTTGATTTGAATCTCACTGAAAAATTGACCTCTGAGATTAAAATTCTCGTAATTCCCGACATTCGATTTGTGTTGCCTTCAGATATTGTATTCCTTGAAAAGTGGATGTCCCAAGGTGGGAAAATTATTTACAATGAAAAAAGAAGCGAAGAACCCTCGACATATCGGCCCGTCGATGACTCAAAATGGCCAAAGCTTTGGAAGAATACTTTAACAGAATCTGGATACTCAAAAACCACTCCATCCATTCATTCGCTCACTCAGTCAATGGAATTAGGCAACACAAAAATCAATATCAGTCATCGGATTCTATCTCATCCGCCAAGCAAACAAATACCCTGGCTGGGGGCAGCACCTTACGGTTATGGCGGCGCCTACTATGCCGGAATCGATCCGCTTGATGAAAATTCTCACATTTTACTCACTCAATTGATTTCTTCGCTGCGCGGGGCAGGTAAGCTTATTCCTAAGAATATCCAGAACTGCCAGTCCGCCTTATTTGTCACTCCCTTCGGGGCAACCAAAGAATCGCTTACCGAGGCCATGAGTCGCGCACGCAAACGCGGAATTCACCTCAATTGGCTCCTAGACTCTGCAAGTTTTCCGCTTATGATTCCAGAAATGAGCCAATCTTTTCAAACTCAAGGAGTCGTTTTTCTGGATGATGGCAATTCGCAACACCGAAATGCAGCCAATTATTTGTGGAAGATATTTAAAAATGACGACACGTCTATTCCAGTCTTTGCTCATTTAAGTCACGAAGAAAAACGCATCACCTTAAAAAATATCTCTCACAGCGGCGACACCGGATTTTTACTGCGCGCAGTTCAGCTTCCAAAAATTGACGCTGTTGCACCATTTTTTGAAAAATGGAGGTCTGATTGCGCTTATGGAGTGGCCGATCCGCGAATCATTCCAGCTGCAGACTTGACAGAAAATCCAGAAAAGTGGATTCACTTGCTCAGTCAACTCCAAGATATTCAAATTAGCGAAGCCTATTTCTTAGCGAGACGATTTCAAGAAATAAATTCCCTCATAAAATCTGCAAATGAACAATCAAAAACGCAAAATTTAAAACTTGTGTCCTCACCATGGGACCCAATAATGTCGACAAAGGAATCAAAATGACTATCAGAGATATTGCAGTAAAGACTACTAAAGCATCGCCATTGCGCTGGGAACATGAAGAACTGGACAAAGTATGCCGCAATTTGCCAGAATTTGGATCGCTTGTGATGGTGGCGCAAAATCCGCAAGACTTTGAGCTGCTCAGGCACCATGCTGAACAATATGTAACCCCCAAAGCAACTGCCGACGGGATTTCTGCATTAAGTGTTCGCTGGTTTCCTTCAGAAATGGAATTCATTAACAATCGAATTCTACTCGATTTCATTGATGCCGTTATTGTTACTTTCGATGGCGAAAATAAAGTAGAAATAGAAAAAGCTTGCACAACACTGGAGTCTTGGCCCTGTGCAGTTATTTTAATATCAAAAATTCTTCCAAAAAGCTGGACCAAACATTTTGACATGAGCTTAATGTTTAATGGTCAGGCCATGCTTGCGCGATCTGCCGACGGCAAATATGAAACAACAATGAAATGCGATTTGCATATGGGCCAAGCCCCAAAAACTACTGCGAGTGCACCAAAAAAGGCACAAGGCCCGCAGCCGATAATTTCGGCGCCATTATCGAAAATCCCCACAGCAAAAAAATCTGAGCAAAATTTAGCAACAAAAGCCCTTCCACCCAAAGAAATTCCGACTTTTAAAAAAGAAAATCAAATAGAAACTCCTATTGTTTCAGACCAGTCAATCAAAAAACCAAGATTTGTTACCTTTAGGGTTTCAAAAGAAACCACAAGTTTGATGCAAAAAACTCTTTCTGGGTTCGACTTTTCTAATGCCCGCCTGCTGAATCAAGTTGGCGATAGCCCCGAAATATTACTTGTTCAAGGATCTTGGGCCAAAGAAGAAGTTCGCAGAATAATCGAACAATATGCATCCAAGAGCTCTACCATACTCATTGGTGAATCGCCCTTACGTGCAGACGATAGGGCTGCAGCGTATCGCGCAGGAGTGAGGGTTGTTCTACCTGCAAATGCATCTCCTGAAGAAATTCAGGCTGCTATTGGGGCTCAACTTCCTCATGGTTCAAGCCGCAATCCATTTGAGAATCTCGACGTCGAATTTTATAGGCTTCAAGAACGCATGCGCAGACAGTCGAGCTGGCGCGCAAACGAAGTGGAAGAAGCCACAGAATTTTTGCAACCACTTGTAGAAAATCAAATGAAAAGGGCGGCACTTGAAGGACGAAATGTAGGCGCATTAATTGTCGCGCTTCCGCAAGACTTACCAACTATCACAGGACACAAAGCATTTGCGCAATTGATTTTCAAAACACTCCTCACAAATATTCTTGCAACTTTAAGGAGTAGAGACGTAGGTTTTGCTCTGGATGGAAAACTTGTAGTTATTTCATATCAAATGAATTCACTTACAGCCCGGGCAATATTGAAACGCCTCAATGGCTTATTAGAAGAACTTGAATTACCACGACAAACACAAGTGAGAGTATTAAAAGCAAAGTTAGTCGATGCGGCGGACGCTCCAAGAGAGGCCCGCCAATTTATTCGGAGCATTTTCACAAAAGCTTAAAAGACATTAAATTAATGCAGTCAATTGCAATAATTTTCAAAAAAAGCTTTTGCATCAGCCTCGTCCGAATATCTGACCTCGTCGCATTTTTTGCTTTGTTCCGTCGTTGCCCACGCCCTCATTCTATTGAGCATTCCTGTGGTGGTTCCCGGACTCACATCAAGATTTTTAGAAACTAACGCAATTGTTTGCTCACTGGGTAACTTGAATTGCGCCATTTCTCTCAAATCTGAGGTATTAAATCCCATTGCAATGAACCCAGAGTTGTCTCCTTTCTTGGCCAATTCAAATGAAGTAACTAATACCTTTGAGCTCTCAAAGCTAAAATGAAATTCAGACGCAAAATTTTCAGCCGTCATGGCAGATGCGTTTTCGGAATCAAAAATTCCAGATTCAGTTTCATTACGGTAGGGCCTAATTCCGCCACCTACTCTCCGACAATCTCTGTAATACCTTCCATAATAGTCGTAGTAGTCGCTGCAAACCGTTCTATAACCGTCGGGGTCATAAGAACCTCCTCGACCTCCGCCGATTATAATTGCCGCACCAGCTCCAATTGCTGCGCCACCAAGACCAATTGCAACATCGCGATCGTCACAACCCACAAGTGCAAATGCAGAAATTGAAAATGCAACAATACCAACAGTAATACGTTGCAAATTCCGTAGCTTACTCTGAAACATATCGGCCTCCTAAGTCATTTTAAAACGGACCCTTGAAATTCAAGATGACTCTATTCCGAAAATGCAATTAAAAAACGAAATTTGCGTTCATTTACAACTATGTATTAATTCGAAATATTTATTAATGGCAAAATTAAATTTTTTAATTTGAAAAATAAATTTAAAATATTTTTCGGGTCTGTTAGAGATTTTTAGGTCAGGATCTGTGATATTGCATTCCACCTGAATACGAATTATTCGCTCTGTTATGAATCACATAAAACATCACGAACGTAACCTAACTATAGATTTTAATCGCGACCTAGTTTCCTCCACTAATCTTTTTCGGTTTTACAATTCAAACCATTCCATGTTAAGACGCTTCTAAATCTATTGCACAAGCATTCTATATTTTGGAGAAAGTTATGAACCAGCGCGTAAAATTAAATTGTAATACGACTCATGAAAGCATGTTCTCGTCAGTGTATTGTTTTGGTTTATTTGGCATTATTGCGATAGGCACACTGTCTTCGTGTGGCACTGACAAGACAAGGGACACAGCAAATGTTGATTCGCAACTGACACAAATAATATTTGAGAATAAATCAATTTCTTTTAAAGATTGGTGTTCAAACTGGAAATTAAATTGCGTTGAACCAATCCACAGTAAGCCGCAGGATATAAAATTAACTCCGGCAGCTTGGAACGCACTTAACGCGGTGCTCAAACAATTCTTGATTGAAATGTCCAAAATTCAATTTAGTGCTGCAGAACTCCAAGACCCTGAATTTCAGAAAATCATGCGGGCGATGGGCTTGCCAAAAACACTTTCGCAACTTTTAAATTTGACCCAAAAATTGGGACTCGACAAAATTCAATCTACACCCGGCGGAATTTTAAATCTGAGTCTAGCAAAACAATCCGCTACTATTGAGTCTCGAAGCGGACTCAAATGGAATTTTGGACCAAATTACTCTTTAGAGCCAACAATCGATAGCGGCATTAAGTCGAGCGGCCTTTCTTTCTCTTCGCCAGATGGCCTCGCAATAGAAGAATTCAAAAACTCGAATCTCTCTGCAGACAGCACCATTGAATGGAACACATCAAATTTTAAGATTTTAAATATCCCCCAAAATTTTATTGAAAATGAATTCTTTTCTGCAAAAGATGAACTTGAAAAATTAAATCTCAATTCAGTTCTACCTAATATTGCAAACCTCATGCAGTGGGCCTTTGCAAAAGGTCGCAAGTTAGATTTGTCTCCCACGTTTTTTGAGGTGTTATCGGCTCAAGCAAAGATTCTTATTGAGGAGCCATCATTAGCCAAAATGGTTCCAGAGTTAACAAAAAACCTTGGTTTACTTTCAATCGAAATGAGTCCCACAAAACCGACAGTCAGCATGCGCACAAAATCGAACAAATCACTCTTTTGCAGAATGGAAGTCGATGGCGTTCCAAATATGGATATTGAGTTTGCGCCCGAATTCGGCGTGCAAAAAATGAACGGATCTAATTTAGAGAACCAAGAAAATAATGTTTCAAAACCCGGCTTAAATGTAACAATGTACGGACTCAAATCGAAAATCGATTTGCCCGGCCCATTCGACCCCACGTTTTCTTTGGAAGAAGTTGAAATTCAAGCAGACCATATTATTATAAAAAAAGTGCCGGTCATTGGTCAAATTTCGGTGCCATTTAGCCTAGACCACATCCCCGAAATCAAAAATTTTGCTTGTCGGAATTCATCGGAAGAATGATTTCATTAAAGAGCCGAGAAATTAAAATGCAAAAGCCCTAGAGTTCCTTTTTTGTCTTCTACTTCAATACCACCGTACATTTCTTCGTTGTTTAAAATTCTGAAGCTCTCTAAAAAACCTCTTTGGGCTTCAGCAGGCAACGAAACATCGTCTATTAACGCACACAAATCATTATTTCCATCATGCAAAGACAAAGCGTCAATTGGAAAATGATTTGGATTTGTCCGCATCCAAAGTATACGTGTGGGGTTTGCCCAGGTTCCTTTTTTGAGCCAATCATTGTCAGAAATCCAACGACCCACTGCAATTCCATTCAGAAAAAGAGTCGCCTTTGCGTTTTTTCCCTTAAGTTCTGCAACCATTGGCACGTCGTATTCTAAGTTTGTTTTTAAATCCGTTTTTGCGAGATTTAAACAAGCAACAGATTGTGCCCCCGGAGCAAATTTAACCGTTGTATTAACCTCGTTAAATTTGACAATATTTGTGTGAGTGAGTTTTGATAAGTCCGTTTCGGCCAATGCCCATGCCGACCATTGATTAATCTGAGTGCTGGTTTTTGAACCGAAAGAATCGATCATATCTAAATTTACATTGCCCCAGAGACCTTTTTTGGAATCAAATCCCAACGAGGGTAGTTGCATCCACGGCGTCGTAATAAGTTTTCCTTTGGGAAACATAAAACTACCGTGTCCCCAAGATTCCACTCTAAAGCGCACAATGTTTTTACCTGGCTTTAAATGCTTAGAAAACTCTTCAAATGAATAACGCGAATTATCTGCAAAACCATATATTGATGTGCCTAGAGGATTTAAAGTACCAACATAAACATCATTAACATCGATTGAAACAAAATCAGATGCGCCTTCTACCCAAATATTAAATTTATTTCCGTTCCCTAAATAAGCCTCGTTCAAATCAAAAGTAGCTTCGTAAATAATTTTAGGAGTATTAAATTCAAGTTCCTCCGAAGACTTTGCAAACCCTTGCCATTGCGCAAACTTCGATGCCTCTCTTCGATTATTACGCTCTAAAACTGCGGCCACTCTGAAAGATTTCTGATTTGTTCCCAAATCAAGATTGAGATCCGAAGTAGTATGGGCTGCGCCTAAATTTCTGGTGCCACTTTTAGAAAGTACAATAATGTCAGAACTTTTCCTCTCAATACTAACGCTTGCACTAATATTATTCCCATCAACAAATTTTTCGACAATCATATCTGGGCCAGATACCAACAAATCCTCGCCGGTGGATTTATCTTTCAAAAACCAAAACCGTCCCGCTTCTTGGCGAGTGGTCGCAATAATTCTAATTGATTTACCATTTGCAGACCGCAGCGAACACTGTGAAAATCTATCATACCTCATTGTCATGGTGAGCTGATTTACACCTCCCGAAAACTCAGAATTTACAGTCTTGAAATTTGCACCGCAGTTGAGCATTTCAATTCTTGAGTTTGCGCTAGCTGAAAGTTCTCCAAAACTTCCATTTTTACCATAGACTACCAATATTTTTTCGCTATTAAAATCCCGAAGAGAAAGCACGTCTCCAGCATAATAATTCATCTTTATTTCAGCGGTGATTTTTAAATTCACTGGCATTATGGTTGAATTTATTTTGTCTTCTTTAACATCGAGAGGGTGAATTCCTCCAGTTTTTTCCGACTCCATAACAATGGAAGTGTATTTTGGAAAAACTATATTCTTAAAGCGAATGCCGTTAGTATTTACTACCTGGTCGGTACCGGTTTCGTTTAAAACTTGTAAAAAACTACCTTTTTCGCCTCCATTTAAACTGTAATGAAATCTAGAATTTCCTTCTAGGGCACCCAAATCTGAATTCGCAATTTGCAAAGATTCGGAGGCGTCAGGACTGAAATCTTCAGAACTTTGGGCACGAACTATAGGGCCTAAAACAGATTGAAAGTCGTCGATAAAAATATTAGCACGCCGGTAGTCATAAAATTTCTCCCGTAATCCGCCAGAGGCACTCACAGGTCCATCGTAATCTACGACTCCAGAAAAATACGACAACTGCCCTTTTTCTCCAAATTCCCGCATTGCCAATTCAGGCAAAACAAAAAATTTCACCACGTCAAAGCCTGTATAAACAATGGAATTCATAAATCCAGATTGAGAAAATCCAAATATATTAAAACCAAATGCCGCATCCATTCCGCCCATAATAATGCGTTTCATGCGCGATGCAGTGCGATCTGATTCGGTAATGCCACTTGGCATTTTTGAATACTTGCTGCCCGCTTTGTGCATAGACCCCAAATGCGCTCGCACGTTTTTTTCTAGTGCGTCGGGTCTGTACATATTGGGCATTGGTATAATTTCATCAGAATTTCCAGTGCCAAAGGGAAAAGAGTTTGGCACAGAAGGACAAGTGGTCAGAGGAATATCTACTCCGCTTTCTCTCACCATTTTTTTGAGCGAGTCAAAATATTGATCTGTGGACATTCTCCACATCCAAGGGCGCTCGTGGCTTCCGGCAGACAAAAATCTCTTGTCGAGTTCTTGAAAGAGTTCCATATAATCGTACTCATTTTCAAGAGCATATAAAATAATGGGGCCGCCATGCGTCGACAAATAGGGCTGAATGAATGCGTTCAAATTTTTAAGGTAACGCTGAACGGCAAATAAATAATCAGGGTCCGCATCGCGCAAATTCACTTTACCATCAGAGTCAAGGGAACCTTTTGTAGTGCTTTTCAGAAGCCAAGAAGGCAGCCCTCCGGCGTCCATTTCATTTGTAATATAGGGTCCTGGTCTAAAATAGACATACAGACCGAGTTTCTGGGCAAGTTCTAGAAATTTTTTAATATTGGGCTTTTCAAAATTAAAAACACCGGGCGCTGATTCAATCTGATTCCAAGCCACATACATATCTATTGTATTAAATCCGGCAGCTCTAAAATAATTAAGTCTTTTTTCCCATTGAGATTCAGGCATGCGAAACCACTGAACTGTTCCGCCACGTAATATTATAGACTTCCCATTCATCTGAAAACCAGACTGATCATACGTTAAAATGTATGGAGAATTTGCAAATATTTTGTTATTCCAAAAAAATAAATTAACTATTGCGGCGACTACGACAATCAAAAATAACCGAGAGGTCTGCCTAAATTCATTATTTCTGATCACATAAGCTCCGGAGTGAATTTTTTTGTTGATATACGCACTTGAGGACATAAGCAATTCAATTTACGCAAAAAACGGCTTTTATTTTAAAGATGTGGGGTTCTTCGGGCTAATCAGATAGTTTTATTACTGTTTCCAAATTCATTTATTTTCGTCAGGCTGGCCCTTAAAATTGACTTCGACCTAGTACAGCAGTACAAATAACGTATCAATTCCAATCACATACTCATCGTTAGAGGGCTAAATTATGTTTGCTGCACGTATGTCCGTTGTTTGTGTTACTTCTGTTATGGTCGCCGGTATCGCACAAGGTAACAACTCTCAGATTCAAACGGCCCCCGCCCCAGATGCCGCTTTTGGCGAGTTTCAGGACGCAAAAACAGAGACTATGCCTTTTGTTCCATTCGAAATGATAAGCCCCACCACAGGTAAAACTCTGCGCTGGAACGATAAAGTATTATTACCCGACGGAAAATCTGTGACCGCACAAGAATATTTCGATCAACTGAATGAAATGGAACGCTTTATAAGTTCAACAGGACATTCCCTTCGTTCCCAAAATACGAATTTAGGAACGGTGGCCGCATTTCACACCAATACCGATTCCCTCGAAAAACAGGCCCAAGAATTAAAAAATAAACACACCCCCATTGAAGAAAAGAATTTTTTAAGTGTCCCAACTCAAAGCGTTGTTACGTTACGTGGCGATGCAGACGATGCCAGACTTCAATCTACATGCGACACCTTGGTTCAAATGCCTTTGCAACATTTAGCTGAGCAAGAAAAAACCAACTTCAAACCCTGGTCTGCCGCCATTGGTCAGAAAAATTCATTTGCAGTTTTTTTAGACACTGAAACCTCCACCACAGCAGCTTTAAGCAATGCATATGAATTCGGAACCGACATCTGTGGACGTAAAGTAACGGGTCCTGAATTTTTAATGCCACAAGCAAAAGCTACGGCACAAGGAACTGTTGGTGTTTATATCTTCGGCCAACAATTTCAAATGTTGAGAACGACACACGAAGTCTCAAGCACTTTAAAAAATGCCCGAGGCAACACAAATATCTATTTTATGGGAGCGCAAATTTACTCTCGTAAAGAATCTGGGTCCCGCATTCGACTTGGCGGCAAACAATGGGCACAAACATGGGAGAAGACCGGCGAAATTCATGTTAATGCAGGCCCAATTCCACTCAATATTGAATATGGCGTTCGAGCGACAGCCAAGGCATCTTACAGCATAGAGGCTGCGCCAATATTGGCAGGTCTCAACATTGAGCCACAGGTGCAAGCCGATGCCTTTGTGCGCGGCGGGACATCACTCATGATTATTAAAGCTGGAGTATCTGGCGAAGTTAATGTTTTAAATGACCAATTGCCTATCAATGCCGAGGCAGAAGTGACTCCCGCTTCCGACGGCACCCGAGGCTTTGACCTCAACCTACGAGGTACTGTAGACAATAAAATGCAAACTTTAGCCGGTCGATTGTTTGCTTTTGCCTCAATTGCTGTTCCAGGAATTAAGAATTTTGAAGAAAAATCCTGGGAAATTGATCTCTATAAATGGCCTGGCACAAGCACAACAGGACGATTGTATGAATTCTCGCAAACCTTTCCCGTTCGCTTCTAAAAGAATTTTTATTTCTGCTGCTGTTGCTTCTGCTGGCCTATGGGTTGCCTGGAAGTTCAACAGCAGCAGTTTTCATCCGCAGGTGATCACTTCATTTGCAGGTAAATTGCCTGCTTTAAAATTAAACCAGGGACAAATTTTAAAGTACAATTTTACCTATACTGGCCACACGGTTTCTAACCCAGGCGATGTTTTGGGAATTGCAAATAAAAGCCAGGTGGTTGATTTTAATTTGTCTGGTGCAATTACCTTTTTAGTATTAAATAAAACCGAATCCGATTACAAATTATATTTGCAAAGTGAAGACATCAAGTCTTTATTCTCCGTCGATTCGTCTGAAATCGGGTCTCAATCTGCAAAAATATCACAACTTTTCAAAAATGGATTTGCATTAAACCTTGGGGTTAATGGCAAAGTTAATTCTATTCAAATTCCAAATTCAGATTCCGAAATGAGTCTGTTTGCAAAATCATTTTCTGCGTCAATTCAATTTATAACACCGTCAATCAATATTAATGATGGAACTTGGCAAGAGCACGAGTGGGATTCTACAGGCAAAGCTCTCACTCGTTATCAAATTACAAATTCAGACAATATTTTAGAAGGAACAAAAGAAAAATTAAAATACGAAGTACTATCTTCGGTTCAAAAGACTTTAGACGACAAAAAATCGTTGAATATCTTACCCCATTTGACTCAAAATTGGTCTTGGAACACCGAACTGGGGTTTTTAAAAAGCCTCAGTGCTCAAGAAAAATTAACCATGCGCATTGGAACATCAGAACCCTTTGCATCTGTTGATGTCACTACCTCGCTGGTCAATCTTGAAGATTCACAATTAAGCGCAGTGCAATCAGCTGCCCACACAGATTCATTGAAAAACAAATTTTCTAATATCTCAGAAGAAAAACTTGATATTCTTGCCGACAGTAATACAAAAAAAGAACACACTTCCTCAACTGACAAAAAAGAAATTTCGTCTCAAGAATCGGCAATGGCGAAAATTCTCAGTTCCCTAAATTCTTCAGCATTCGAAAAATTAAGCCGGGCTCAATTAAATTCACAGCACACTGCGCTTCAAAATATTTTAAAAGAAAATCCTGACTTCATATCAAGACTGGACTCACAATTATTGAGTTTACCTTCTGAAAGTAACGCACTTCGATTTCTAATCGGAGTGCTAGGAAGTCTTACATCCACCCAATCTCAAGACGCCTTAGTGCGCGCTTTGAGAGCTAGAAATCAAGACACCAATGCCGTGGATTTATTTATTCCCGCCTTAGGATTCATGGCAAATCCTACCCAAGATGCTCAAGATGAAATCTATAAAATAGCCACCAGTGGAGACAAAAATAGTTCTTCCACAGCCTTTTTATCATTGGGACTCATGGCTCATTCTTTAGGCAATTCTGACGACAATAGAGCTTCAGAAATTATATCTGACATAAATGCCAGGCTCTCAAAATCAAAAGATGCCAACGAGCAAGAATTGCTTTTGGGAGTCCTCGGAAACGCAGGTTCAATTAAATCATTGGAAACAATTAAGGAGTTTTTAAATCACAAATCACCAGAAATTCGCGCACAGGCAGCATTGGCATTGCGGCGGATTGATTCAAATATTGCAGACGAACTTTTAATTGAGCGTCTCAAAATAGAAAGCGAAACTTGGGTCAAAGGCGAAATACTCGAGTCAATATCAAACCGCAAGGCCACTTCAAATTCAATTCAAGCTCAAATATCTCTTTTGAATTCTGAAAAAAATGAAGGTGTAAAAATGCACCTTCTTAAAAACCTATGGATGGCGTCTGACACTGACGCAAAATTGAATGAATTTTTAAAATCTTATTCCAGCACCGAGAAAAGTAACAAAATAAGAAAATACGTCGATGAATTACTTGCGACATCGGCAAACTCTAAAAAATATTAGTTACTTTGGCACAAAGACAGTCGGCTCTCCCACTAATATTATTTCGTCTCCTAATACCACAACACCCTGAGAATCATCAGATGCTACTACTGTGCGCCTTACTGCGTTAACGTATATTTGAATTTGTTGATTTATAAATTCAGAATTTTCATAATGTGGAAAAAATTCAAATGGCACCAAATTTAATGCTAAACCAGATTTCGCTTTCGCTTTTGGTGCATCTTTTCCTTTTTTCTTAGCATTTTGAATCTTTGTATTTTCGTCGGCAACAGCATTGCATATATCAATTGAAGCGCACATCAACATTGCGCCTGCGCTCACTCCAATTAAAACTCCACCATTTTGAACATACTTGTTGAGGATAGAGAGCATGCCTTGATTTTTCAGATTCATTAAAAACGGAGCGGTTTCGCCACCACTCAAATGTATAGCGTCGCATTTCAGCAATTGAGGAATTAAAGACGCATCAAACTCATGTCCTGCATCAAAATGCATAAAATTATTAAAGCCTAAGTCTTCGTAATGCCCCGACGTGCGTTTAAAATAGCGCAAGTTTCGGTCAGTTTCTGAAGGGATTATTCCAATTTTTCCTTTAGTTTCGCATAATAATTCTAATAATTTAGCATCGAGTTCATCGCTCACACCAACCTGTTGGTCGCTGCATAATACCAGCTTTCTCACCTTATAAAATCCTTAATCTATTTCATCTGCAGGAGGTTTTGAATAATACCGCTTTGCGGCGCCATCTTTAGATGTGTCTCCGTAGGGAAATCCAACATTTTGGTCTACACCTGGCGTTGAGGGCCCACTGCGCACCGAGGCATTATTTTCAGGATTAAAACTTCTTTTTTTACATGCCGTAAAAGAAAATAACGTAATAGAAACAAGGGAACCCAAAACAATTGAGTTGGTACTATTCAATTTCATGTTCACTCCATTTTTTATACAACAAAGAAATTGTATCACGATGCCGTTAAATTCCATTGAAGGCATTGTGCCTTTTAAACACTTGCAGAAGTCTTTGGCAGCGGCAGAAATTTCATTGCCTTCACATTTTCAAAACTCAATAAGGAAACACCAAAAGTCGCGGCTGCATAGCGGGCAAGAGGCCCTGTGAAAGATTTGCAAATGCCACAACCGTTTCGCCAATCCGACAGAACAAAACCAATTGGTAACTGTCAATGGGTTCATCACTCCAAAGTCGAGGCTCCGGTAATTCCAAAGATTCCAAATTAACCCGAACCGGCTCGCCACTTTTCAATACGCCAGATTTTACTTGCATTTTAATGGGCTGTTTTTGAACTTGTCCTCTTGGAATTTTCCACGCAAATATTTCATATTCCGATTCTTTAGTGAGTTGCGCCGAAAGAGTTGCCGCAAGCGGAACATAGTGCCCTGTTTGATCGGCAGGAAATAAATATTCCAATCCATCGACACCAGTAAAAAGGCTTTGAATGCGAATTGCGCCCAGTTTCGGAATTTGAAATCCGATTTCTCTCTCAAATTCTCCGCGCAAACCACGTCGTTCGAATATTCCATTCAAAAAAACAGCACTGAAACTCTCACCAAACAAATTCGCCCGCGAGGCACTTTCTCGTTCCAAAATTGAAAAATCTGGAGCTGCTAAAAAATCTTCGCCAACGCCTTTTGACAGCAACAAAAGCTTCACAGCGCCGGACTGACCCGAGGGAATACGGGGGTCTTCAAAAGCGACCCAAGTGGGTATTTTACTATCTATTCCTGAAGCAAGAATTGCTGCCCGCAAATTTATAATTGGATTGAGGGCAAACGAATCATCTGACAAAATATCAAGCTTTTCTGTGGCGGAATACGCGCGTCCTTCAACGGGACCTTGGGTTCCTGGTACAAAATACCTTGCCCAATTTCCCGTTGGAGCTGTGCTTGCAGGAGCCCATTGCCAAAAAACAATGCGCCCTCCTTTCAAAGGAGAGTTTGAAAATCCAGAATTAACACTCAGCCTCAATTGCAAATCGCTAAAAGGAGGCTCGTCGCCAGACCGCGCCAACAAATCAGCGCTCACACCCACTTGGGCCAAGAGGGGATTGGCATAAGAGCCAGAGGCTTCTTCACTCACAAGAGGCGTCACTCCCACTGCAGAGGCGATGGTTGGTCCAGATCTCAATGTAAAACCAGAAGAATAAGACTTCAAATTCAAAGGAATTTTACTGAATAAAGGAACAGACCGCCCTGGAAAAGGAATGGGTGCAGGCCTAGGAAAGGGTCGCTGAGAAAACTCAGTTTGATCGTTTATAAGACCATGCTCGCCAGCAAATATTTGCAATTGAAACAAACACAATAAAAAGAATTTTATGCTTTGAAATGACATTCGGGTCATTTTTTTTTCCTCTAATCAAACTCGCAATGGCACAAGACCACTCGCAGGCATAATAGAACCTCACCGCGACTGCAATGATTTTTTTAACTTAAAAATACTAATTTTACATTTCGCTAATTTTGCGAGGAAAATTTTGAGAGAATTGGAATTTGGGACATCGCAATTGCGACTTCTTCAGCAGAATTTAATTTTTGCAAACTTACAATTCCATTATCTTTTTTTAAAATCTGAAAAATTTTCAATTCCAAATCACGTTTCGTCACCGGCTTAGAAATAAAGTCATTAAATCCATTTTCTAAGCTTCGCTGATGCTCTTCTTCATACGAATGCGCAGAAAGTGCTACAATTGGAATTGTAATTCCTTTGAGTCTCAAAATTTTTACGGCTTCATTTCCATCCATAATTGGCATTTGAATATCCATTAATACTATGTCAAATGCAGATTCCAAAACCATTTCTACACACTGTTGGCCATTCGATGCAAAACTAGAATATGCACCCGATAAATCTAAAAATCTTTTTATCAAATACCGATTCTCGGGTGCATCGTCCACAACTAATACTCGAATTCCTTTCATCAAGAGTAATTTAGAATTATTACAGGCATCAACTTCATTTTCCGTATTTTTGGAAACACTATTGCCAGAGTTATCATCACTCTTAATGTCAAGGTTTACATTCACATCCAATCGGAATGTGCTACCTTTTCCCAAAACTGATTCTAGAATTATTAAAGACCCACCTAACGCCTGCGCCACAGACTGCGCAAGTACTAAACCCAATCCAGAACCACCAAATTTACGGGCAATACTGGAATTAGCCTGAACAAATGGCTGGAAAAGCTTATTTTGAACCTCAGGAGCAATACCCATGCCCGTATCTTGAACATCTATAGTTAAAATTCCCGTCTTCTGTGCGGCGTCCGGATTAAAATTGCATTTCACGTTTATTTCACCAAATTCAGTGAATTTTATTGCATTACTCAAAATATTTAACAGAATTTGCCTCAGGCGAAGGGAATCTGTAAGTATAAAATTTGGAATATGAGGCGAAAAATGCGATTTCATTTTCAACTTTTTTTCCGCAATTTTTAATGAAAATGAATTCAAAATTTCTAGCACAATTTCTTGAACCGAAACCTTTGAAATCTCTAATTCAAATTTGCCAGCTTCGATTTTTCCAATGTCTAATAAATCATCGACTATTCTCGATAATTGTCGCCCATTTTGCGCGATTGTTTTTAAATGCTTTTTCCGGTCGTCCGCGCTCATTGAATCGTCACTGAGCAGTTCACAAAATCCAATGATTGAACCTAAGGGAGTCCTAATTTCGTGGCTTATGCCAGATATTAATTTAGTTTTGCCTAAATTCGCGGCCTCGGCCATTTTTTTTGCGGTTAATGCAGCTTCCTTTGCAGCAATCAAATCGTCTTCTTTAGCAATCAATTTATTCACAATTCCATCAAAAACGTGCCTTGCAAGTACCAAACACAGAGAAATTGAGCCCAGGAGAGCCAGTATTTGGGGAGTAGCATAAATACCAGAAAAATCTGTTCGGAAGTTGAATATTGCAACCAATAAAATCATGCTCAAAACAGACCAAAAAATCCCACCAAAAATCAAAGCAATAATCGGAGGCAGAAGCATTGCCAAGCTTGGTTGAGTTAAAAAGGCGTACTCTGGTGTCGCAATTCCAACAAAAAAAGTGAGACTCATAGAAATAACACTATTTGTCCATGCACCGTTCCGTATTGCTAAATATAGAGTTCCTAACAAGAGTAAAACTGCACAAACACAAGTAATCAACAGAAATTTTTCTGACTCATTTTTTGGATTTAAATAGGACAACCCAATTGCGGCAGACATGAGTAAATTAACACAAATGACAAGTATTTGAGCCTGTTTGAGTGTCAAATATTTCATTTTTAACGGCAATAAACTACTCACAAAACTGCCTCGCAGGCGTTTCGCGCCATTCAAAAACAATATTATCTGCCAATTTTTGAGCTTTTAAAAACTGTTGTTCGTTTTTTACAGTCCAAGCTAGCATGCATTTGGAGTTAGATTTATTTTTACTTTTTAAGCATCGCAATTTTTCCGAAATCTCAGGCGTCAAATCATCTATATTATAAGAAATAAAATCTGCCGATTTTGCCACTTCAGACTCTAAGTGTTGGTGCAATTTGGCTGCACCAGCACTTAAATAACCAAAATCGCCATCTTTTTCGTAATCGCAAGTCAAAAATCCCACTGGCGTTTTTCCTACTTTCTGCGTTAATTTCATATTTTGAAGTAACACAACACTCATTGGATTAAATGATTTAAATGCATACCTTCCGGTATAGTTTTCAACAACTTCAGCTACAGCGGATTCCAATTTACCATTTTCATAAAATCCATCTCTGGAATGAAAACTCTTCAATTCAATCATCAAAGGCACTTGACCATTCACAAATTGAAGCACATCACGCAACAAAGGAATTCTTTCTTGAGACTGCAAAACTTTAAAAGTGCGCAAGTCTTCCCAAGATGCATGATTTAATACCAACGAAGACCCGCACAATCTCTGCAAGTCATCATCATGAAAAACAACGACTTTGTTATCAGAGGTCAGGCCAACATCTAGTTCAATTCCATAGCCTGCTTCAATTGCCGCCTTAAACGCGCCAACGGTATTTTCTGGAATTAAACTTTTATTATCGAATAACCCTCTGTGGGCAAAGGGAAGTCTGGTTAATATATTCTTCATGGTGTCGCCGTTTCTTTCATAAACAAATACATCATACGCAATGCTTTTGTTCGAATATCGTCGCGCTCAATAAAAAGGTCGTGAAAAGCCCCCGGAAATGATGCTTTAATCATCCAAGAACCAAAGCCTTCAAAGCTCCGATTGGCAGTGACATCGAGAACGCTGTCGTCACCGGCTTCCAAAAGCAATAAAGGGTATTTTATGTTTTTTAGGTTTCTATCTTTCTGCAAAAATGCTGTGGCCTCAATGCTTCGTCGTATCCAGTTGTTGCTCGGCATTCCTAAGCGGAGCTCTGGATGATTGCGTAAAACGGAGCGGTATTGGGTGAGGCGCGCTGCACTTCGGGTTAAATCGGAACCATAAGTGTCGACATTTATGTTTCCAGGAAATTGTACGAATTTTTCAGATAAACCTAATGCACATTTCGCCCTAATAAATGCATAGATAAGCGGATAGGGCGCAGGCCCAAAATTAATGTGCAAGAGCGGAGAAGAAAATATCACTCCTCTAAGCGGTGGCTGATATTTTAAAATATAGAGTGCTCCTATAGCTGCGCCCATAGAATGTGCCAGAAAATACAAATTATGACCCTGTTGAGGCTCTACAATTGTTGTCATAAATGTGTGTAAATCGGCAACATAGTCGTCGTAGTGTTCTACATATCCAATTTCTGAATTGCTTAACATGCGTCCCGAATGGCCCTGGCCGCGAGCATCAAATGTAAAAATACTAAACCCGGAGTGATACAAATCAAAGATTGTCTCAGCATATTTTAAATGCGACTCGGTCCGCCCCGGTAATAAAACAATTGAACCAATTTCATTGGGATTTTTAAGCACTCGAACATCGATATTAATGCCATCGACGCCTTTAAATTGGCTTTTAACCGCAGACTCATAAATAGGCAAAAAATATTTTGCATATAAATCTGAAAAATGACTTTCTCTATTTTCGAGGGGCGGCAATTGTGAATTTAAATGGGTCATTTAGAGCTTCCTCAATCAGAGCTGACTGTGCAACTCTTTGAGAGTAAACTCAGACAGCCACAACTTCTAGCTCGGCATCAAATTCATCGCGCAAAATTCCTTCAATGGCCTGCAAAGTTCCCATGGTTGAACTGGGGCAAGTGCCACAAGCACCTTCGTAATGTATGGCAAGAGTCTTGCCATCTAGCCCCAATACTTGCACATCGCCGCCGTCGGCCTGCAATCCAGGCCGAATGGTATTGTCTAATATTTCTTCAATTTTTTGCAACTCTGGGCTTAAATGCTCTCGGCTTTTCGGTTCTTTTTCCGCCTGAAAATCAACATCATGATGTTCCATATTTGCAAGTATCGTCTCGCGAATTAAATTTTCCAGCGGCTCCCAAAGCGCATCACCATTTTGCGTCACCGTTATGACATTTTCAAAAAAATGCACTTGAGTCGCATTATGAATATTCAATAAAGCTTGTGCCAATGGAACATTCACGCACTCTTCTGGGCTTGTGAATGTCACTTTTCCAAATCGTTTGACATCGCGATTTAAAATAAATTTTAGCGCGTTAGGATTTGGTGTGTCTTGAGTCTGAATTTTGACCTGATATCCCCGCATATATTACTCCGTAGAAACCGATTCTTTGTTATCAAGTGCTCCGCTCAATGTGTGCCAAGCCAGAGCTGCGCATTTTACACGCGATGGGTACTGCCAAATGCCTTTAAAAATAGACAATCTACCCAGCGTATTGGCTTCGGAATCGGGCTTTAATTCACCTAAAACCATGGAATGAAATTCTTTAAATAGAATTCTTGCATCGGCAACACTTTTGCCCTTTACTGCCGTAGTCATCATGGATGCAGATGCCTTACAAATAGCGCATCCTTGACCATCAAAACTCACGTCAGAAATCATTTCTTCGGCGATTTTAAGGTAAATCCAAATGTGATCGCCACACAGCGGATTGTACCCCTCTGCACTGTGCGAACAATCGCCCATGCATTGAAAATTACGCGGTTTGCGGTTGTGCTCTAAAATAACCTGCTGATACAACTCATTGGCATCTGAATTTCCAGTCTGAGTCATGAAAATATCTCCTTTGCCCGCTCTAATGCTAACACTAATGCATCGATGTCCTGATGGGTATTATAAATAGCCAATGATGCTCTGGCTGTTGCGGGAATACGATAATAATCCATCACTGGTTGTGCACAATGATGCCCCGTACGAACCGCCACCCCTTCGTTATCCAGCAACGATCCGAGGTCGTGCGGATGAATATCTTTCATAGTAAAGGATATGACCGACGCTTTATTTTTTGCAGTTCCAACAAAATTGAGACCTACCACTTTTGAGAGTGCTTGGTTTGCATAACGTAACAGCTCAGATTCATATTGAACGATTTTCTCGAGACCCAGGCCCGTTATATAATCTATGGCAGCCCCCAAACCTACAACTCCGGTGATGTTGGGAGTTCCGGCTTCAAGCCGCATGGGCAACGGCGCATATGTCGTTTTTTCAAATGTAACAGACCGAATCATATCTCCGCCCCCAAAAAAAGGAGGAACTGATTCTAATCTATCGTGACGACCATAAAGCACACCTGTTCCCGTAGGACCAAACAATTTATGCCCTGAAAAAACCATAAAATCGCAATCTAATGCAGCCACATTTATGGCCGTGTGTGCCATTGCTTGTGCAGCATCAATTAAAACAGGAATTCCACGTTCGTGTGCTGCGGCAATTATTTTTTCTATAGGATTCACTGTTCCAAGTGCATTTGATGTGTGAACAACCGAAACCAATTTAGTTTTAGAACTCAATAATTTTTCAAATTCTTCCCAAACCAATTCACCTTCACGATTCATAGGCGCTACTTTTAAAACTGCACCTTTTTCGTTGCACAACATTTGCCAGGGCACAATATTAGAGTGGTGTTCCATATGAGTGATTAGAATTTCATCACCCGATTGAATAAATCTTCGGCCCCAAGACTGAGCAATAATATTAATGCCGTGTGTGGTGCCAGACGTAAATACGATTTCAGACGTTAAACGCGCACCAATAAATTTTCTGACTTTTTCACGAGATGCTTCGTATTGAGCAGTAGCCTCTTCGGCCATTAAATGCACACCACGGTGAATATTAGCAGTGCGAATGGTGTCGTGCAGCGATATTGCATCTAAAACACATTGAGGCTTTAATGTGGTCGCCGCACTGTCTAAATAAGTTAATTGTTTTCCATGTACCTGTCTTTTTAAAACGGGAAAATCGTTCCGAATTGCATCAATATCAAGTACATTTTTCTTATTCATTTCGCACCAAAAAATTTTTCAATTTGTCGCAACAAATTCGATTTTATGCCAACATCAGTACATTTTTCCAACACATCAAATGCAAATGCTTGACTCAACATCCGTTCCGCTAAATCGGGACGAATGCCACGACTTTCCAAATAGAATAATTCTTCACGATTGATGGCACCAATAGCTGCTCCATGAGAACATTTTACGTCATCGGCATGAATTTCAAGTTGAGGCTTTGTATCGACTTCTACATCGTCTGTTAACAGCAAATTCTTATTCAATTGAAACGCAGTTATTTTTTGCGCCGATTTTTTAACTACAACCCGACCATTAAATACGTTTCGTGATTTTCCATCTAATATTGCTTTGTAGAGCTGCGAACTAGAGGTATTAGGTGAAGAATGTTCAACCAAGGAATGATTGTCGACGTGTTCTTTTCCAGTAGTCAAACTCAAACCAGACAACTGACATTCCGCGCCTTCGCCAATCAAATTAATTGCCAGATCATTCCTGGTAATTGCGCCGCTGGAGTCGAGCTGAAATGTCTCGAAAAAAGCATTTTTTTGCAAATTCACAAGTGTCCGTGAAACATGAATATCATCTGACTGAACTTCTTGAAACCGTCCATGGCGCATTCGAGCATTTTGAGCCAATTCCACTTGCATTATTGGAATTTGAACACACCGCGATCCCACATTTACAAACGATTCCATCACAGAAATCTCTGCATTTTCGCGCACTCTAATTACAACTCGCGGAGTTTGAACAAAGGCATTTTTTTCAGAAATTTCATTAACGCGCGTGCTAAAATGACAAATGTGTATTTTTTGCTTTAAAACTGTATTTTTTGGGATATCAATCACACATCCATCTTGCGTGATAGCTGTATTTAATGCAAAAAATAAGTCGTTAGAAAAAGAATGTTTATTGCCATTCTCAAAATTTAACACCTGACTCGAATTTAAAGAAAATTCAGCCGCGAGGGGAGTAAAATACGATAAATCATCTGGCCAAGCACGTAAAATACCGTCAATAAATAACACATTTAAGTCGGTCTGCGATGCGTAATGCTCTACCATATCTAGCGGAATAGAATTATCGCGCGCCCTCGAAAAATTCGGCACACATTCGTCGAGCGCCTTTAAACTTGTGTATTTCCAATCTTCATGTAGACGCGTCGGAAAACCAGAATCAAGCGCTAGATTCCAAGCATTATTCCGAGTCGTTTCCAAGCCCTGATTTGCGCTCCGCGTAAAATGAGGATTGGCTACTAGTGCCGAAGTTTTCCATAATTCTAAAGTTTCGGAGTGTGACATGCTCTGTTAAACCTTAGTAATTAAAGCCGACTGGGCCTGTTGAATAATTTGTTCATATCCACATTCTTCAATTTCTAGTGCCAATTCTTTGGTGCCAGAGCGAATAATTTTGCCATCATGGAGCACATGCACAAAATCTGGAACAATATAACTGAGCAAACGCTGATAGTGCGTTACCATTACAATGGCATTATTTTTAGAACGTAATTTATTCACGCCCTCTGCCACAATACGGAGAGAATCTACATCCAACCCCGAATCTGTTTCATCTAAAAATGCCAATCGTGGCGAAAGTACCGCCATTTGCAATATCTCATTACGCTTCTTTTCGCCGCCCGAAAAATCAACGTTAACGGCACGATTGATAAACGAGTCTTTCATATCTAAAAACGTCAATTTTTTACGCAGAAATTCATCGAAGTCTAAAGGATCCATTTCTTCTACACCTTGATGCTTACAAATTGCATTAAATGCAGCACGCAAGAAAATAGAATTATTCACTCCTGGAATTTCGACAGGGTATTGATACGCCAAAAATATACCTTCACGAGCCCTTTCGTCTGGTGCCAACTCTAGTAAATTTCTATTTTTAAAATTAATTTCGTAATCAATTGTGCCCTCAGTCACGGTATACGCTGGGTGACCTGCAACAATTTTAGATAGGGTGCTTTTTCCAGACCCATTAGGCCCCATTATGGCATGAACTTCGCCAGCATTAACGGTCAAACTAAGACCTTTTAAAATTTCTCGATTTTCTACACATGCGTGCAAGTTTTTAATTTCAATCATTTTTCAATTTTCCTTATCCTACGCTGCCTTCGAGTTTCATTTCTAAAAGCTTCACTGCTTCTACAGAAAACTCGAGGGGTAATTCTTTAAATACTTCTTTACAAAATCCATTCAGTAAAAGTCCAATTGCCTCTTCGTCGCCAATGCCGCGAGATTTTAAATAGAAAATTTGCTCGGCATTAATTTTTGAAGTTGTAGCTTCATGCTCAACTACCGAACTCTTATTTCGAACCTCGATATAAGGGTAAGTATTTGCACTGCATTCGTCGCCAATGAGCATAGAATCACATTGTGAGTGATTGCGAGCACCCACAGCCGATGCAGCAATTCGCACTTGGCCCCGGTAACTATTGACAGATTGATGTGCCGATATCCCTTTAGAAACAATGCGACTCTTGGTGTTTTTACCAATGTGAATCATTTTTGTTCCGGTGTCTGCCTGCATGCGGTGATTTGTAAGGGCCACTGAATAAAATTCACCCACAGAATTGTCTCCCTGCAAAATCACGCTCGGATATTTCCAGGTAATTGCAGAACCAGTTTCGACCTGAGTCCAGGATATTTTAGAATTATTCCCCAAACAAAGTCCACGTTTGGTTACAAAATTATAAATACCACCTCGTCCATTTTTATCGCCCGCATACCAGTTTTGCACAGTTGAATATTTAATTTCTGCGCCTTCGAGCGCAATGAGTTCAACAACTGCAGCATGCAATTGATTTTCATCGCGCATGGGCGCAGTGCAACCCTCTAAATAATTAACGTAACTGCCTTCGTCTGCAATAATTAATGTCCGTTCAAACTGACCTGTTTCTGCCGCATTGATTCTAAAATATGTCGATAAATCAAGCGGACAACGCACACCTTTAGGAATGTAAACAAAAGACCCATCGGTAAAAACAGCTGAATTTAATGCCGCATAAAAATTGTCTTTAAAAGGAACAACTGTACCCAAATACTTTTTAACCAATTCCGGATGGTTTTTGAGAGCCTCTGTGATGGAACAAAAAATAACACCGTGCTCCGCAAGTACTTCTTGATGTGTTGTACCAACAGAAACACTGTCAAAAACTGCGTCTACAGCAACGCCAGTGAGTCGCTTTTGCTCGGAGAGTGAAATTCCCAATCGTTCAAAAGTTTTTAGTATTTCACTGTCTACTTCTTCAAGACTTTTGGGACCTTCCGATTTCTTTTTTGGCGCAGAATAATAGCGCAATGCTTGAAAATCCACCGGTGGATAATTCACATTCGCCCATTTTGGTTCTTTCATTTTGAGCCAAAATTGAAAGGCACGCTTGCGAAAAGCGCGAATGAAGTCTGGGTCCGATTTTTTATCAGAAAGAGCATCAATAATTTCTTCGTTTAAACCTTTAGGAAACTCTTCCGTTTCCACTTGAGTTACAAATCCGTATTTGTATTCTCGGTTTACTAAAGCGTTGTTATCGCTGCCTTCCGCAATGAATTCCATAATTCTAGATCCTTTGCAGGTTGTCGTAACACTTGGCGGTCTGATATTTTTTGCAAAGTCAGCTCGCTCAATGGATTACGAATCGCCTCAAAAATGTCAAACCAAACGTCTTTCGTCACACAGGAATCTTGCAAATTGCAAGACTCGCCTTTATCGAGGCAACGCACTGGATACAAGGAACCGTCGACGCAACAAAAAATATCCCAAACTGATATTTCACTTGCCGGTCGTGCCAGCCGGTAACCGCCCGAACGCCCACGCACACTTTCAACCAAGTTTCCTTTGCGCAAACGCATCATAATTTGGTCGAGATAATCTAGAGGGACCTCTTGGCGCGCAGCTATATCTTGCCTCGAAACTTGGGGCAAGTCGGCGAAATGAGCCAGATCCATCATAATTTTAAGCGCATAGCGACTTCGTGAAGTTACATTCATATCCAGTGAGTCATATAAATCTTGAGTGAATTAGTCAACTATTTAGGTTCGAATTGTACGAACGGCCAAATTTTTACCAAAATAAAACAATTCAGTCGTCAACTCGTGTGATGAAAATCTTTTCTAAATGCGGCCATTTTTCTTCTCCAAACCGGGCCGTAAGCTCTTTTTCGAGCCATCCTTCCGGAGGTCCTTTGAAAATAGGAAACGCAATACTCGATGGCTGCGTTTTGGAGCACATTTCCTGCAAGGAATTGAGGGCATTTTTAACCGTTTCAGGATTTAATTTCTCTTGCCAAGTGTCCTTAATTGGCAAAGTCACCATAAAGCGCGTTCCAAAGAGCGCGTCTAATTCCGTGCAGATAATTTGCCCGGTTTTTAGGTTTTTTCGAATGGAAAGCCTGGTGTATTCTCTAAAATAATCGGGGAAAACATGCTTAATGCGACGGGAATGGATGTCTCTTGCGACTCCCGTACAACTCACGGGATGAACAATAAGGTCCGGAAACAAATCGAATATATTTTCGACCGTTTCTATAAACATTCATCCCCCAATAGAATATCAAACCCTTTGTGACCGAAGTATGAACCCTCAATTCAAAAACGTCAAAAAAAATTTTGTATTCCATAAGACTTACGAAGTTTTTAAGAATTAAAGTCAGGCAAACCATCGCAAGATAGAAGTGAGGGCAATCCGAATGAAGGCGCATCGGAACAATCTTTAAAATCTAATTCAATCATGCGCAGCTCAATTCCGGGCTCTGAATGCGCAATAGTTGAGCCATAAAGCACATCGCCCACAATGGGCCACCCCCGACTGAAAAGTTCATAACGCAACTGATGTGGCCGGCCCGTCTGAGGTTTTAACAACCATTTCATTTGATTCTTTGTGTTAAGCCCTTTAAATTTGACATAAGTCACACATTTTTTGCCCAATTTTGTATCTGAATATGCCCGTTTTTTTCCTCTCGACAATACACTTTCCCATTTTAATTGTTCATTTAACATTGGAAAATCTTGAACTTCTGGAAGTTTAAACTTTGAATCTCCTAGCTCAGGTTTTTGTCCCGAATAGGCAACACTCAAAGCTTGATATGTTTTTTGAATCAGTCCTTTTTCAAACCATATATTTGCAGCCCGATGCGCAGCAGAATGAAGCGCAAATAGAACCAATCCACTGACAGGCTCATCGAGTCGATGGACTGGGAATATCTGAACTCCCAGTTGTGCTTGCAACATGAGCCCCAAACACAAGCGCTCATCAAGAGCACCCTGCCGCGAAGGCACAGAAAGCCAACCTGGCTCCTTGTAAGCTACAACAAAAGCCTTATTCTGAAAAACGATTTGAACGGTCATTCTAGAGCCTTAATTTCAATTAGAGTAAGAGGTCACACATGTTTGAATCCCTTTACGCCATCGAAAGGGGTCGAGGCAATCGCGAAATTGAAATTTGTGGCCATTCTTTTATTTCGACCAAAGATTCACAATTACCTGAATCCAAGGCTTCTCTAAAAGTAATTCCCCGTTCTCTCTTAAAACCATGGCAATTTATGCCGATGGTTGAATTGCAAAATGAAGCTGATTGGTCAATGGCAGTGGCTTCTCACTCTGGACATAAATTTCAAGTAGACGCCGTTGAAAATTTAAAACACAAATATTCGGTCGACTTCGAAAAACTAAAATTGCCAACCGCATATCCAATGGATACTTTTGAAACTTTTACTTTAAAGCAAGCCAAAATTCCCACTTCAAAAATTTACCATCCCTGCTGCTCAAAGCACATGGCAATGTACATTTATAGTTTGCGCAAAAATTACGACCCTCTCACTTACTGGCAATCTTATCACCCCATTCAGCGGCAAATTTACGACGTCATTTGTGAATGTGCCGGCGAATTTCCGAGCATAACAGTCGATAGCTGCGGTCTTCCAAATGTAGTAATGACGCTCGGTGGAATGTTGCGCATGTGGAAAAATCTTGCCGCTGAAGACAATTTTACAGCAGAAACTATCGTACAAATGTTTCTTAAAAACCCCGATCTCATAGGCGGCCCCAATCGCTTAGACTCTGAAATTATGAAAGCAACATATGGTCAAGTCATTGCCAAAGAAGGCGCAGATGGGCTACTTATTATTCAGGCCCTTGCGAAATATGATTCAGAAGTGCCAACCGCATTTGTTAAAATAGCCAGTGGGTACAATTCCGATCATCTTGCAATTGCACTTTATTGTGAACTCACAAAAGCGAGCAATATTCCGCAAGTATTTTTGCCTATATTAGATTTTTTGACTCAAAAACTGACTCATTTAATACACTCCGACCAACGACTTATTTTTGGAGACCAATTGTGAAAAATCAATTCAGGAAATCGTTCTTTTTGCTATATACACTGAGCACGACTTCAATTTTATCTGGTGCTTTTGCAGCCACACCGGTACAAAAATCCGGAGTTCAAGCCGCTAAACCCTCCTTAGTTGTCGTTATTTTTGTCGATCAAATGCGCGCAGAATACCTCAACCGGTTTGATTCATTATTTGGCGACAACGGTTTTCGCATGCTCAAAAAGCAGGGAGCGTGGCTCACCAACGCAAATTACGAATCCGTGCCTACTTTTACAGCCGTAGGGCATGCATCGACCCTCACGGGATCAATTCCGGCAATGCATGGAATTGTAGGAAATTCATTTTTTGATAGAAATACGAATCAAGTAGTTGCCTCTGTATTTGATGGAAATGCAAAACTTATTTCAACTCCTCGCGCCGAAAAACCCCAAGACCCACTTTCAAATGTAAAAGAAGACACCGCCAGTCCGCGCAATTTAAAAGCATATACTTTAGGCGATCAAATGCGACTGGCATCTTCTGGCAGATCTAAAGTCATTTCAATTTCATTAAAAGACAGAAGCGCTGTACTTATGGGCGGCCAAAGACCAAACGGTGCTTTTTGGTTTAACGAAAAGCGCGGAGAATTTGTAACGTCTTCGTATTACATGCAACAACTACCGGAGTGGGTAAATTCATATAATAAATCTGGAAAAATAGACATTCTCCTTTCTCAAATCTGGAACCCCCTGTTTGCTGCTGCTAAATACACTGGTACTTTTGAAAACCCAGAAAACACTGCTTCCCCAATTGGAAACCAATTTCCACACACTCTCGTGTCAAAAGATCGCATTGAATCACTCGTAAAATTCGAATCCACACCGTTCGCAGCAGATTACTTAGCCGACTTTGCGCTTGAAGCACTCAAGTCTGAAAAACTGGGCCAGCAAAAAGAGACTGACTTACTCGCTTTAAGCTTTTCTTCACCCGATATTCTTGGCCATGCTTTTGGCCCGGACAGCAAAGAGATGGCCGATACTTATGCCCGCCTCGACAGAACAATAGAGAGATTTTTAACCAATACATTAAAAACAGTCGGCTCGGATAATGTAGCGATTGTTTTAGTTGCGGATCATGGCGTGGCACCAGTGCCAGAAATTGCAATAAAACAAGGTTATTCTGCTGGGAGAATTTCGACAAAAGACCTTAAATCAAAAGTAGAAGCGGCTTTGACGGAGGCATATGGAAAAGGAGATTGGATTGTTTCACTTAATAACGACCAAATTTACCTTAATTACACAGCAATTTCTGAAAAGAAATTAGAACTTTCTAAAGTTCAAGACACAGCAGCCAAAGCAGCTCTCTATGTTGAGGGAATTGCGCAAGTGTTTACGGGCCACCAACTTCAGGAATCTGCAGTGCCGCCAACACCAATGGCTAAAAAAGTGATGCTAGGATTTGACGCAAAAAGATCTGGCGATGTGGTTCTGATGCCGCAACCTTTTTGGTTTTTAGGTGGCTTTAATTCTGGCACCACCCACGGCACGGGGTACAGTTACGATACCCATGTTCCCATCATTATGTTTGGCAAAGCTTTCAAGCCTGGAATTTACCAAATGGCAGTTTCTCCGTCGGATATTGCACCTACACTTTCACAAGTACTGCAAATAACGCCTCCCTCTAATACTACCGGGCGAGTTATAACTGAAGTTATTAAGTAAACAGAAAAAACTTAAGACGGAGAATTCTATGCCAATTTATGTTTATGAACCGACGCTTTTATCGGCAGACGAATTGTTTTCAGATTGCTGTTACTTTGAGACTCTGCAAAAACACTCCGATGGCGTTTTAACAAATTGCCCCACATGCCATCATTCAGTTCATAGGGCTCTGACTTCTTTTGCGTTTTCAAGCACAAGTCCGACTCAATCCACTCTTTCTGCAAAACTCAAAGATGCTCTAAAATCGCCAGCTTCAGAAGACGGGTCTAATACCCCTGCAGCATCAGCCCCAGACACCGCAGGTGGGCGCGCCGCACGCATGGCCATGAGGCACATTTGCAGCACCGGGTGTGCGCATTAAAAAACTTTTTTCATGCGGTAAAACTCTACAGTTTTAACATTATCAAATTTTTTAAATTTAACATGGCATGAAACACACAGCACTTCTTTGGGCGAAATGGAGGAGTCCATCATGAGCTTACCATCTACTCTTTTTGCTAGAGAATAAGACCAATCACCGTTTTCAGGATCAAACCCCGGAGCTTCTTTTTTCATAACATAAACCCGACTGGCTTCGGCAACAGGAGTCGATTCTGTTGCTACCACCGCTTTTGCCAAAATCGAACCCTGCGCAAGTGGGTAAACCTGTGGCGCCATTTTTATATGAGAAGTCGCTATTTCGTTAAGGTATGACCGGACAATAATTCCGCCATGACCCTGACTTTCAAACGCTTTGTCGCCGTCTAACACAGGAGTCCATTTTGCAAATTCCATCAGAATATCTGGTTTTTCTGGAGGCATGCTAGCAACAACATTAGCTTCGGCTTGTTTTTTATCCGCCATGTTGTCATTGTATTTTTGCAACCCGCACGCACTTAAAATAACCAAAAGCATTGGTGCTAAAACAGAAAAATTCGACCGTTGAATAGACATAGCTTTTCTCCTGTGAAAAAATTGAACTCGCATCAAACAATGAGTACTCTAAGCCAAGCCCAGCCGTATTACTCTTTAGAAAAACTGAATTTGAAGTTTAGAATTTCTTTGCCAAACTCTCGATTGCAGTTACCAAATAGAAAACAATTTTCGGAGTCCTTATTTTGAGAATTCACCAACATGCATATAAAATTTGGCTATTAAATTTAGTAAAAGTGCATAAAACCCTTTCAGCAGCAGCACAAGAGGCGCGCATTTCTGCGTCTGCAATTTCACAATCATTGGCGCAACTCGAAGAAGCATTGAGCTTACATTTACTCAATCGCGATAAAAAACTCATTTCACTCACTCAGCAGGCAGAAGATTTGCTGGAAATTTTTTCGGAAGCACTCATATTATTTGAAAAATTTGACCCAGAAACTCTTAACCATAAAAATGTTCCCAAACGCATTCGCATTGGAGCTTACGAAAGTATTGCAATCGATTTATTACCTCAAATAATACCTATTTTACGAAATAAATGGACAGGAATTGAAATCGAATTAGAAATTGCGCGTTCTCGCCCCTTGCTAGAAAAATGCAAAAAAGGAGAACTCGATTTAGTATTTGTTGCCGATGCCACTCATGCTCCTCAATTGTTAGTTAAATCATTCGCAACCGATAAATTTGGCCTTTTTGTGTCTTCAAAAATAGATAATTCTTTATCTGCAGAACAAATTTTAAAACAAATGGGCTTTGGAAGTCTGAAAATAGACGACAAACATCATTCTGCATGCTACAAACGATTCCTAAAAACAATCATGATTTCGGCAAAACCAACGCTAGAAACCGAGAGTTTTGAGGTCATACTCGCATTGGTGCGCGGTGGCGCGCTTGCCGGAATACTCCCACTTAGAGTCGCGCAACGAGCTCATCCAGAAGTAAAACGCATAGATTTATCCCATTTAATTCATAATAATGAAATAGAATCTCACAATCTTTCTATTGCGTGTCACGGAAATTTTTCAAAGAAAATATTTGACGCTATTTTTGATATAGTTTGCAATCAAAATAAATCATTTTCTAACTTTAAACAGATTCGCTAAATCACGCAGTTTCTGACAAATTGAGCAGGATTTAATGCGCCCTTGAGCCCTGACTCTTACAAGACTATACATGTTATAAATACCCGCCACTTCAATTGCAAAGGAGTGACATGCAAAATAAAATTCTGCGCGAAATTGAATCAACAAATCAGTCTGAATTTCTTGCTTGTATGAGTCAGGAATTGCAAACACCGCTTGATGCCATTCGTGAAATGGCTTCGCTGCTAAATGATTCAAATTTGAGCCCCATCCAACGCAATTATTTGTCCATTTTAAATAGTGCATCGGAACAGGTTTCAGGCCTTCTCAATGACATACTTGATTTATCTACAATTGAAGCTGGTTATGCCTGCCTGGAGGCGCACGAATTTAATTTAATGCAATGCGCAGCACGCATTGAAGAGTCTGTGGTTTCTCACGCTCAAATAAATGGATTGCATTTAAAGTTAAAAATTCAAGACAATCTTCCAACTCACGTTATTGGCGATGAAAATCGGTTGACACAAATACTCACTCGCCTGTGTCGGTTTCTACTTGAGAACATGGAAACTGGTGCTTTATCCGTTTCAATTATGCGAGGCGAAGAAGGACCTCTGCATCAAGATATTTTTCCACTTGCAGTTACTATTCAGTCAAAAACAGCGCATATTTCGCAATACAATACGTCAGAAATCTTTAATCTCGTTTCGTTTGCTTCCGATAGCGTTTTAAGGAGAGCCACAGGTGGCGGCATTAATTTAGCAATTTGCCAAAGACTCGTTGGCCTAATGGGTGGTAAACTTTGGGTAGATTACGACCATAAATATGCCGAAAGTTTTAAATTTCAGCTCAGAATTCCACTTCCGGAATTCGAAATGGAACGCCTGATGCCAAACTCTGCCTCTCATACAATAAAAGTTCTCCTGGTTGAAGACAGCATAGACAACCAACTTATTGTCTGTGCTTTTTTGAAACCACCTCAGTTTAAGGTTGAAACCGCAATCAATGGAATTGAGGGACTCAAGCGATTTTTCAGCGGCAAATATGATTTCATTCTAGCCGATCTTCAAATGCCAGTGATGGACGGGTTTCGGATGATTGAAGCCGTGCGTAATTTTGAATCTCAAAGCGGAAAGCAACCTATTCCCATCGTTTCACTCTCTGCGACCTCATCCTCGGATGATCTCTTGAAAAGCCAAAAGGCAGGCGCCACTGGGCATCTCACAAAACCACTCAATGCATTTGAGTTGAAGGATATGATTCAGAGTATTTTAAGATTTGAAACACAAGAAAATGTTGAAGACAGATTTGTAGCAACCTCGGGAGAGTCTTCACCCTCAGACACATCTGAATCTATTTTACGACAAATGATTCCAATATTTTTAGCAAATCGAGCAAAAGATCTTGTAAAAATTAGAAGTCTTTTAGATATTGCCGATTTCGATTCCATTCGACTGATAGGTCACAGTATGAAAGGCTCTGGGCACAGCTACGGGTTTGACAATATTAGTACTCTCGGAACCAAGCTAGAATTGGCTGCAAAGGATAATAATATTGAACTTATCAATGAGACCTTAGCAGAGATTAATGCCTGGCTCATATCCTTTAAAGGCGTACCTTACACACTCAAAAAATTGAGCAATGCAGACATTGCAAGGCGCTTTATTTTTTAATCCAACAAAAAAAGCTGCACAAAGTGCAGCCTTTTTTGAATTCGTATTTGAGAAATTTGCGAATATAAAAAATCGCAAAAAACCAAATAAAATTTTAACGCTTGGAGAATTGGAAGCGGGCACGCGCAGAACGCAAACCGTACTTCTTACGTTCTTTAATACGGGAATCGCGAGTCACAAGTCCCGCAGACTTGAGCACAGGACGGAATTCAGGATTGAACTCCATGAGTGCGCGTGTAATGCCGTGACGAATTGCGCCAGCTTGACCAGAAAGTCCGCCGCCCACTACGTTAACTCGGATGTCCATCTTGCCCATAACAGCAACAAGATTTAATGGTTGTTCAACAACCATGCGAGAAGTAGGGCGCTTGAAGTACTCTTCGAGAGTACGATTGTTAATTGAAATTAAGCCTTTACCTTCTTTGATAAAGACGCGGGCAATGGAAGTTTTACGCTTGCCAAGTCCTGTGAAATATTTAACGGCCATTTTTGGCTATCCTCATTTGAAAAGTCTTAAAAATCAAAAAATCTGTTCAAAGCATTAAGCACGAGTTCTAGGAGGCAAAGCTTCTGGCTTTTGAGCTTCGTGTGGGTGCGCTGCACCAACATAAACTTTCAAGCTGCGAAAGCATTCGCGTCCGAGAACATTGTGAGGAAGCATGCCTTTTATAGCAAGTTCTAACAAACGTTCAGGATGCTTAGTACGAAGGTCGCCTGCAGTAAAAGTATGCAAACCACCAAAATAGCCAGAGTGACGGTGATAAAGCTTGTTGAGCTCTTTATTACCGGAAAGCTTGATTTTTTCGGCATTGATAACGATGACTTTGTCGCCGGTATCCATGTGAGGTGTGAAAATTGGCTTGTGCTTACCACGAAGTATGTAAGCAATTTGAGAAGCAAGGCGTCCCAAAGTTTTGTCAGTGGCATCAACGATGAACCACTTTTTAGTAATATCAGTAGGTTTTGCGCTAAACGTTTTCATGAGATTCTCCGAAAGTCCGCGTTTGGCTCGCTATGAGCAAACAAAAACAGAGCTGTGACTGTACAACTAAAACACTCTATATTGCGCGGACTTAGACACTTAGGCAGTGGGCGTTTCACAACGCTACCGAAGGTTTTAGGCCACTCTTCTACGACGGGACAGTCGGACGAGCCTCGCAAACACCAGAAAAACTGTTAAACTTTAAAGAGATCTCTCTCGTCAAGGCTCAATCACTTCTCCCATTGCTGTTCCTTCTAACGGAACCCGAGGTTAGGGTCAATATGGAAAACGCTCAAAAAAAAGACACCCCCACACTTAAGCAGACTCTAGATGCCATGGCCTTCCACGTCTCCATCGATTTGGCTCAACGACTGGTAGAAGGAGGACTCTTAAATCTGGCACACATTTCGGCTCACAAAAGCCATTTCGAAGATTTAGATTCCACTTTTGGCGCCGAGGCATGCGCAATCGAAGTAGAATCGCACGCAGGCACAACTCTTATTACCGATTTACTAGAACTCAAAGCCATATCAATGCTGCACGATTTAGTCGTTTCATTCGAGCGAAAATTGTTAACATTGTTTTCGCACCAAGCTCGCAGAGAAATAAATACTGTTGCAGTGTTTCCGCCCGCAAGTACACATGCCGCAAAAAGTTCAGAAGCTCTCCTTTCAACTTCTGTTGCATCGGGCCCCGTTGCTCCGCTTTACGAAAGTTTGTGGAATAGAATATCCGCCGCCTCTGCAGAAACTCTGTCGCAAATTCTGAAAAAGAAAAGCGTTACACGAGCAGAGGTGCGTTCGTTTAAAACAGGTGAATGCGAAATATCATTGTTATCAATGTGTTCTTTTTTAATCTCTTCGGCAGAATGCTTAGCCATTTCGCTGAGGAATTTATCTGAAAATGTAACTACGTTTAGCCTGTTTCCACTCCGCAATACGGGCGAAGGCCTTTATCAAAAATATGGCGACTACCTAAAACACCGCGAACAAATATTAGACCTTCAATTGGCATCAAGCAGAGAATGGTCACTCGATAGAGCCCGACAACTCACATTCGATCGCAAATACATTCAATTTTGCTTAGAACTTGAATCCAAAATAGAGCAATGGACACATTTGCTCGACAATCTGAATCGCATGAGTCAGAGCCTTGGTCAGACAATGATTAGAGACCGCGCGACAGAAATCGAAAATTATATGTACGTCGACCGTTTAAGTGTACATTTACGCTCCTACGGTGAAACAACTGAAGAAGTAAATCGGCTCACGGATTTGCTTTTTAAATATTCCATAGAAAAAAATGTTTCGTGTGCCGAAATCATGGACGAAGAAATTTTACGTCTGAACCCACGCATCAACAAAGAAAATATTTGCCGCTCTCGCCTCGAACTGCGGATGAACGACAGGCATTTTCCACTCAGTGTTGCTCACAAAGAATGGGTCACACAAATCACTCGGCTTGAGACTCTAGTAAGGTAACAGAGTCTGCAATCGGCATTGGTTCGCCTTCAATATCAGGATTGTCAAAAGTAAATTTTTCGCCCCGTGAAATGAATATTGGTGTAAAATGCTCTGCCTGGGCTAAAAATATATGGTTTGCTTTTGCCATTTCCAACACCGCCATAAGCGTTACAATAAGCTCGTATCGTGTGTCGCAAATTTCAAACAAATCGCTCAAAGTAAATTCTTCCTGAACTTCGAATCTCTTTTTGATTTGTGTCATTTTAGAATGAATTGTTATTTTTTGAGCGCGCACTTTTACAGTAGGAGCGTTCTGTTTTGCTGCAAAATTGAGAAGCACTCTTTCAAAGGCGATGACTAATGAAAACGAGTCACCTTTATATTGTGTCGAATATTCTTCAAATTCATCTTTGCGTCGTTTGGCTTCTCCCGATGGAAATTGATCGCGCCCAATTTGGCACATTTTTTCTAGTTTCGCACACGCTTCTTTGATTGCTTCATATTCGAGAATCTTTTGCACCAGAGGTTTGCGAGGATCGGAATCGGCCATCTCTTCTAACGAAGCAGCGGCGCCAATCTGACTCTGAAGCGCTGGAACCAACATGCTCACTTTGATTTCAATCAAATGCGCTGCCATGGCCAAATACTCTCCAGCCTGCAAATAATCCAGGTCAGGAGCATGCCGCAAAAATGACATAAACTGTTCGCAAATGAGTGCAACAGGAATGTTAAAAATATTGACTTCTTGCGCCTTAATAAGGTGCACCAATAAATCGAGGGGTCCGTCAAAATTTTCGAGTCGAAGGTGCATTGATTTTCGGTCCAATGGCGAACATATATAATTATCACATACTGTGAAACCTAGTCAGTGTAGACAAAGGTAGCGTGAGAGGCAAACCTCATACTCACAAAGAAGGCAATAAAAATTGGAAGCACTATCTCGATTCATGATTGGCATTGGTTTCATTTGGTTTTCAGCATGGTCTATTTTCGGCAGTTTAATTGGATCTCGTATCAATCTTATCATGGCTTCTGCAGATCAATTGTGGCTTCAAAGTTGGGAGAGAACACTCTTAAGAACTACCCACGCTCACATGAACTCAATGGCAATTATTATTGTTCTCATGGGTTTAAGTGCAAAGTCAGCAGCACGATTTATGCCTCAAAAAACATTATATACCACTTGTTTTTCAGCAGCTTTATCGGTTCCTATTTTTGGAACTGGGCTCGTATTTGAAGCCTTTAACGCCCCACAATTAGGTATCATTTCAAGCTTTACAGCAATCACTGCACTAGGTGGATCGCTATTTTTGTTTGCGGTGGGAACATGGGGCGCATTGTTTCTTTTTCATTCTCGTACTGCAACACAGCTCTAATTGAGGCACTATGAATTCGCAAGAGTATTCCTTAGAATACCTCAACAAACCTATGATATTTGTCATTCGACTCAGCGCAATTGGTGACACACTTATCGTGACACGTGCCATGCACCGCCTTGAATCACTTGGTTTCGAGCCCATATTAATTACTAGTCCTGAATGCTCAGATATCGCGAAACTTAATATCTTTTCAAAATATGTTTGCATTTTCAATCCAAAAAAAAATACGGATTTCAAAAATCAGCTTGAATTTTGGCAAAGGGATTCTCAAAATGCATTCGTTCAATTACCTACCGAAAACTTCAACTTGAAATTAAATTCTATTGATGTTTTAGATATGCAATGCACATCCAGAAGCCGAAAATGCATCGAAGAGTTGGCGTCTACATTTTCGAATTCAAAAATTTCAACCTTCAAAGTAGAAAAAAGATCTTTTTTCAGATTTTTTCTACTTTTTAAGGCATATTTTTTGACTCTCTTTACCGGTCAGCTCAAGGGCAAGCAGTTTCAATTTATCAATATAACACGCATCCATGATTTACAGAAAGAAACCATTGATGCATATATTAAAAGTTCAAACAAAATTATTCATCTAGAATCAACAGAAAAATTTTCACAAATACTTCTCAAATCCACTCCTCAAATTGAGATGGGTTCAAAAATTTCAAAACCATTTGTTGCCCTATTTCCTGGAGCAAGCGGGCCCCTCAAAGCTTGGCCTAAAGAGCAATTTAGAGAACTCATAAATCTAATTCTAATAAATACCAATTTCGATGTCGTTATTTGTGGCGGAAAAGGAGAAATTTCTGTTGCAGAATACCTCCATTTTCCAAACAACAATCGAATTATTAACACGACTGCAAAAACGACTCTAAAGGAAACACTTTTTACAATTGCAGCTGCAACCTACATCGTAACAGGCGATTCGTTTGCAGCTCATGCCGCAGACCTTTACAACATCCCCTGCTCGGTGATTTTTGGGGGTACTTCTCCGGAATTTGGCTTTGTTCCTATCTCACCGCGCATCAAAACTCACTACGCAAATTTGAGCTGTAGTCCGTGCACACGGCACGGCAAAGGGCAATGCCGCTTCAGAAACCTAAAATGCCTCACGGACATTTCTCCCTCACTGATATACAGTGACATAGCGGCACTAATAATACCGATCGCGGAAAATAAAATCTAGATACTCTTTTTACATATTAAATGCAGAGGCCAAGCCATGACAATCAACGTTACAGAATTCGCCTCCATTTCTATCGCAGCTGAAAACTTTGATGCGATGCTCGCTTTTTATTCAAAAGGACTCGATATACCCCTCAAAAAAGAAGACGCAGGTGAGTTTGAATACTACAAAGGTCGCATTGGAAACATCGATTTTTCTTTAATTCCAAACTCAATTGCGAAAGTAAAAGCAAAAGAAAACCGCCATCAAATCACATTCCGAGTCACCTCCCTTAAGCAGGTACTCAGCAATTTAGTAGGATTCGGTGGAAAAATAGAAACTGACGCCGTTGACGAAGGCGACCGCCTCGCAGTTCACGTGCGTGACCCCGACGGAAATTCACTCGAAATATTTTCATATAAAAAAGATATTGAAGATTAAAAATTATATTGCTGAAATAAAAGCTGGGTCTTCACCAATCCAAAACAGAAAATCGGAAACACAAAATCTTGCCCGCACAAATGGCGAAAATCTAACGGCCCAGCGGTAATCTAGTGCTGTGGTACTTGGAAGAGTATTTTCCGGAACACAAGGCAAACCTGCAGCAAGCAACAGACCTTCAATAACTTCAGCTGACACCACCAATTTTTTTAATTCTTTAACAATAAACGGCCAATTTTGCACTTTTTCTCTGAAAAAATCTTTTTCAATCTGCCATTTTTTAGATTTCTTTGAGTAATCTTTACAAAACTCTTGTGCCGCATCGCTCAACTCATCTGCCGATTTACTTGCGACTAAATTAGGTGCGTCTTGAATAAGACGCTCAATAAATTTTAAAACTTCATTTTCTTCTAAATGTTCAATAGACCGAAATTCTAAATCTTCAGTTTTTAAACTCAAGACCCAATCCCAACACCGGGCACTGGCCAAAGTAGCTAAAGCCACTTGTTCACCATGCAAAACGAGAGGTTCTCCCCGAGAAATGCGGAGAAAATCTAGAGCATGGCTAATGGTGTGTTCGAATCCGCTCAGTGGAGTTGTTTCGCCAGAAACACTCATGGCAATGCCAGCCATAGAGAGACAAGCAGCCAGTTTTTCGGTTGTTTCGAGCGACAACGGGCCAATTTTAAAATCACCCGCACACGATTTTAATGCCTCCGCAAATGGCTCCATAAGCTCAAACGCCAAAACATCGTACCTTTCACACATATTTAAAAAATGGGCTAATTTCCAATCTGCGTAAGCCACAAATCGCGCTAATAAATCGCCGTATCCGGCCCTAGAAAACGGGACTGGCGCGCAAGAAAGCACTTCGCCCCACCATAATACTAAATCAATGTTTCGGCTGCGCCTGGTGCGCTTAGCGCCCGATTCTTCAAGAACAGCAAATGCACTGGTAAATGCAGTCACAGTTAATGCTGTTGGCACAACAACAAAGGGCAAATTTAATTCGCTGCGAGCAAGAGACTCTTTGATTAAATCTGTCAGACTTCCGCTACCTAAAACACATATGCAGGAACATTTTTTCGACTTTATCAATTCAATTAGAGGAGGAATTAACAAAACAGAAGCGTGAATCTCTTCGCTTTTGATATTCAAATATTCTGCGGCATTTATATGTTCATGCTTAATGCCGTGGCTCGTTAGCGCTGCACCAAATGCGTCGTCAACATTTTTAAATTCCGAACCAAAAAACTTCGAAACCCCGTCACTCAGCCAAAGTACATTCAACTCGAGATTTCTCGTTTTGCTCCAGCCAGAGAAAAATTCAATCAGAGAAATTAAATTCCAATCAAAAAACTGCGAAGGAATAAACTTCTGAGTGTCTATTTTTTTTGATAATTCAAATTTTTCATCCGTTTTTGCCAAAACTTCAAACCAATTTGACACAGTTAAAAATCCTTTTTTGCAGAATATTGTTCGTCAGACATCCATCTGATTCGCGACGAAACAATCATAGAAATTAATATAAAAATTAAGGCCAACCCTTGCGAAGTCGACAAACCAGAATCTAAAAAATTACCTCGATAATCAGCTCTAAAAAATTCATTTCCAAACCGATGCAAACTCGAAAACATTATTGCAAAACATGCAATTAACCCAGGCCGGTAAGAAATTTTTTTAACAACAATAAATTTAATGCTGAAATACAATAAGGCTGCAAATAAAATACTGAATAATGACTCTTCTAATTGCACAGGAAAACGTGCAATGCCGTCGTTCAAATTTGGAAAAACAACTGCCCAATTGGCTGAATTCCATTGTTCTGGCACAGCTAAACCGAAGTCATCGCCGTTTAAAAAACAACCGATGCGCCCAATGCCCAAAGCAAAAATACCTGCAGGAAAGCAGCGATCGGCAAAAAAACCCAAATTTAATTTGTGCCATTTAATATAGCTGATGCCCATAAAAATGGCTGCCAAAGCGCCACCATAAAAAGTCATGGGCCCAAACTGAAACAACTCTTTCATAAAGTGCAACGGAGTTTTTACGTCAAATTGTTCAATTAAAATACTTAATGCGCGAGCTCCAAACCATCCTGCCACATAACACAAAGCAAATATATTTTTAAAATGATTCAAGATTTCTATGTTAGAATGCAAACGCAACAAGCTATAAACATAGAAAAAGGCCGCTATTGCGGCCAATGCAAAAAAAACTGTCCATGCCGGAAAGGCTAGTCCCCAAAACTCAAACAGTATGGGCCTCATTGCCTTTTTCCTCGACTATTTCTGCGAAATTTTTTCAACGGCTGTGACGTAATGCAATGAAATGGCCCAGCGTGGCCCCACAACGCCAAACACAAGTGCCGCAATCATTGCAACACTGACCAGAATTCTCAACAATGGAGTTCCGTTTGTTTCTACTAAAACAGCACTTTGACGCGTCGCTGGCTTAAACCAAACTTCAACCATTATAGACAAATAATAGTAAAGCGACATACAGCTGAAAACCACAAGTACTATTGAAAGACCAATTAATTGCTCACTGATAGCTGCATTAATAATCATGAATTTAGCAAAAAATCCGGCCAAAGGAGGTATTCCTGCTAGCCCTGCCAAAAAGAACGAAAGTGCAGTGGCTAAAAAAGGACTCTTTGAAGCTAACCCAGCAAGTTCTTCTTTTAAAAGATCTTCTCTGTTGCCTTCTTCAATCCAGCTCAAAACAGCAAAAACACCTAAGCTTAAAATGACATACACTACGGCATGTGCCATGAGCGCCTGACGCGCTAAAATACTTGTTGGGTTCGCAGCCAATGCGGCTAAAGCCAAACAAAAATACCCTGCATTTGCTACGGATGAATATGCCAAAATGCGTTTCACACTATTGTGCACGAGCCCAAATAACGACCCAACAATTATAGAAAGTGCACCTAAGCCCCAAAATAAATCGACTAACAAAGGTGCTGGAGTTTTAAATCCTGTACCAACAATTCTAATGAAAACCACAACAATACTCAGCTTAACTAATGTCGCCATATAGCCCGTTAAAGTACTATGAGCGCCTTGGTAAACATCAGGCGCCCAAGTGTGAAAAGGGGCAATGGCAAGCTTAAATGCAAGTCCGCACACCAATAAAATAATTCCTAAAGCAGCAAAAGGCTTATCAACACTAACGGGAAGGTGAGCGAAGTCGGACCATCGCAAAGAACCTGTGTGCAAATATATAAGCGCCATTCCCATCAAAATCATGCCTGCGGCGCAAGAACCAAGTAGGAAATATTTCACTGCAGCTTCTAGCCCACGAACATCGGAGCGTTGATAGCCTACTAATACGTAGAGAGAAATACTGGTCACTTCGAGACCAATAAAAAACGACATAAATTCACCGGCAGAAGTCATCATCATCATGCCTGAACTAGAAAATAAAAGAAGTGCAATAGTCTCTGGGCGCAACAAACTACGTCCGGTATTAGTGCCGGAAGCCAACAATAATGTAAAAAGCGTGCCTGCAGAAATTACAAAAAACGAGAATAAACTCAATCCATCTGCCAAAAAACCACTGCCTAAAAACGCGGAATTGGCATTAAATTTAATGAGAATTGGAGCAATCATGCCACCAACGCAAGAAACAATTGCTATTCCTAAGGAAGTAAAATTCGGTTTATCCGGATGCGCGCGAAATATACCCACCAATAGAGCAGCTAATGCACCTATCACTAACATAAAAATTGGCGACGAATAGAAATAAAAATCTGCACTGGGCAATATTTCTGCCAAACGTGTTTTAATTTGAATCATATTTTCGGCTAACATTTTACTGGCCCTTCTGTGCAATATGCAATTTTCCACCAGATTGGGACGCTAGAGATGTCTCAAAAGGGGCTTGCATGATGACCGCTTTTCTGATGCTCAAAAGAGTGGCCTGAGTGTGCTCAAGCAATGGTGCTGAGGCAAATCCACACGCAAAAATTAAAACAGATAAAGTCCCTAATATTGCTGCTTCGCGGAAATTCACATCGGACAGACCTTTGTTTTCCTCGACGGTAATTGGTCCCCAAATGACTTTTAACACCAACCAGAGCATATAAACTGCGCCAAAAATAACACCAGTTCCGGCAAAGACAGCTAAAATAGGATTTGATTTAAAGGTGCCCAATAAAATGAGCCACTCACCAATAAACCCGCCTGTTCCAGGAAGAGCCACAGAACCCATAGTCGCTACAACAAAGAAAAACGCATACCAAGGCATAACCTTAGCGAGGCCACCAAATTGACTCATTTCTCGCGTATGGCGACGTTCATAAATAACACCAATCAAAATGAATAATGCTCCGGTAGAAACACCATGGTTTACCATTTGATACAAAGCTCCGGTCATGCCTTGCTCCGTAAACGAAAACATTCCTGCCACCACAAATCCCAAGTGACTCACGGAAGAATATGCCACCAGTTTTTTGATATCTGTTTGGCGCCACGCAATTAAAGCACCATATATAATTCCGATAACAGCCAAGGTAATCATATAAGGAGCAGCTATCACTGCGGCTTTAGGAAACATTGGAATTGAGAATCGCAAAAAGCCATAGGTACCCATTTTCAACAAAACACCGGCTAAAATAACACTGCCTGGAGTAGGGGCCTGAACGTGTGCATCGGGCAACCAGGTGTGAAATGGAAACAGAGGCACTTTAATGGCAAAGGCAACTGCAGTGGCTACAAACAACCACAACTGAGTTTCTACTGGAAGTGTCGCGGCAGTTTTATAGAGGTCGACTAAATTAGTTGTAAAATGATTGCCCGAAATAGTTCCGTGCGCATAATACAAATAAGAAAATGCAACCAACATTAATAAACTGCCAACAACTGTGTAAATTACAAATTTTGTTGTGGCGTAAATTCGATCTTTTCCACCCCAAATACCAATGATAAAATACATTGGAATGAGCATGGCTTCCCAAAAAAAGTAAAACAAAACCAAATCAACCGAGACCAGCGCGCCAATCATTGCTGACTCTAAAAATAAAAATAGAGCGAGAAATTCGCGGGCTTTTGTCTCTATCGACGAATAGCTAGATAATACGACTATGGGGCAAAGTGCCGTGGTGAGAAGAACGAGAATAAGACTCAAACCATCTACACCAACGATGTAATCGATACCCATCGGTTTGGGCATCCAACGCATGATCTGTGAAAACTGAAAAAATGCATAATCTGGTACAAAATAAACTATCAAATGCAACGACAAAACAAGCTCGACCAGAGTTGCACAAAAAGCAAAATTCTTCACAAGACTCAGTTTTTCCTTAGGCAACACAAATAATAATGCTGCACAAAATAAAGGAAACACAATGAGGATAGTGAGTATCCAATGGGAAATGAAATCGATCATCACAGCCTCGGCTTCAGAAAAGAATCAAACTTGCACAAATAATAACTACACTTAAAAACAATAACTTGAGTGAGTTTCTCACCAGACCAGTCTGGAGATCGCTTAACACAGAAGTGATCAAATAAATTCCTTTCGGACCATCGTTAATCACACCTTCAATAGCCGCTCTGTCGCCCCATTTAAAAAACACATCACCAAGGCACTTTAGGGGTTCGATAAATGCAAATTGATAAAGTTCATCAATGCGCCATTTGTCTAAAACAAGCGTATAAATACGACCAAATGAATTGGCCAATTTTTGGCCGCCTTGAGGTCCATTTTCATACAACTTGATGGCAAAAAGACTCATCAAAATCATCGAAAATGTTGTTGTACCCATAAGCGCCCATTCGAGCGACGCTGACCCATGTGCACTACCGTGAGTTTCGTGCATATATTCGATTGCTGGTGCCAATACAGGCGACAACCAAGCGGTAATGACGTTGTCGCCATGAACACCTAATAACTCTGCAATGCCATGTGGCAAAGAAACATATCCACCAACAAATGCTAAAATTCCCAAAACCACCAGTGGCAAAGTCATTGGCCAAAGATTTTCATGCAAATGTTCGGCAGTGTGATGGTCTACGCGTGATTTTCCAAAAAACACTAATACCGTGAGTCGAACCATATAAAAACTTGTGCATGCCGCAGCTAAAGCTCCAGCTACCCAGTACGCTGGGTGCCCAAAGGGGCCTGTCCATGAGTAAAATAAAATTTCATCTTTAGAAAAGAAGCCCGAAAATCCGGGAAAACCAATAATGGCTAAGGTACCAATAATAAATGTCCAGCCTGTGATTGGCAAATGCTTTAACAGGCCACCCATTTTACGAATGTCTTGCTCATGGTGCATGGCATGAATCACACTACCAGCGCCCAAAAACAACAGCGCCTTAAAAAACGCGTGGGTCATTAAATGCGCTACTCCGTATTGGAACGCACCCACTCCGCAACCTAAAACCATAAAGCCCAGCTGACTCACAGTTGAATACGCTAATACTTTCTTAATATCGTTTTGCACCAAACCAATTGTCGCTGCAAAAAGAGCAGTTGCTGCTCCAACTGCAGCGATTGTGTGCATTACAGTGCTACTATGCACTAATAAAAAGCTCATGCGCGACATTAAATAAATGCCAGATGTAACCATGGTTGCAGCATGAATTAACGCAGAAACTGGCGTAGGACCTGCCATGGCATCGGGCAACCAAATATACAACGGCAATTGCGCCGATTTTCCGGTAACACCCAAAAGCATGCACAAGCCAATGATGGTAATTTGAATAGAATTTGTTTCAAAAAATGCCGCAGGCAAAGTGGCCAATCGTTCGCCCAATTGTGCGTAATCGATGGTTCCAAAAACCACAATACACATGAACATTGCAATTAAAAACCCGAGGTCTCCTACCCGGTTGGCCACAAATGCCTTCATTCCAGCCCGCGCATTGGCTTCATCTTGGTACCAATAGCCTATAAGCAAGTACGAGCAAACGCCCACACCTTCCCAGCCTAAAAAGGTAACAAGCATATTGGAGCCCAAAACCAAGCTGAGCATAGAAAAGACGAATAAATTTAAATACGCAAAAAAACGATAAACGCCTTCTTCGTGGTGCATATATTCGCTGGCATAAATATGAATTAAGGTTCCAATTCCAGTAATAATTAATAACAAAGTACCGGACAATCGATCGACCGATAACGAAAACGGAATATTGAAAACGCCTCCGCTCAGCATTTTCAAAGTTATCCAATTAAACAAATCGACTCGAATAGTATTGCCAGTCAGTCGAACCGGGCCCAAAACCAACATGCACGAAAGTACAAATGGAATTGCAATAGCTGCGGTTCCGACAACAGCAACAACTGCTCGAGGTGCCTTGCGCAATAAAAACCCATTTATGATGGCCCCGAGAAGCGGGAATAAAAGAACAAGAGTCAGTGTCACTTGAAAATTCATTTTATTTTAGCCCCGCAACAACTTGAGATCGTCAGCTTCAATGGTCGCTCTCGTACGATACAATGAAATGACCAATGCCAATCCAATTGCCGCCTCACAAGCGGCCACAGCCATAACCATAAACATTACAACTTGACCATCTATAGTACCCGTAATTTTACTTGCGCAAACAAATGCCAAGTTGGCCGCATTTAATAATAATTCAATACTTAGCATCATAAACAATATGTTTTTTCTGAACATGACGCCCAAAAAACCAATTATAAAAAGAGCAAAAGAAAAGTACAAACCGATTTCAGGCAGACCGAGCATCATCGCTCCTCTTCTTGGCAATAACCACTGCACCAATGGTAGCGGCAAGAATTAATACACTCACAAGTTCAAACGCCCAAAGGTAATCTGTAAACATAAGTGCTGCTACATTTTTTAAATTTTCAGCTTCTGGAAAATAAGGAAGCGTAGCTCCCGGAGCGCGATTAGCATCCCACAAACTCATAGAAGAGCTTAAAGCTCCTTTGCCAATTTTTGTGCCAAGAGTCACTACAAACGCAATACCTAAAAGTGAAAGCAAACCTTCACCTAATGTAACACCACCGTAGCGAAGCTCCTCGGGAGGCAAATTTAAAAGCATAATTACGAAAACAAACACAACCATAATTGCACCGGCATAAACAATAATTTGCGCCACTGCAGCAAAATGGGCATCGAGAAGCCCATACATGCCGGCTAAAAGTGCAAAAATAACAAGCAGCATCATTGCTGCAGAAACTGGCCTGCGCCTCGTAATAAGCAAAATACTAAAAATAATGGCCAATAGACCAAGTGTAACAAAAGAAAATGTGGTCAAATCCATCGGCAATCACCCGAAGCTAAAGAAACATTACAAAAGAGTAACACCTAAATACTAAACAAGCTAAATTAAAAGCGCAGAAGAGCTACAATTAATGCTGTAATTGCCACATTTGCTATGGCAATCGGCAGCAAATAAACCCAACCAATTCGCATCAATTGATCGTATCGAAAACGCGGCAGAGTGAAGCGAACCTGAACAAACACAAACATCATGACCGCTACTTTAGCAATTAAAGTTGCAAATGAAATTCCAGCTCCTGCCCACAATGCACCGGAGTGACCTAAAGGTCCCGAAAGTGCATTTACAATTGTTGATTGAGGCAACCATGGAATCTCATATCCGCCTAAAAACAAGCAAACCATTAGAGCAGAGAGCGTAAACATCATGGCATATTCGCCCAAAAAGAAGAGCGACCAACGCATCGATCCGTACTCAACTAAAAAGCCAGCCACGAGCTCAGCTTCGCCTTCGGCGAGGTCGAAGGGAAGTCGATTGGTTTCCGCAAACATGGTTATAATAAAAATAACAAACGATACAGGCGCATAAAATACTCCCCAAGCGGGCAAAAACCCGAACAAGAGATGACTAGATTGTTCACTGATAATTGTTTGTGTGTCGATAGAATTAAAAATAAACACCAATGGAAGCAAAGACAATCCCATGGCGATTTCGTAGCTAATCATTTGCGCAGAAGCACGCAGCCCGCCCAATAATGCATATTTATTATTAGATGCCCAGCCTGCCAGTGCCACGCCATAAACAGACAAAGAAGACATGGCAAAGAAAAACAAAAACCCTGCATTTAAAGAGATTGGCTGCAAACTAAATGTTTGACCTGCGATTTCTACATAACGGCCAATGGGAATTCCAGAAATCGCAGCCATGGCAAAAGTTGCAGGCAAAATAGGCGCCATTAAATAATAAAGCTTGTTTGCTTCGCGGGGGATGTAGTCTTCTTTAAAAAGCAACTTAACTGTGTCTGCGAGGGGCTGACCCAATCCTAAAATTTTGAATCCAAAAAGGCCCACCCGATTTGGTCCAATACGCCGCTGGATATATGCGCATTGCCTGCGTTCTACCCAAACCATAATGGGCGCCACTTGCAAGGCAATAACAACCATCACAAGTATTTTTGCTAACGTAAAAGCGATTTCAACTCCAATGGCTGTGTCAAACATCGAAACTTACCTCAGTCCCAGTTGAGCGCACCGCGCTTTAGAATATAAACGTAACCAATCACAAGTGTGGCAACAAACAAAGCAACTTCTATTATTCCGAACCAGCCTAAAAAATCGAATGCTGTGGCCCATAAATAAAGAAATACTGTTTCAATATCGAAAAGAATAAAAAGAATTGCAGTGAGATAGAATTTTACCGACAAGCGCTGACGCGATGTGCCAACAGGCAAACCACACTCGTAAATGTCGAGCTTTACTTTCGAGGGTTTTTTGGGCCCCAAAGCAAATGATGCCACTGTGGCGCCGCCAGCAATAGCAAAGCCAATTAAAAGAGCCACGAGAATAGGCAAATACGGACTGAGAACCATAGAATGGCGCTCCCCAAAAAGTTTCAAGCCACTGAAAGAGTGCGACGGAAAGCCGCCGGACTCCGTAACTCATATTCTAACCCTGAACAAGCTATCACGATTTACAACGAAGGCGTCAACGGGCCGCGTACTCTTCGCGCAATAAGATACTCTTGAAGACAATTGCAGCAGCCAAACGCGCAGTTTGATCGCCAGAATCCCTTGCAGGACAAAGCTCTGCTATATCAAATACCCGACAAAGTCGGGAGCGTCCAAAGTATGACAATACCGGGCCGAGCTCCGCTAACGTAACACCACAGGGTGTTGCTGCGCTGGTACCAGGCGCAACGGACGACGAAAACACATCGAGATCTAGCGAAACATGAACACTGCCATCGCGCCGATTCCAACCCAAATGAGCACAAGAATCGAGGTGATCGAACACATGCTCCAACGGATTCGAATCGCGCCCCGTATATACATTTCGCCAAGCAGACATTAAATTCAAATATTCAACACAAGAAACACCTTTTTTAAGGGCATAATTGTATAAAAATTGAGGGTTTCGTTCACGTTGCAATCCAAGTTCGAGCAGAGCTCTGCCACCCAATATATGTTCAGATTTATTTTCTATAACGCGATAAAAGGGAGTTCCACTGTTGATAATTCCGCCCTCGACAGGACGCAAATCGAAATGCGCGTCGAGGTTTATAATTGGAATTATTCCACCCATAGCATCAGCATGTCCCGCGTACGAGCCATACGAAAAATCGTGCCCACCGCCCACAATAAATATCATTTCGGCGCCACGCTTTAGAAAGCTTGAAACAGCGGCCGCAAGCACATCGTGGGTTTGCGCCAGATCATCGACCAACTTGATATCGCCAGCATCTAAAACACAGGCAGACATACTTAAATTTTCGGCAGTAACGCTGTTACTTTGGCACATTGGCAATGGACCATGAGTGCGCGGGCAATATTCCCTTAAGACAGTATCGTAGAGCTTGTAAAACGCTGTGCGAAAAGCACCGGGGCCCTCCGCAGCTCCCGTGTTTCCGCCGTTTGCTTTTACGCCACGATCATCCGGAACTCCCAACACAATGTATTTGCCAAGAAGATCTTTTTCAGACGTCTGAGTTAATAAAGCGGAAGTTTTTGATCCTAAGGTGCCGTCTCGTTTTGAATAAAGTGGAGGCTCAACCGGATTTAAATACTCACGCATATTTTTCATTTTAAATCGGCTCCTGCACACAGCCATTCAATGACCTTTACGCCATCTGCAGAGGCTTTAAATGTATCACTTCTAGAGTTTGCAGGCATAGTTTTCTCGTTTATTCTTTTAAGTACAATTTCTTTTAAAGCCTTAAACTCTGCAGCAGAAGTGAGAGGTTTATACCCCCCTGTAACGTGACATCCTGCTGATGCACAATTTTGGTCAGTAATTGTTTTAACATCTGCAAAAGTTAAAGCAGTCGTAGTTGCACATGCGCCCACAGGAGCTACAACAATCACTTTTTCGAGATACTTTTTAAGTGCCGCTTTTTCATTTACCGTAAGTGGAGTTGAAAAATTAGGCGGCATGGGATTCGAATCACTTTCAAACACGCGAGATTTTGTGCGACTTGCGTAAGTGGTAATATATTTAGATTCATCTTTAGAAAAATCGTACTGATATTTTTTAGCATTATCTGGCACGAATTTATCGGGGCTTGAAGTATGACAATTATCACACTTTTCTGCCAATAAAGCCTTAATACCACCGGAATCCCAAGTGGGATTTGACTGATCGGTGATTACAAATTTTGCAGTTTCTTTGCCTAAATCGTAGCTACTGCAAGACTGCCAAATGGCAAAAGGCAAAACAAACACGAGGGATTTAATAAAGACCGCTCGAAAATGTTTTGAACTGATTTTGTTTTTCATACCTGTCTCCGCACCAAAATTATTAATTATTTTATTTTATATTCGTAAGCAAATAACATACGCGGCATTGCAAGACGGTTCGGAACCCACAATTCTCCTATTCCAACTTGAATTCCAAGCGGATGAACCCAACCCGCAGCAATCTGAGTGGCAAACGGAAACGAAGCATCAGCACCTGTGTCTGCCAGTGTTAAGCTCGTATTATCGGATGGAATACTAAAGGTGCTGTTGCCACTTCGTTTGCCCAAAAGCACATTGGCCCAAAGACTATAGGCAGGAATTTTAAGACCCGGTGCAAAATAAATAAAAGAGTTAGACGCTAAAAAAGAATCGTTAGAATCTGGAGCAGTAATGGCACCTTTTATAGTGACGTTTGAATACTGGTAGCCCATTTGCGAGTAAAGAGCCGCCATTGCATTGAGATCATATTGGGTTTCAGCCATAAATCCGACAATTGATTCAGACAATGCAGCTTTAATTCCTAATATTTTTTCGGTGCCTGCGGGCAAATACCCGACCCAAATGCGTGTCGAAGCTCGCATAGGAGCAGAAGAATAAAAATTCCAATCGCCTTGTAAAGTAGGCACAGAATGCACTGGAGACGAAGGAACCTTTTCTTTTTTTGCCCCTACCTGTGGATTTACAGACGGCAAAAACGAAACTATTGCTTTAAAACCCACTGAAAATTGTGAATTTACAGGCTCTGCAATTGGCAATCCATCTAGCAATGTTGCACTGACAAGTTGCAGTCGCTCTGCTTGCTGCTCCCAAGTGACTCCTTGGGCATGCGCAGAAAAACCAGAAACAGAAGGATGACCTGATAATAAAACCTCTGCCAATAAAGCAGTAAATACGAGGTGAGATTTGAAATTCACAATATTGCCCCAGTCACTGACACAAAGGCGATAATGCCTTCATGCCACCGCTTGAAGACAATTATTGCTTTCGTGCCTCGGGTTTTTTGCCCAAGGTTCGCTCAATAAAATAAAGAACCCGCTGTTTCAATGCAGGATTGTCATCTAATATCATTTTGAGCAGCTCAAATCCATCGTGAGAGCGAATTTTGAAGCGGCGCTTATCGTCGGGCGCCAAATCCATCATTGTTTTCTCGTTATTTTTAGCCATAGGTGTTCTCCTTTCATGGAGAATCGGAATGCTGCGGCCTTTTATAAAGGAACAAATATTTGACGTTCTGAATACCTGAAAATGTAAGGCTTTGCAGACTGTTGTTAGGCTTCAATGGCTTGCTTGATGTCTTGCACGAGGTCATCGACATGCTCAATTCCAACCGAGAATCTGATCAATTCACTCGTGATTCCAATTTTTTTCCGATGGTCTGGTGGCACACTTGCGTGGGTCATTAATTCTGGATGATTGACTAGAGACTCAACTCCTCCCAAGCTTTCAGCAAGGGAAAACAATTTTAATTTTGAAAAAAACTTTTTGACTTTTGCCAGATCGCCGTCAATGCGGGCACTCACCATTCCTGCATATCCGGTCATTTGTTCACG
>JAYTOT010000061.1:0-18479 GCA_043747645.1 Pseudomonadota bacterium | reverse complement strand
CTACCAAGATTGCTTAGAACAGGTTTAACCCCATCACTAAGCAGACCTTTGTTCGGTAAAACCCGCACTCTGCTTTTTCTCTCTTTGATTTTCAAAAATCTGTGCCCCGAAAGGCTTACCAATTGGTGGCGGGGGCAGGACTTGAACCTGCGGCCTTCGGGTTATGAGCCCGACGAGATACCAACTTCTCCACCCCGCGTCATTTGGTAAGGGAGGTCCTACGCTCGCAAAAACAGGAAGTCAAGCTTTGATTAAAATATTACGCATTGGAGGCAACGCCTTTAAGACGCGCCTTTAAAAAATTTGGCAAAGCAAAGGCGCCTTTATGAATGTCGGTGTTATAATAACGAGTTGCTTTTTCAATAGCAGCGGCACGATCTGCTTGAATATTTTGGAATGGGTGCACTGTATCGCTGGCAAATCCCCAAGACCAAAAACCGAATGGGTAAGTGGGCACAGTTCCGGTCATCGCATACACATGTGCGAACCCATCTTTAAGATTGCCATATACTTTTGCAAGATCGATTCCGTTTTCCCAAGGTGATTCGCATTGCGCCATAGCGATGCCTCCAGGACGAAGAATTCTTTTGACTTCTTTGTAAAACGAGCCAGAAAACAACCCAACTCCAGGACCGATTGGGTCGGTTGAGTCGACAATTACCAGGTCAAATGCTGCTGGTTCACAATTTTTAACAAATTCAACGCCATCACCTATATGAACCTTAGCTCTAGGGTGATTTAACCCCACTGCAACAGTGGGCAAATAACGCCGACAAGCATCTACGACTTCGCCATCAATTTCGCATAGAACGGCTTCTTCCACACAGTCGTGTCTTAGAACTTCACGCAAGGTACCGCCATCGCCGCCGCCTATAACAAGGACCCGTTTTGGATTGGGGTGCACTAAGAGCGGCACGTGAGCAATCATTTCGTGATAGACGAATTCGTCTCGCTCAGTGACCATCATGAGACCATCGAGGGTCAAAATCCTTCCAAAACCAGTTGAATCAAGAACATCGACACGTTGAAACTGACTTTGGCTGGAATGGAGGACGTTGCGAATGTGCAGTCCTGTCGAAATTTCGTCGTTGTGACGCTCTTGATACCATAAGTCTAAAACTGCTCCTTCACTTGAAGCAGTTGCATCGGAAGTCTGAAAGCGATCCCCTTTTGAACACAATAAACTCATGATAAACCTCCAAAATCAAGCCGAATTGCATTACTTTAGTTTGGCAGCACGGCTGCACAAATGAATCGACTGAATGAAACCACAGAGAAAGCTGACTAGCATCTGGTTTGACCCTGGACAACTGAAGATTTATAAAAGGCACTCTTAAATCAACTCGAAAGTTCCAACGAAAGAAATTTTATGCCGGATAGGATAAATAGCGATCTCGGAGTCGAATTAAAATCAAACTTTTTATTTGGCTCAAAAATAGGCCTTTGTGTAGGAGGAGGCATTGCGGCAATTGAAGCTCCAAAAGTGGCGCGTGAATTGCGGAGGCACGGCGCCGATGTGCGGTGTTACGTTACAAAAAATGCGCTTAATTTTGTTGGGATTCAGGCGTTAGAGTGGGCAACAAATAAGCCTATTGTTGCGAAATTCACAGGACTCGCGGACCATATTTCAACGGAAGATGCTTATTTAGTTTTTCCAGCAACAGCGGATTTGATGGCAAAAATGGCAATTGGACTCGCTGACGATGTTGTTTCTACACTTATGCAAAGTGCATTTGGTTTGAAAAAGAAGATTGTTATATGCCCGACAATGCACAATAGTTTGGCAGATTCTCCAGCATTTCAGAAAAATAAGGAATATTTGCAAAAATGGCCTCTGGTGAGTTTCATTGCGTCAAGAAATGAGGAAGGCAAACAAAAGAGCCCTTCCATAGAAAATATAGCATTAGAATTTTGCCACCTTTTTAATAAAAAAAGCGAAAGTAAGAGCGAGGACGGAATTACAGTTGCCGTTACTTATGGTGGCACAAAAGTTGCGATCGACGTTGCACGTTGCATTTCCAATTATTCCACCGGAGCATTGGGGCGCGCACTCATTTTTGAACTGTACGGACAAGGATTCAACATCACAGCAATTGAAGGCCATTGCTCGCAACCCACAGAGAAAATGGCGCACGTGAATGTTATTAAGGCTGCGCATTTTTCCGAGATGCAGACTGCACTTTCTGAACTAAAGCCTGAGAGGATTTCTGCAATATTCCAACTCGCGGCGATTTCTGATTATTTGCCTGTGTCAACACACAGTGGAAAAATATCGGGGAACTTGAATACACTTTCAATTGAATTGAAATCTAGTCCAAAGTTACTTAAAATGCGCAATATTCAAAATATCCCCTATCGAATGGCCTGCAAATTGACCTCAGAATCTGAAGTCGACGGAATTGTAACAGCAAATAATTTTTTAAATGCAAACAATTTGCAATGCGTGCTATGGAATAACTCTGAAGTATTTCATTCGTTGCCAGAGCATCATGCGGCTGTGCTCATTGAAAAAAGTGGCAAAAAATGTACCTCATTGAAGTCGAAAAAACAGATTGCAGTAGCAATATTCAACTCGTTTAGCGAATACTATCTGGGGAATAAATGACGATAAATCCGAGCCATTTTGGCAAATCAGGTCACAAGCATACAGAGAATAATTTTATGAGTACAGTTGGCGAAAATAACGAGGGAATGTTACCTTATTTTAGATCTGCAATGCTCTATTTTTCGGTCATTGCAGGAACACTTATTTTCGGCTCTATGGTTGTTATTTTGACCCCATTTTTTGTTCCGTTTGATCGCAGCAGAAATAGCTTACATAAAATTGCTTTATTGTGGGCGAAATCTATAGTTAAAGCCAATTTTTGGTGGAAATTTTTAGTTACTGGAACCGAAAATTTGCCAAAATCGGGAAGCGCTGCAATGATAGTTTGCAATCACAACAGCAATACCGATATTTTGGCAATATATATGAGCGGTGCTAATTTTAGATGGCTCTCAAAAGACAGCCTTTTTAAATTTCCAATATTGGGCTGGGCGATGAAATCTATAGGATATATTGGGGTAAAAAGAGGTGACAAAAATAGTCATTTGAAATGCCTCGAAGATTCTAGAGCAAAAATCAAACAGGGTATTCCAATGCTTTTTTTTCCTGAAGGCACACGCAGCAAAGATGGAGTCATGGGGCCATTTAAATCTGGAGCATTTAAAGTTGCTACAGAAGAACAAACACCAATTTTGCCAATTACCATGATTGGCACCGAAAATATGCTGCCCAAACATTCTAGATTGCCTAGGCGAGCATTTGTTACGATTGTCATTCACCCTCAATTTTCTACGGTTGGCATGAACACCGAAGAAGCTTTAATGAAAGCTCGAAACATTATTGGGTCATCTTTGCCACCGGAAAACAGAGGTATCCAGAAATGAATCACTATTTTTTCAAAATAATAATGCAAAAACGCGCAGTCTCAACGGTTATTTTTCAAAATAAAAAAAACATTTTGGGAATTGCTTTAATCGCAATTTCTTTCGCATGTGCTTCGACACAAAAACAAATTCCTAGTGGCGGAGAAAATGTCGCACCACTGAAGAAAGCGGGCAAAACTCGTCTGCTTTGGATTTCTCTCGACGGCCTAAAAAAGGATGATTTAGTTCAATATGCATCTGCATTAGCAGACGCGCATCCAAAAGGCTTGAGGTATTTACTGTCTCGGTCAAATTGGAACGACTCATTTGCAGTTTCAAATCCGACGATAACTGCGTCTTCACATATTTCTACTATTTCTTGCTCTGCTCCAGGGCAACATGGTGTGTATGCAAACGGACAATGGAATGGCTCTAAAATGGAAAGCGGTTTTTCGACTCTTTATGAACAAGAAACCTTTCCCATTACATTGCGTAATGCTGGGTTAAAAATCGCTTCATTGGGATATCCGAGCTTAGATGCGAGAACTGTTCTTCGCTCTCCATCACTAGGTTTTACATACGATGAAAGTCCTGAAAAAAGTTTTGTCATAAATGTAAATATTGGCGAAAAAAAATCGCTGAAAATAAAAAATCGCGCTACAAACGGTTTCTTTGATTTCAATTTAGCTTATGAAAAAGATACTAAAAACTTGGTATTGATAAACTCTAATAATCAGTCTTTGGATTTAAAACCTGAAAAATGGATTGAGCTCATATTTGAAACTCCAAAGGGCAAAGAACTTGTTATTGCACGACCAGTGTCAATAAACTCAGAAAAAGCTGGAATTTATTTCTCGAGCCCTATGATGAATGATGCTTTTCCTGAAGAATATAAAAAAGAACTAGACAAAAGAAATTTTATTTTTTCGCCAGGAAAAGATTATTCGCTTAAAAAATTTGGTGACTCAGTATTTTTTGCAGCCATGGAACATCGTTTAAATTACTTTGAATCTGTGGCTAAATATACATTAAAAGCTGAAAAACCTGACGCTATGTTTCTATATTTTGAAGATTTAGATGTTTTAGGGCACCAGTTTGCAAACTCGATATCATCCAAAGAATTACGAAATAAATATGCTGCTTTAATTGATAAATCAATTGGCGCGGTGCTTGAAGAACTCCCTGCTGATGCAAATGTGGTTATTCTGGGTGACCATGGAATGACTCCAACCCAATATGAATTAAATGTAAATCAATATATTCCACAACATTTTAAAAACAACTATATGCTAGTTGCATCGGGTGGAACTTTAATGGTTTATAGAAAAAAAGGCCCGCTCACTGGAAACCCTGGAGCACAGGATATTGAATTTAGTAGTTTGGTTCAAGCTCTCAAGAATGCAAAAGACCCTCTTAATAAGTCAAAATTAATCTTCTCGAAAGTTGTAATTAAAGGGAGTGAAGATGCCGAAAAATTGGGACTTCAGGGAGACAAAATGCCTCTGGTTGTTGCTTTTTCGGCGCCGGGAATTGGTTTGAAAACAAGCGTTGAACTGTCTGAAATTCTTTCTATAAGGTCCGATTTCCCCATAAGTCACGAGGCAAAAGAAAAACTAAAATTGAATAAAATATTGGCTGGCGATTCGGAACCTGTTCCTGCAGGAAACCACGGGCATTTTAATGGCGATGAATCGATGAAGACTGCTCTTTTGGCTTTTGGTCCTGAACTTGATAAAGTATTAGCTCGAGATGTTTCAAATAATATTGCTTTGGTCCCAGTCGTTGCTCAAGCCATGAAATGGCCGGCACCCAAGTATTGCTCAGGGGCAAAGTAGATTCGATTTTCGGACACGTAACTCATGTTTAACAAAGTTAAAGGACACTTCATGTTTGCCCGCATAGTTTTTTTAAGTTCATTTTTGTTTTTTACTTCTTGCGCAACCTACACTAAAAATTCCGACGCAATGCGGTCGTCGATTTATTCTGAAGAATATGACGAGGCTCTTAAAAAAATTGACGGGTCTGATGTCGCAAAAAAAGGTCGCGATAAAGTGCTGTATCATATGGAAAGAGGCAGCATTTTATACCTACAAGGAAAATACCCACTCGCAGCCCAAGAATGGTTAAAGGCTTCTGATAGAATTGATGAACTCTATACTACGAGTATTTCAAGCCAAGCGGCAGCCATGACCGTAAATGAAACTTTTTCTGACTACGAAGGCGAGTCATTTGAACGAGTATTGCTGCCAATTTTTTCGGCCCTGGCATACTTCTCTAACTCACAGCCCGAAAAAGCAATTGTAGAAGTGCGAAAGGCTTATCAAGTTTTAAATGTAATTAAAAAAGACAATGAAGGAAAAAATAGTTTTTCTCGAGACTCATTTTCGCATTATTTATCTGGCCTCATTTATGAAGAAAAAAAAGAATGGGACAGTGCAATTATCGAATACCGTCAGGCGATAGATGATGCGGAACACAGCAAAGCAAGTGACTCAGAAGTTACCTTAAGACCTATAGCTGAAGCATTAGCAAGTGTGGCGGAGCACAGAAACAGACAGGAAATTCTGGGTCAACTCAAAAAAAAATATCCAAATTTAACTTGGAAAAAGCAATCGGACCTTCAAAATTCGGGAGAAATATATGTCGTGTATGAGGCCGGAAAAGCACCATTAAAGGAATCGGAAGACATTGTCGTTCCTGTTGCTGGAGATGTAGTTCGAATTTCGTTTCCTATTTACAAAGATGTTAGTTATTATTCCAAAGGCGCAAATGTATTTATAGACGGAAAATTAATGGGCAGACCTGCTGTTTTGCAAGATATCGGATCGATTGCAAAACAAGCGTTGTCTGATAGGCGTACTCGCGATTTAGTGCGCATGGCAGCCAGAGTATTAGCAAAGGACCAAGCAAGCAGGGCCATTGGAAGAGCCGCCGGCCCCATAGCACAACTCATTGCCAGCATTTTTGGCGCCGCAACAGAATCAGCAGACACAAGGGGCTGGAGCACATTGCCAGACACACTTCAGGTTCTTCGCGTTTCGGTTCCCGCAGACAAAGAAGTGACCTTACGAATTCAACCTGACTCTGGAAAACCTGGAGAATTTCGCGTCCGAGTTGGCGCAGGGGATAAAAAATTAGTGCGCTGGAGATCGTTCTGGTAAAACCAAAGCGAGCTGAGTTGCATCTATAGCTAAATTTTGACTCTCGGTTTGATTGATTGCAAGCGCGCTTTCTTTCAGCGAATTGAATATACTTTTCATTGATTTTTGAGGATATCGCGAGGCTGCCCAAACAAGAACTCCTGCAACTTGAGCCGCAGCAGGCGATGTTCCTGACAAAAAACCAAAATCATTGTTTACAAATGTGGAATAAATACGTTCGCCCGGAGCAGTAAGTACCTGCGATGCATCGGCTATTTTTGAAAAATTCGCTAAATTTGAACATAGATCTGACGCGGATATCGCAACAGGAACACCCTTCAACTTATTGCTTTTCCATGAATAAGCTGCAGGAAAAGATAGTGTTTTATTGGATGTATTATTCGAAATATTTCCTGCAGGCATAACGACAGCCACATCAAAATTTAACAGTATTTCGATGGCATCTCGAAGGGGTTTTAATGCATTGATATCATCTGAAAATGCCTCGAATGCATAACCTAAAAAAATGACGCGAGGAAGCAAATCGAAACGCTTTTGCACAGTTAGCTGTTGCAAATACAAATGTATTTTCCCCAAACCCTCTAGTACATTTTTAAGTGTAATTTGGTTTTGCAGCGCTCCATGATTCAGCTCTAAAGGCACAGATATGATATTTGAATCAGGACTGACACCAGCTATTCCTCTGTCATTTAACCGTGCCGCAATGAGGCCTGCCATGTGTGTTCCATGATCGTCGGGAAGAGGCAAATGAAGAATTGATTTTGAATGGTTCAAATGACCCAAATGATCTAAAAATTGGATGGAATTTTCGAACTCGAAATGATTATCGTCAGGCCTTGAATCATGCAATATAACGGATGAATTACCTAGTTTTTCTTTTATTCCCCAAAGTCCACTTGAATTTAATGTTACCGGATTATGCTTAGGACATTGTACAGATTCATTTTCAATATCTGCGTGGCCTTCGCCTTTCCAATATAATTTCTCTTCTGAATGCCCGTCTCTTACTGCAGAATTGGACTGATCTTGTGAAAACGGGAATCTGTCAACACTGAAACTTGGCCAAGCAAAATGATGCCACTGTAAGACAGCCCCGGGATCAATGGAGCGAATTTGGGTTGACTGCAAACTCCCCAGTTGATTTTTGAAGATAGTGTAATTTGAATTTAGTGATTTAAGCGCATCTGAAGTTTGAGATGCCAACCAAAAATACCGCTCACCGAAGGACGATTGAAATAAGAATTGGCTCTCAATGGGAACCAAATTTTCTTTCGTTGCTGAAAAAATAATGCCGTCGTCTAAAGAAGTTGCCGGTGGAATTTTATCGGACCGAATGTCTCCTATTGCCAATTTATCAAGTTTTTTGGCAGGAAATTCTTGCTGAAATGATTTTTTTTTAAAATGAAGAATTGAAAAAACAACAAATCCAAAAGTAAAAAGCAACAGGAAAGTCAGTCGCAAAGAATCTGTTCTACGAAACAGCGTCCGCCCTTTCGAAAGGTGATTTTCTTGCACTTTTGTGGTTCCATCGAGATTCTTCAAATCCTGTTCCCTTGACTGACACCGTGTGGCTCAGAAAAGGATTCGGATTGAATTGAAATGAGATGAGTAAATTTTTCACCGGAGTCAATTTGAATTCGGACAAAAAAAACAATGATTCTTTGTGGTGGCGGTGTGTTAAGCTGTACCCAAAAACTTATTCTGGCATTATAATTTGCGTCATTTTGGGCGTTATACCCACTTTGGGGTTAGTCATTTGCATTCCATTTGCCATGGGGCGGTTGCAAAACAATTTGACAGATATTTCCTGGAGAGAACTTTTTGGAAATCATCTGGCAAAATATTTAGAGTACTTTTTTAAAAATTCAAATTGGTCCTCTGGTGTTTCAATTGATGCCCAAAAATCTTATTTTGGAATAACATTTGCTTTGATTGCATTGACGGCTTGTGTCTTTAAAATTGCCCAAGAATGGCTGCTAGAAGACCTGGGAGAAAAACTAGCGCGGGACTTACGCGATAAAATTTCATCTTGCTTTCTGTCGTTACCTTTTAGCAGAGCAGAAAAACAATCTGCAGAGTTATTAGGAACACTTGTTGGCGAAGATTCAAGGGAAGTGAGACAAACTTTTACGAGGCTCATGGGTAGCGTTATTTCTGATGGTCTTATTACTGTTATTTATATTACGTGGCTGTCGTTTTTAGATTTTCAACTTTTTATTCTCTTTATTACCGTATTAATTCCGGCAGGAATTGTAATTCGTATTACAGGAAAAACTCTAAAACAACTTGCCAGGCAGGGCATGAATTCTCAGACTGAACTTTTAGGTATGCTTTTAGAACGTATGAAGGGTTGGCAAACGATTCAGAATTATGGCACCCAAAACTACGAATTAAAGTCATTCAATAGCTCTAATTCAAATCTATTTCACGCTTGGCGCCGTTCTGCTCGCGCAAAGGCACTTGGAAGTCCGCTTGTAGAATGGCTTGGAACTTTAGCTGCAGCCTTTATTATTGTAGTAGCTTTACGTAGAATTGCAGAGCAAGCGTTGACTTCTAGTATATTGGTTCAGTTTTTAGTTACCTTAGGTTTATTGTCAAATGCGCTTCAGTCTCTCACTCAACAGCTTAATTCAGCAAAAAAAGGTTCTGAGTCTTTGCGAAGAATTTATGCGTTTATAGATGAAAAAAGTTCAATTTACCTTGGATTAATAGAAAGAATATCAAGCATTTCAATCGTAAAAAATATCAATTTAGATAAAGTTGAAATTGAGACTCCTACCGGTCAACCGCTTACAAACGAGCCTTTGGATCTCAATCTGAAATGGGGCGATTTTTTGCTTTTAACCGGCCCATCTGGCTCTGGAAAAAGCACATTATTGCACTGTATTTTAGGATTGAAATCTGCAAAAAACGGATTAGTGTCGTGGAACAACGCGGTTCCGTCCGACGCAGAATGGTTTAATTATTCGCACGATATTACCTTTCTTCCTCAAGACCCATTGCTTATTGCAGGTTCGATAATTGAAAACATTTTGTATCCTGAATTTATCGACCAAAGTAAGAAAATCTCTGAAACAGTGTTGTCCGCTGTCCATGATTCTTTGAAAAAATCTCAGCTAACCAAAGACTTATATGCATCGGCCCAAAGTTTGTCAGGCGGAGAACGTCAACGCCTTATGTTTGCAAGGGGCTTTTACAGAAACCGAAATATTTGGATAATTGACGAAGGCACAAGTGCACTAGACTCTGAAAATGAAAAATCGCTGATGCAAGAATTAAAATTCTCGGCAAAAAATGCCATAGTAATTTTTGTTTCGCATCGAAAAGCGGTAATGCAATACGCGACGCACCATATGGACTTGAATTTGAAAATAAATAGAATTCTCGATACGCCTACTGTAAACAATTGATTTGAATTTAACAAAGGAGCCGCTATGAGTCATTTATCTGCGATAATTAATGGGGAACGCCGTTACTCGAATACATCACTTTTTGAATCGATAAATCCGGCAAACTCTGACGACGTTGTTGGAGTTTATTCCAATGCAACATTGGAAGATTGTCGCGATGCCTGCAACGCTGCGCGCACTGCACTCGTAAAATGGCGCCTCACCCCCGCGCCTGTCCGAGGTGGAGTTTTAAGCAATTTTGCAAAATTAATTGAAAAAAACAAAGAGCCTTTGTCGAAACTATTGACACGAGAAATGGGAAAGCCATTGCGCGAAGCTCGAGGTGATGTTCAGGAAGCAGTTGACACTTGCCATTTTTTTGTGAGTGAAGGTCGACGACTTTATGGACAAACAATTCCCAGCGAAATGCCTCAAAAAGAATTGTTTACTTTTAGGAGGTCTGTAGGAGTATTTGCGTGTATTACTGCCGGCAACTTCCCGATTGCTGTGCCGAGTTGGTACTTTATTCCAGCACTTATTTGCGGAAATACATGTGTTTGGAAACCTTCGGAAGACACCCCTCGCCTTTCGGTTGTTTTTGCAGAACTACTTGAAGCCGCAGGGCTTCCTCGTGGCGTATTTAATGTGGTTTTTGGACAAGGACCAGATACCGGAGCAAAGTTAGTTTCGTTAGTTGACCAGGGACTTATAGACAAAGTTGGATTTACAGGCAGCACAGAAGTTGGAAGAAATATTGGTGAAATTTGTGGCCGAAATTTACAAACTCCATGTCTTGAGCTTGGAGGAAAAAACCCACTTGTTGTTGCGCCCGATGCAGATCTTGATTTAGTGACTCACGGAGTTGTGTGGTCTGCATTCGGCACAGCAGGCCAACGATGCACTTCTCTCGGCAATTTAATAGTTCACAAAAGTATTAAAGAAGCCCTTATTAATAAAGTACTTTCAAAAGTGAATGAGCTTGTTATAGGAGACCCTACTAGCGAAAAAATAAGCTTTGGCCCACTCATTTCTCGCAAATTTTTAGCTGCACACGAAAAAAACATAGCAACTTTAATTCAGCCGCATCATAAACTTTTGACCGCGCACAATGGTGCAATTCCCAATGGCCATACAAGTCCTCAATTTAAAGGCAATGCACAAAAAGGCTGCTATGCCTTTGCAACTATTGTAGATAACGTTCAAAAAAATGATGCGCTTTATTCGACAGAAACTTTTGGGCCATTTTTTAATGTGATGAGTTATGACTCACTTGATGAAGCAATAGATTTGGCTAACGGAACAGGATACGGCTTAAGCTCTGCAATTTACACTCAAAATATGCTGACAGCATATAGATTCAGAAATGAAATATCTGCAGGGATGACTAGTATAAACAACAGCACCTCTGGAGCAGAAGCTCACCTCCCATTTGGCGGAAATGGAAAAAGCGGAAACGGAAGCCGGCAATCTGGAATTTGGGTACTTGATCAATTTACAAAATGGCAAGCCGTCAATTGGGATATGAGCGGAAAATTGCAGCTTGCACAAATGGACACAAATTATATTGAGCCCGCAGATTATACCCTGGCGCCGTAAATTTGACGCACAAATGCGTGCCCCGTGGCCTTGGCGTTGAGCAAAGTACGATGTGTGGCAGGAGAAACTCAAAATGCAGAAGTCGCTGGTGTTTGAGAAATTCGTTGCCGCCGAAACAGATTCTGAAAGGCTCAAACTCGTTCAAAGCTTAATGAACGAGGCGCCAAGCTGGCAAAAGAATTTGTCCATGTGGCAAATTTTGAGCCTACTACCAACGCGTCTTGAAAAGTCGCGCATGGCGCACAATATGCGAATGAGTCGGCGACCTTCGAGCGAATGGGCAATGGTAAGCCATTTGCTCACAGATTCTGATCAAGACATCATTGGCAATGCCATCAATAGCATGACTTTTTCGAAGCAAAGAGCGCTGGGTCACAGAACAGTTCATTTTTTTGCTGCATCGGAACGTCCTCAACGTGTTTTGTATTGTCTCGCTCGTTTTTGCGAAGAAACAAACGATCACCGTTATGCTCATTTTTTAGCTCCTTTTTTAACGCATGATTTGTCGGATGCTTTTTTGGCAAGGTCTTTTAATGCAATGTTTCGCCTTGGAGTGAAGCACGAAGTTGCGTTAAAAGTAGCAAGTGAACTCATTGCTTCACATATTGATGCCACAAATATGGACCGCAAAGCCGCTGTGGCTGCCATTGTTTACTTATGCTTTGCTGGCTCTGCGCAAGACATCGAAACTTTAAAAAAGGTTCGAGATAGAGTTACAATTCCTGAATTACGTCGCCTTTTGAACTGGGGATTTAGCGATATTTTTTTAGTTTGCAAAAACAATTTTAATGCGCAAGATGCTCGAATTTTTTTTGAACGAGCGATGAATGAAGCAGAACCTAATTTTTCTGGCTACGGATGCTTCACAGATTCAATACTAGTTGAAGGATTTAAATTACTTTTAAATGAAATTAAAATTGAAAACTTAGAATCTTTGACGAGAACTGTATTGGCTCTGGGGCATGGGGCTTGCATTGACGAACTTTCAATTCATAAATCATTCGGAATAGATGCTTGCACCAGCACAAAAATGAAGACTATTTTAGCTCTTTGGCGTCAGTATATGCCAGTTCATTGCCATTCATTCGAAAATTCGGTTCGAAATCCGGAATTCCTTTCTGTGTGGCACGCGGAAGACCCAGAAATTTTATTCACAATGCTTAAAATTGAAGATTTCAGCGGTGATACCAAGCCAAAAAAAATGTCGTGGCAATCGATATTTGAGTCTTCTTTAAAAGATAATTTTAACTTGTCTGTCGATTTACTCTGCGCGCAATGCTTCGCTCTTGAACGGGCTCAAATTGAAAATATCAATTCGATTTTAATTGAAAATGCAACACTAAGTATTCTAAAAAATGTTTCAACATGCCTCGGCAGTTTAAATCTAAAAAACTCGCCTGAAATTTATCATGATTTTGTAGATCGCATGTACGGCACGGTTGTAGGCGGAATTTATTCGTCACATTTTTACCGAGAACTCTTTATTCTTGCGCCTTTTAGCGATACGAGCTGGGCATTTAACGCATTTGCACTTTGTGCGCCAGATATTGAATATTCATTAATGCAAAAGGCCATTGCGCAAGAAATTTTGCACATTCAAAACGGCCTCAAAACCGGCGCCCTGGCAATGTCTGATTTTATTCAAGAAGTCATTTCGCGATTGCAAGCCATACTTGTGGGAGCGGAACGATTTAATGTTAAAGTTTCTTCTGAAACATTAACTTCAATGAATGCATTGTGCCGGTCTATACAGGGAATACTGGAAGCCGTTGAACAATCGGCCGTACCTGAAGAGTCAGATGTTGTAGAAGACAGTGAGAGTGCAGACTGGAGCGGTCATGTTTCAGTGGATAAACCTGTATTGCGTTGGAATACTATTGTTCAAGTTTGTTTAAGAACAGATTTAACAACTGAAGAAATTTTAGAAGCTGAAACTCTACTCCGCGAAGCTATGCGCGTTGCCCCCCATGTTGAAAAACGATGGGTGATTCGTGCATTGGTTCGCATAGGTTCTGACGACGCAATTAAAGCAGTTTTGTATCAAGCTTTGCAGCACGTTGACCTTGAATTTGTTGCACATACTGTGCGCGAACTCTTGCCATCGCGACATCCTCGTGCGCAGCAAGCACTTATTAGGTGTGTTGGGCGCAACACAATTTCAGATGAACTCAAATTGTTAATATTAGATGATATTTCATTGGACAATCCTGCGGAAATTTTGCAAGAATTAAGAACTCTAGAAATATTGAGATTGCCTCAGCACATTGACGACGCCATTCGCGATGCGGTTGGCAGAGTGGCAGCGGTGATAGATGTGGATTCAAGCCAAGCTCCTCAATCAGAAGTTTCTACTAAAGTAACTTCTAACGATGTGGACCACATTATTAAAAAACTAATTCCTGATTCGGATTTATTATCTGTAGATACCCGCAGTGCGTTGCGCACAGCTGAAATGATAATGATTCAATCTCGTGATTGGGGCGCAGAGGCCGTAGACCTTAGCCCAATAGTAAATATGCATTGCAAAGCGGTTGAATTAACGATGCGCGAAACATTTGAAGCCTATACCGACGCTATTATTCGCAAAGGCATTTTAGCAAGAAAGCTAGATGTTTTAGGTTATGCAAGACCCATTCCAGAAAAAATGCAAATTTTTGAAGATTATCTTGCTTCATTGCCAATTATTAAATCAATTCCCTATTTCAGTAAATTTAAATTGCGCAAAATGCTGCGGGCAATTTGCCTCTATAGACCTGGAAAAAGATTCACGCTGGATGGCCCAAAAGCATTTGCGCTTTTATTTTTAGTGGCCTCCCGTAAACAATGCACCTTTGGACTTGATCGTATTTTAGAGCTCGATTTTGCAACAGATTTAGAGCTCTTTGAATTCATTAAATTAGTGCATTCTCTCCAAGACAGCCGCAATAGAGCTGTGCATGAAGGCTTAACTTGGGACGCAAAAGACGAAATTGAAGGCATGAGGAGCCAGGCCTATAAAATTATCGAGACATGCGTAAAACTTGGTCGATTTTTGCAACGGCAAAATTATATTCTGCAAAATTCTAATTCCATTGGAATGGGAGCTTAAACCAAAATGGGTTTGCGCATTCAAACAAATGTGAATTCATTGTTTGCGCAGCGTCAGCTGGGAATAACTACTCGTAATTTAAGCACGCACACTGAGCGTCTTTCAAGCGGTTTCAGAATCAATAAAGCAGCTGACGATGCCGCAGGTCTAGCCATTGCTAAAAAACTAGAGGGCCAGGTGCGCTCGCTTCATCAAAATAAAAGAAACGCTTCTGATGCAATAAGCCTCGTGCAGACTGCCGAAGGCGGCCTCAATGAAATCACGAATTTAGTTGTGAGGCTCAAAGAACTTTCGGTACAAGCCGCAAGTGACACCATTGGCGACAATGAACGTGGCTATTTGCAGAAAGAATTCGGATCCCTCAAAAATGAAATCGACCGCATTGCCGTTGCATCTGAGTTTAATGGCACTAGACTTCTCGTTGGAAATTCACCACTGCCCGACGTATTAAGAGAGAATTCAAATATCCCTCCTTTAGAATTTCAGGTTGGACCCAATTACCATGCAGATATAGACAGTCTCGGAATTAAAAACCCAACTAACATTATTAGGCTCGACTTAAGTGAACTTAATGCTCTAACTGAGGGCCCAGGGTCACTAGATATTGGCAATGAAGAGGACGCACAGGGCACGCGGGTAGATTCGAAACAAGCAGCTCAAATGAGCATGACACGACTAGAAAATGCACTAGACCGCATAAGCAACTACCGCGCGACGTTGGGCGCAGTTCAAAATCGGCTGGGAAGCTCAATAAATAACTTGGGAATTCAAATCGAAAATTTGGATTCCGCCAAGTCGCGTATTTTGGACGCAGACTATGCCGAAGAAAGTGCCCATGTGGTGCAGCAAGGCATTTTGCAGAAGGCTGGCGTTTCGGTACTTTCCCAAGCGAATCAGATGCCTGAGCTGGCACTCAAACTTTTAGGTTGAAAACTATCATAAGTTCCGATACGACGGGCTAAGCCCCTGAAACCTCACCAAGTTTGAAGGTCTCATGTATCAGAACACTTTTGACTCTCTTAACACTCCGCTACGCACTATATTTGTGCGTAATGTCACAGTTTTAGACTGTGCGGTATTATTTGCAGACGTGGGACCAAGAGGTCGTTCGTGGCATGTGGACGTGGAATGGACCGGCACGACTGACAACGAAGGCGTGGTAGTCGATTTTGGAATTGCGAAAAAATTGGCAAAAAGTCACATTGATCAATTTTATGATCACCGACTTTGGATTGATTCTAAATGCTTTGTTAAAAACGATTCTGATAGAATTATAGTTAAATCAAATTGCAAAAGTGATGAATTCAGTGGCGTATTTGCGCTGTCTGCGCCAGTTTCTGCAGTGACCGTGATTGAAAACTCAAGTTTAAGTGCGCTCTCTTTTGAAGACAATTTACCAGACTTAGGCACAGAGGGTGTGGCGAATCAAATTGCAAAAACATTGTTGGCTGTGTCTCCGAAAAATGTTTCTAAAATTAAAGTAACGCTGCGCACCACGGACGATGCAAAAGGAACACACCGATTTGCATACACTCACAGCTTAAAACAACATGACGGTAATTGTCAGCGGTTTCATGGCCACAGCAATATTGTTGAAATTTTTGAAAACAATCAGTTTTCGGCAGTACTTTCGCAACAATGTGCATCAAAATTGAAAAACCGTTACCTTATTAACAGAACTTACATTCAAGAAAATTCCTCGGCTGATTCTTTATTATCTGAACTCGTTTCGAATTTAAAAGATTCTGACGTAACAAATGAACATGCATTTGTGCGGTATGATGGGAATCAGGGTGCGGTTGCAATTATTGTTCCACGAAAAATGGTTTGTTTATTGCCAGAAGAAAGCACAATCGAAAATATTGCAAATTTTATGCACACACTTATGAATCTTTCAGAGACCTCACATAAGGTTTTTGCATATGAAGGCTTAGCAAAAGGCTCAGTTTTTCCATGACCACTTATTTGGTAAATGAAGTTTATTCGTGCCTGCAGGGTGAAGGTTTCAATTTAGGAAAACCTTCTGTTTTAGTGCGATTTCAAATTTGCAACTTGAGGTGTTCTTGGTGCGACACACCATACACTCACACATTAAAAAGTGATGCAGATTTATTGGGAAAACAAAAATTCAATCGATTTGAATTGCCACAGTTGGTTGAACTGATACAAAAATCGGGCAACGATATAAAGCACGTTATTTTAACGGGTGGCGAGCCCACATTGCAAAATTTAAAACCTTTGCGAGATGAACTAGGGCAAGACTACACAGTTGAAGTGGAATCGAATGGCACTCAAATCCCCCATTTAAAATTTGAATCGTTTTTATATGAAGACTACAGGAATTTTCAATGGAATATTTCTCCCAAGGGAAATTCGGCAGGCGAAAAAATAGATGAGAATTCGTTGGCACATTGGGCTGATTTGAGCAAAATTCAAAATTCAGTGTTTTTTAAATTTGTCATTCGATCAGAATTTTTAGAAACTGACATTCAAGAAGTTTTAGAAATTCAAAATAAATATCGACTGATTGGGGATCGCCTATATTTAATGCCTGAAGGCACCCATGCGGAATCGCAATTAGGATGCAAAGAATTGCACGACGTGTGCTTAAAATACGGATTTAGATACACACCACGCTTGCATGTACTTTTATTTGGCGCTCAAAGAGGTGTTTGAGATTTCAGAATTCAATTTTGCTCATATTTTTACTTTTTGTTGATGAATGGACAGTCAAATTTCTTTAAAATCATTCTTCAAAAACAGTATGAAAATGTCACAGCCCTGCCCTAAAAAATTGGGATTGAAATTCTCTAATAAATAATTCTGTCTTAATATTGGCCGCATAACCATTTTCGAAAGGACATTTTTTTACTTTTGAAAATATTGGTTGCCGCCTGCCACATTATTGCCTACTAAAACCGCGTTCGAAAGCATTGATGCGCCAAAAAAGTCACAAATTGAGGATAACTGAATGAAAATCTGCAATGTTTTTAAACTTCTCTGCTTATTTCTTCCGCTGAAGAGCTTAGCCCATGGGCAAAGTTCAAATCCGTATTACATACGAACTGAAACTGTCTCCAAGGCCGTTTACGGAGTAAAAAGTTATGAATACGGTACCGGAGAAGTTTGTGGCGCTATTTATAATGAAATGAAATCGGCAGCTTGTCCCCCGATTTCCAGTCAGAATAAGTCGTGCGGCATCGAGCGTGCGATACTCGGTCGTGAGGCTAGTTGTGGAGTAGAGCTTTACAATAGCGGAACCAGCACCGCTTGCGGGACAAATAGAGTCGAATTTTGGAGCAATTGGGGAGAAGATTGTCCTGCAAATTATGAATTTTTCCATGGAACGACACTTAGTGTCATAGCTGGTTTACCAGAATTTAGAGTGACACGAGATGGTTGGAAAGTTTACACCCAATCCCGATACCCTTGCTAAGGAGATGTTCCACAAACTTGCAGGCACCGCGATTTTGGAATTGAGAAATATAACGAATGTGCGGTTGCGACAATTTATAAATCCTGTGTCATTGGCTATGAAATTTGCCGCCATGCGACACATGGAATCGAAAAATATAATTCATGTCAAGATGCTTCCTTCGGAGTGAATTATAAGAGTTGCCAGCTTCCAGACATAAATTCACAAAAAGTAACAGTCGAAAGCATTTTTAATCAACTCAAATTATTCAAACTATCTTCTGACTCTCTAATCTCTGCTGCACTTAATTCACCATCAAAACTGGTTTTAGCCTCAGTGCGTTCAACATTGCTAAACACTTTGAATTCAATTTTTCAACGAATTTCTGATTATGAAGTATCTCACGGGGGCAATGTAGACTC
>JAYTOT010000060.1:0-28186 GCA_043747645.1 Pseudomonadota bacterium | reverse complement strand
TCTCGCGAAAGAATAAATTCCTTCAGCAAATCAAGAAGTGGAGTTAAAAACTGATTCGTTTTAATCACCCATCGTGCCATAGAAGTCCGAGAAATATCTACACCCATTTGGCTGTACATTTTTTCTTGGCGGTACAGAGGCAATGCTAAAAAGTATTTTGAAATAATAATTTGAGCCGCTAAACTCGCACCGCATTGCGATTGTGGCAATATTGAAGGACTAACCTTTGCTTTTTCAAAATGACATTTGCAGGTTTTGCAGCCGTATTTCAAATGCGCGTTTTCGGTAATACTTAAATTTCCTGGGGTATACTCCAATACTTCGGAACTATCTTCACCAATTAATGTAAGTTCTGTGACGTCAATGGGGCATTTTTTGTCAGATTCATCAATATCATGAATCACTTTTTTGCGTGGTAAATTTTTCCTTCCATAGAATCGCCTAAGGTGTGTCTTTCAGATTTAGCACCAAGCAATTGCCGTTTTAATCGGTTGATTTCCTCGTGCATTGTCAGAATCGTCGTATGCATTGACACATACAAGGCTCTCGGGTTAGCATCTAAATTGTCTGGTAAAAATTCTATAATCATGGATAAGTAGTATAATAAATATAATTTAATTGCAACTAGACTACAAAATTATATTTCAATTCCTTATTTGGCTTCATTTTCCAAATATCAATTCCTTCAAGGAGCCATTCAGCTTGGGCCGCAGTAATTTCAAATTTTTGTGAATATGGCTGTTTTGGCCATGGAAATTTTGCTTCTTCCAAACCCATTTCCCACATTGCAAATCCCGATTTCGCCCAATAAAGTGCTTTCAAGCAATCTTTACGGCGGTTTATAAACACAAAAAGTTTGCAGGCAAAAGGATTTTCATTCAAAGAAGATTGCACAAATGCTGCCAAACTTCGCCGACCTTTACGAAAATCAATGTGTGCCGGAAAAATTAAAATGCTTGGAAATGCAGAAAGTGATTTCATCGCAGTGCCTCCGCAATTTGAGCCATAAAATCTGCAGAGGTTCCAACTGAGAACTCGAATACATGACCGCTTTTCAGGCTGAGTTTAATTTTATGTTCCGCAAAGATTGGGGTCGGCTTTGTAATTGAAACTTCGATTGGTACTGCGTCAATTGGAAAATCTAATTGGTTTTTTCGAGCTCGATTCCATCGCCAATTATAGACGGATTTTGATTTTAAACCATTGCGCTTTGCAAATTCACATATTGAAAGCTGACTTTTTTCAAGCTCAACAAGAATTCGGTCAATTTTTTTTGTTGTCTTTCGCGACTTTGTAAGCATTAAAAAACTCCTTTGATTTGTTATCAAAAAAGGAGACTTGCATTTTTTAATTGAACTCAAAACCTGCCGCACGTGAAGCGCTTACTTTTTTCTTGGCAAATTTTCAAATTTCATTTTGGAATAAATTTGAATCCTAGAGAATTCTGGGTCTAAATTTTTAAGGACTCATTTATTAACTTAAGTTCATTGTGCGCCGGTAGGCGCACCTTCTTGGGGGTGAAAGTCCCTCCGGTGAAGGCAGGTCGAGCCACACCGCAGACGAGTCTTGCAGCCATGGAGGTGACGACATGATTGAAGCGTAGACAGTGGGTCAAGCGAGCCGAAAGCCGTAAGGCTGAACGATAATTGAGTTCCGAAATCAAGTTACTTTGTGACTGCCGATGTTTTGATGTTAACCGCAGGCAAGAAAAGGAGCATAGGCCGTATGTCGACAAGCACCGAACTCTTTTGGTCACCGGAATCCGAGACGTCGGCGAGCTTGAACAAGAAGGTGCAGTGAAGCCGGGAGATCTCGCAGCTCTCAAAAGGACTTGAGTAAGGGTTGATAAGCCTCACAAAGGTGAAGAAATTCTGATGGCGTTAGTGAGAAGTCAGAGCCATTCGTAGGAGCTAAGAACCAAGTAACGATTGGGGAGCAAAGGGATGGCAGAAATTATGGAGCAGTTGAAAGGGAAACAATGTCCAAACACAGCAAAGATGGGCAAACATGGTTAACAAAACTGGATCGCATAGCAGAGTTATCTAAGTGCAAGAAAGATATAGTGTTCAATAATCTTGGACATATTATAACTATTGAATTGCTCAAGGATTGTCACCGAGAGCTAGATGGGAAGAAGGCGATTGGAATTGATGGCGTCACAAAGGCCAAATATGATGAGGAACTTGATGAAAATCTAAAGAGTCTTATCATTCTGATTCGTCGTGGATTATACAATCCACAGGCAATGAGGATGATAGAAATTCCTAAAGAAGACGGCTCAAAGCGGCCTCTCGCAATATCATGTTACGAGGATAAAATAGTACAAACTGCAATCTCTAGAATTCTCACGGCGATTTATGAACCCATTTTTCTAGGGAGTTCATATGGCTATAGGCCAGGTCGTAGTGCACACGATGCCATCAAAGCATTGCATACAGGTGTTTGGGAAAATATGAATGGAGCGCTCATCGAAATTGATTTATGCAAATATTTTAACACAATTCCACAAGAAAAATTGTTAGAATTAATCTGCAGTAAAATCTCCGATAGGCGATTCGTATCACTCCTCAGACGCCTGATGAGAGCACCTAGTGTTGAAAAAAATGGAATTACAAAAGATAACCTGATCGGAGTTCCGCAGGGATCTATAATTTCACCCATTTTGTCAAATATATTTTTGCACCATGTTATTGATGAGTGGATTGCGAGCATTGCGCCCGGAGGTCGAATAAGCCACTTCAAAAGTAGGGCTGGAGTAGTACGATTTTGCGATGATATGGTCTTTCTTTTTGAAGACCAAAATGAAGCGAAGGCGTTCTTTAAAGCTCTTCCAAAGAGGCTAGCGAAATTTGGTTTAGAAATGCATGAGCAGAAATCTGCGATTTATCTCAGTGGCATGAAAGTAATTCGTAAAATGGCACTTGCTAAATGTAAGTTACCCACATTTAAATTTCTCGGATTCCAATTCTATTGGGGCAAATCCCGCAAAGGATACTACCGATTGAAGCAGAAAACGAGGGCAGACAGAATGAGGGCTAAACTTGCCGGTTTGCAAGAGTATTTGCGCAAAAACCTAAACACACCAAATCACATGTTTGTATTAAAGCAGGTTGCAATGGTGCTGAGAGGGTGGATGGAATACTTTAGTGTGTCAGATAATACACCAATGGTGTGGGGTTTTATAACGGCGATTCGCACATTAATTCATCGGTGGTTCAACCGCCGAGGAGGCAGGAAACGAATGACTTGGGAAAAACTCAACCCATTACTAGCAGCTACTGGTTTGGAACCAAAAATCAAAATTAAGCCTTTGTACACAATATCTGCGAAGAAACATAATCCATAAATTCGGGAGCGTAATGCCTTAATTGGGCACGTTGCGATCTGAGGAGGGTTGGTGCTGGGAAACTGGCACCTTCTACTCACTGTTGTAAGATGAATGGACTCAATTATAACCCAAATTCATTACTTTGTTCCAGGCTGCTGCAAAATCTAGTGCAAATTTCTGTTTGTTACCGTCGCACGCGTAAACTTCCGAAAGCGCCCGAAGCTCTGAATTCGAGCCAAATATGAGGTCAACCCTTGAGCAAATCCATTTTAAATCACCGGTTGCGCGATGGCGACCTTCGAACATTCCTTCGGTAGTTGAATTTTTCCATTCTGTGTTCATGTCGAGAATACTCACAAAAAAGTCGTTGTTGAGTGTCCCAGGGGTGCTGGTTAATACTCCCGCTTTAGAATTTAAAATAGTTGCATTCAGTGTGCGCATGCCGCCCACAAGTACCGCCATTTCGGGGGTGGTGAGGGTCATGAGATGCGCTCGATTGATGAGGAGTTCTTCGCTTCGAATTTTTTGATCGGAGCGCAGAAAATTTCTAAATCCATCGGCCATGGGTTCTAACGCTGCAAACGATTCAACATCGGTTTGTTGTTGAGTGGCATCGGTGCGTCCGGGTGAAAATGGGACATTTATGGTAATTCCGCTTTTTTTCGAACCTTCTTCAACAGCAGCGCAGCCCGCCAAAACGATAATGTCGGCCATAGAAATTTTGTTTAAATTGCCAGTTCTATTATTGAATTCCGAACGAATTTCTTCGAGCTTTTGCAATACAACACGCAGTTGTTCGGGCTGATTCACTTCCCAGTCTTTTTGAGGCGCGAGTTGGATGCGCGCACCGTTGGTTCCTCCACGTTTATCGGATCCTCGGTATGTTGTTGCCGACGCCCATGCGGTAATTACCAGCTGCGAAACTGATAATCCTGAAGCTAAAATTTTAGTTTTGAGCTGCGCAATATCGTTCTCTGTTACCAATGGATGATTTACCGGGGGAAGGGGATCTTGCCAAATAAGTGCTTCGCTCGGAACCTCTGGGCCAAGGTAACGGGCAATGGGGCCCATGTCGCGGTGGGTCAATTTAAACCACGCTCGTGCAAATGCATCAGCGAATTCGACAGGATTATTTTGAAAGTGTCTTGAAATAGGTTCGTAAATAGGGTCGAAGCGCAGTGCTAGGTCGGCAGTGGTCATCATGGGGGGGTGCGATTTTGATGAATCATGTGCATCGGGAATCAAGTCGGTTGCGGCAACATTTTTTGGCGCCCATTGCTTTGCGCCTGCAGGGCTTCGTGCGAGTTCCCATTCGTAACCGAACAACATTTTAAAATAACCCATGTCCCACTGAGTGGGGTTTGGTTTCCATGCGCCTTCAATTCCACTCGACGTGGTGTGAATTCCTTTTCCGCTTCCAAAAGAATTTTTCCAACCAAATCCCATTTCGTCTAGGGAGCCTGCTTCGGGATCATGGCCCACAAGGCCTGGATCTCCAGCACCATGTGCTTTGCCAAAGGTGTGGCCACCTGCAATAAGTGCAACCGTTTCGTAATCGTTCATTGCCATGCGAGCGAAGGTTTCGCGTATATCTCGGCCCGATGCAATAGGGTCGGGGTTTCCGTTCGGGCCCTCAGGATTGACATAAATGAGGCCCATTTGCACTGCGGCTAAAGGGTTTTCGAGCAAACGATCTCCGGTGTATCGCTTGTCACCAAGCCAAGTGTCTTCATTTCCCCAGTAAATAGCCTCTTCGGGTTCCCAGATGTCTTCGCGTCCGCCACCAAAACCAAAGGTTTTAAATCCCATCGATTCAAGTGCGCAGTTTCCGGCTAAAATCATGAGGTCTGCCCAGGAAAGTCCGTTGCCATATTTCTTTTTAATGGGCCAAAGGAGCCGCCTCGCTTTGTCTAAATTGACATTGTCGGGCCAGCTGCTGATGGGAGCAAAACGTTGGTTTCCTGTGCCGCCGCCACCGCGCCCATCGGCAATGCGATAAGAGCCTGCGCTGTGCCAAGCCATTCGAATGAAAAGCCCACCGTAATGGCCCCAGTCTGCGGGCCACCAATCTTGGGAATCTGTCATGAGGGCATAAAGGTCTTTTTTGAGATCTGCAAAATTGAGCTTTTTGAATTCGTCAGCGTAACAAAATAAAGAATCCATAGGGTTTGATTTTGAAGAATGTTGCTGCAGAATTTTTAGATTGAGACGCTCAGGCCACCAATCGTTGTTTGAACGCAAATTGGAACTTGTGCGCGCACCGTGTGGCGCATTGAAGGGGCATTTGTTGTCTTGCATATACCTTCCTAATTGAATTGTGTTGAGTTGGAAAGCTTCAATGATACATTGCTAGAGAAGCTGTAGTCAAATTAAAGGCGGAGAAGTGCTTTGAGAAATTGTTATATTATCTCCAGAATATTTCCGTTTCAATTTGAAAGTTCAGAAGCGACTAAAGAGTTTTTTTTATGAAGCGATGGGGCAGGTGAGCTTTTTACCATGGAGAAAAATTTCGTCTGGGCAAACGTCCATGCCGTTTGGCCAAGTGGGTGTGCCAGACTCTAAAAATACTTTTTTGAAAAACAATAAGTCTCGCAGAGGTTTTGCCATGCTTCCTTCAGATTTTAATACAACAGATAAATCGTACTCATAAACCTCAAGTGTTCCAAAGGTACAAATTATTGCCGGATAATTCGGCTGCACTTTAATTATTTTTCGAACCATTGTTCTTTCCTTTCAGTTGTCAGCACCAGGAATTTTAAAAAGTGGTTCGTGCTTTTATGCACAATTCCAATTTTCAAGCAGTGCCGATTTATTTTCTTTTGCCCAATCTGTTATTATTTTTGTAAGTTTCGGAGGAAATTCACCGTCTAAAAAGGAACCATCTTCAATTTTAAAGGTATCAGAAAAACCTTGGTAGTCGGCGTGAAAATGCGGAGGATTATGGTCTCTAAAATTTATGCGAATCAGTATTCCAAAAAAAAACGAGATTATGGGCATTAGTATTTCTCCGCAAATTCCTGAGACGAGGACTAATATACCATTTATGCTTCAAAAATCAATTCACGAATGGCAGATGCATTTATTTATTTAAATAATACTCGAAAAACGCATTAAAAGCGAGGATTGTCTGCGATGGGTTTTACATTTGACAAATAATAGTTTCTGAAGGGCAAGTTGAGGGATATAGTTGGCCATCATCATATAACCGAAAGGTGCACAGAAAGTTCAGGCAGAGGCGCACCCGGCTCAATGCAATTGAAAAAGCGGTGAGGTGGGCGGAAAAAATGGTGCATTGCCCGATTTATTTTCAATAGAATGGAACATTGACTAATTTATTGCGATTTAGAATTTGCCAAATATTGCTCAAAAGTTTTCTATTTCTCAATTTTACCCACCAATAAAACCTCGAGTTCTTGCAACGAAAAAACCTCGTAAGTTGGTGTCATGCTCTCAGGAGTTGGCTTTTTGTGAATATTTATCCAGCAGGTATCAATACCACTGTTTATGCCACCTTGAATATCTGATTCAAGTGTATCGCCGACCATTAAAATGCGACTGCGATGGGGATTACCCATTTGAGAAAAAGCACAATCAAATATGCCGCTGTTCGGTTTTGCAACACCAACTTGTTCCGAAATCACCAAAATTTCAAAATATTCTGTGAGTCCAAGGTGTCTAAGGCGAGCCTGCTGCACGCGAGTAAATCCATTTGTAATGATTCCCAACTTTGCTTTGCCCTTGATGGCTTTCAGGAGGTTTAATGTTCCTTCAAGAGGTGCAGAAGTTAAGGCCATGGAGTCTAAAAAAGCATTGTTTAATTCTTTTGCTGAAACCTCTGGGGCCCATTTATCAAGTGCTTTTCGCGACGCATTTAATTTGCTAGCCCAAGGCTCGAAACGGCGGTGCAGTAATTCCATTTGAGTGATGTTGCCTTTTTGCAACTCAACCCACAGAGCTTTATTGAGCAACTGGTATTCATTGAAATTGTCTTTTGAGAATTCATATTTGTAACTTTCAAACATACTTTTGAGGCCGACAAAGGAGTCGAAGCTAAAAAGAGTGTCGTCTGCATCAAATAAAATCCAATCGTATCTCTTTGTCATTTTAAAATTTCATACCTCTGCTTTTTTAAACAAATCACCCAAGAATATTTTTTGTGGGAGTTGAAACCGGTGGTCTACCAATATGCCAAGTTTTTTTTCTGATGCAAAAAGAACAGTGAGTTCTTCAATGGCAAGTGCAGTGTCTTCAGGCGAAAAATGCGTGAAGGCTTCATCGAACACAAAAACAGAATAACCCTCTTTTAATTTTTGACTCACAAATTGGGTGAGGACACTATATTCGAGATGACCCGATGGTTTACCTTGCAGCCAAGCAAAGATTTTTGGCCAGTGAGAGTCTAAATAAAGAGTTTTTTGTGTAGAATTTTGAATATTTAATATTTGGTGTTCTGCCAAATACGCGCTGCTTTGCGCGCCGCAGAAGCCAGAAATGCGAGTGAGTAACTGAGTTTTACCAACTCCTGAATCGGCTATGAGTGACACAAAACTGCCAGGGGTTAATTCAATTGAATTTTGTTTTGCGCCAAAATTTTTAAATTCTTCAAGATTAATTTTATATTTCTCACTTTCGTGAGTCACGCTAGAGCTAAAATTGAGATTTTCGAAATTGTTCTCACCAAGTCTATTAATGGCCTCGCGCCCCGATTTATAACCCGAAAGAGCCATGAAAAGTCTGAGAACTTCGGAGTCTATTGCCAAAAGCGAAGAAATTAAAAAAGCCTTGTAGGGCGCGGTAGTGGGGGATGCCATAAAAATAACTGATGCTGCTAAGTACAAAACACCAACAGAAAGCGAAGAATAATTGGCAAGTTTCCATTTTGTAGCAAGCACATCGACTCGGCCTTGGTAAAGAGAATTAAATCCCGCTTGTGCTTGGCGGTGACGATAATTGAGCACATCGTAGGTGCTATGTTGCAGCAATATTTGTGAGCGGTTGAGTGCATCTGCACCATGTAAGTAGGCTTTAAAAGTAACAACCGAATTTTTTCGAGCTTTAACAACCAGTGGCACAAAATTTTTCCAGAGTAAAACACATAGTGCCACAAAAATCGCTAACGAAACAGCACCACCAAAAAAAGATCGCCACAGAAGGCTCAAAAAAGAAACTGCAAAGAGGGCAAAAATCCAGCCTAAGTCGTGAATGTAAAACGCGCAGGCAAACACAACGCCTTCAAAATCGCGACTTATTTTTTGCAAAACATCGAGTTTTTCTGCCCCGTCGCAGCGCCTAGCGATGTTTAAATACCGCTCTAGTGCCCATTTGCGCAGTTTGCTTTCAATTGAGAAACCTACAACGGAAACACATATGATAGCTAACAGTGCAAGCGCAGAAAGAAAAATTGCCACAGAAAATGTAGCAGCAGATTGTTCGAGCTTGGCACCAATGTACGCTAATGCCGCCGCTGGTGGAATAAAAAAGAGGCCCGGTGCGCCAATGCGTTTTAAAAGATCTTGAGCAAGATTTTCAGTGCTGCCGCTTTTTTCAGAGTTGTAAGAATTTTTGGAATCGTTTAAAATAGAGTCTGGTTTTTTGTTTTGTGGTGTAACTTTTTTATTTTGAGGCGTAATGAGTGCCTCTTGCGTACTGAATTCTGTTGAACTTTGGTGAGAATCAAGATTCATTTGCTGCTCAACATCGGGATGCAGTGCGATTTCAATTTTGTAACTCACAAATGCAAATAGTTGTTTAACTCGGAGACGATTGGCAATATCGAGTGAATTCAACTGAAAAACGACATAAATGCTGCATTTGTGATGCATTGCAATGTTTAAGGCACGTAATATTAAAACTCTTGCCTTTTGCCCTGCAGAAATATTGGTTCCACCGGACTCTAGTTCAAACTGCAGCGCCGCATTTTGGTCGCGCATTAATTCTGTATCAAGGTTTAGTGCAGAAAGTAACTGACTAGTGTGCTGGTTTGCACCACAGATATTTTCTTCCAAAGTTCCGGGCCATATGTCCCAACTAGCGTCGAGGCAAAGTTTTGTTGTTGAATTTGCTTGCGAGATTTCAACAATTTGGCTCTTGATTTCTTGGTATGAAATTCCCGCTGTTTTGAAGTCAACAAAGACACGTGGCAGCGCCATAATAATTGAAATAACAGGAATAGAAGTCCAGAAAATCTTATTAAAATCTGCCGAGTCTACTACACCCAAAGTAACAAGTGCGACAAAAACACAGACCGGCACAACGCGCCCGAAAAACCCGAGGTAAGTTTCGAGACATTTGTAAGCAGAATCTTTGTTTCTAAGGCTCGTCTCTTGTTTGAGCAGAGTATGAATAGATTCAAATTGCTTTTCTTCTGCCCAATTTCGAGCGTATTTACGCCACTCAATCCATTGAGTCGATTTTTCAATCCGATGTTTTGAAACTTTCATTACATTCTCGAAAATATTCCCAGAAATTCTTGCTAAGACAGAAGAAGTAGGAATAAAAAGAACCAAAGATAAAAATGCAATGAGCGACAGGGGCCCCAAGGATTTCCAAAGGTAAATTGCAAAGCCGAAAAGAGCGAGCACATGAAAAAGCGCCTGATACGCCGATGCACAGCCCTCTAAAAAAGTAGGGACATCTCTGCTCACAACCCGGTTTAATTTGGCTGATTCTAGAGTGCGTAAGTCTGCATTCAAAAACTTTCGCGATAAAACACCGATGGTTTTATTTTGAACTCTACCATAAAGACGAATGTCGCACGCATTTAAAATAAATCGTGCAACTAATATGCAGCCTATTTTAACAAGCTGAATGTAATTGGTATCGGTGGTTGATACCAAATGAGCCAGACAATCAACCAAAATAATAGAAAGCGCAAATTTTGCCAGCGCAGAGACGCATTGCAATGCAAACTCTAGTTTGAATATTTTGAGGCAAAATCCAAAAAGTGACCTTGGCCAACTCGCAGAGATTGTGGAATTATTTTGCATCATCTGTTGTTTGCCTCCTGAAATGATCAATTTTGTTTGAATCAGGCCCCTGTTTTAGACTATATTGTATATTAAGTGGCCTTTGTCAGAGAGTGAACATGCAAGCTTCTTATATTGTTAGATTTCAAGAGTCGGCTTTAGCCTTATGGCTCAAGAGGCCGCGTCGCAAGCCCCTCTGCTACAGCTACCCAATTTGGCAACTGAGCAAATTCTGCCAAAGCAAGCTGTTTCTGAGTGTCGTACTCGCGCTCTATGGCACTTTCTATCCTAGAAAAAGTCTCTGCAAAGAGCTTCGATTCGGCGCTCTCAGAATTATGTTTTGGCACAAAGCCAAAAACCCCTGCGCTTTCGTAATCCGAAAGCACTATGCTGAGAACTGCAGGGCCAAAGGAATGGTCAAGTGGGAGTTTGGCCTCCCGAGCAATAACATCAGTGAATCCCCCTGCGCCGGCAGGTGCTGAAATAAATTTCACAATAGCGGCATGTGCTGCAATGGCACATGCTTGAAAGCAAATCCTTTTTAGCATCGTTCGCTTGTGTGGTTGCCACAAGTGGCCATATGGTATCCTCAATTTTTCTTCAGCCATAGGAATGACTTTGAGAATGTGATTCATTTTATTCCGTCAAAAGAGTTCACTAAAAGCAAACAATTTTACCTCGATTTAGGATTTTCCAAAAACTGGGAAGCAGCAAACCTGTGCGAAATGCGGATTGGCGAATTTCGATTTTTGTTGCAAGATTTTTACTGTAAAGAAAACGCAGAAAACAGTATGGTGCATATGGTTGTTGACAATGCAGAAGAATGGTACCAGAAATTTTTTAAATGCATTTCAATTGAAAAGTATCTTGAAGTAAAGTCAGCGCACCCTAAAAACAAGAGTGGGGATTAATAACATCCTATCTCACAGATCCAGCTGGTGTGTTGCGGCATATCGCGGAACATTGTACAGATTAATTGTTGCTGAGTTTGATGCATTTGCCTTTATCTTGCGTTCATTCGATGATATGTAAATCTTTGTGAGTTAATAGTGAGGGTTGCAATGTCAGAGGTGAAATGGGAGCCAGCACAGTACAAAAATTATGTTTGGATTGTAAAAGATAATGCCTTATTAGGGGGAAAATTGGCGTTAAGGGGTACTCGATTTTCAGTCTCGTTCATTTTGGGATGTTTTGCTGCTGGAATGACACCCGACGAAATTGACAATGAGTATGCCCCTTTTCCGCATGAAGCAATTCCAGAAGTAATGAAGGTGGCATCTGAAATTTTGGAGAGCCTTTATGTGGCTGCTTGATGTCAATATGCCAGTGCGGCTTATAGAATTTCTAAACAATTTCGGCATTGCGGTTGATACAACTCACAATCGAGGTTGGGATACATATTCAAATGGTGTTCTAGTCGAAGCCGCAACAAATGCAGGATTTGTTGCAATGCTCACTCGTGATCGACTTTTTGCGGAGTCAGCATCCCGCGCCTTAAAGAGATTCCCTAATTTTTCGGTCGTAGTTGTAACTCTACCCCAAGCAAATCTAAAAACTTATATGGCCAGTTTCGCTCACGAATGGGATCTTTGTACGATTCAGCCGCAACCAGGCTTTGAAATGTTTTGGCCAAAGCCTGTTTCATAGGATTTGGGAAATGAGATCAATTCCTTCAAAAGACTGACTCACCTGTGCTATTGTAGGTCGTTTCGTTGGACAGGAGGATGTGTGAAAAAACCGGCAAAAATTGTGATTGTGGGCGGAGGCATTGCCTCCTTTGTTGCAGGAATTGAACTGCGAGACAGGCTTCCTGACGCAGAAATCGAGATTCTCACTGCTGAAAGCGACGAACTCATTGGTGGACAGCTTGCGAGTTGGTCAGAAAATGGTTTCCCCATCGAACATGGGCTTCATGCCCTATTTGGCTTTTATACGTCGGCGCTCCCTTACGTGCACCGCGTTGGAGCCTTTAAAAATCTGACGCGCAGCAAAGATTTTTTGCTCGTGCACGAACATGGCAAGCTGTTGCGTTTTAACCCTCGCACATGGTTTGCTACGTATCGTGGTTTCACTCCCCGCCAGCGATTGGCGATGGCACGTTTTCTTCCCAAAGTTGCGGAAATGGTTGCGCGCGTAAATTTGCAGGGTTTCGATATTCTCGACAATTACGACCAGTTCGATTTTCGCGCTTTCTGCGTTGCGAACGGACTCGACAAAGACATCACACAGAGCAATTTCTTTCGACAGTTTTACGACGGAGCCTTTAATGAGCCGCACGAATTGTCGGCAACGGTTGGCTTGAAATCCCTATTTCGTATTTTTTCCAAACCCTGGATGTATTACTTTAACACGCCAACGCGCGAAGCAATCGTAGACCCTTTCAAGCGCTACTTTGAATCCGAATGCAAAGGTGTGATTCGTTACAACCGGAAAGTCACGCGCCTCAACATGCACCCCAATGGAAAATCTGTCAGTTCCCTTGAAATCTTGAATCCCAAAACGGGAGAAGTCTCATTGCAAAAAGGAGACGCGTTCATAATTGCAGTGGGGCTTGAGCAATTTAAAGACATTGACCTTGGTGAAGCCGCCAGATCACATGAGTATTTTCAAAATATTCACAGACTAGAAACTGTGTCGAGCATTTCTCTTCAAGCCTGGTTCAAGAATGATCCCTTTCCTAAGGACCTCCAGACAATCATCGTGGGCCTACCGGAACCTTTCAGCATCGCTTGTCCCATGAGCCGAGTGAGGTCTGTGCAGCCGCCTGCGATGTTTTCCCATGAGCTTGCTGCAGTGGGCCCTGAGGCCGGATTTGAGAACGTGAACGACAAGGATCTCGTGCAGAGGTTTTTCAAAACGCTCACGGATTGTGGTTTTACTTTTCCAACGGACGAATCGGAAATGTACGTGCATGTGCGCCGCAACCGCGACCCTTTTCACCGCTACCTGCTCACTCGCCCCAATGAACTTCACCTCCGGCCTCGCACCCAAAGTCCCATTGAAAATCTTGCGCTGGCGGGTGCCTGGATCCGCAATTCACTTCCACTTCCTTGTGTCGACAGCGCATCAGAATCCGGCCGGGCAGCGGCGTTGGCAACGGTAAAAAATATCCGCGAGCTCGGAAAGAAAAGTGGGCCTACGTTTGCGGTGTCTCAATATCCAATCGGAAATCCTCTTGTTTTGCCACCACCTTTCACATATGAAAAATGCATTGCACGGGTGTTTTTGGTGAATTCTCGCACAGAGGCAATTGCACCACATCTGCCAAGCTGCCTAAAACTTGCTCCGGGATTCGAAAGCAAACTCCTGCTTGTGTTTGCCGATCAGCTGGGAGTGCGAGGTGGCCACGACCAAATCCAAGCCGTTTACAATTATTATGAAGTCATGTTTGCTGCAGTCGTAGAAGAGGTTGATGCAAAAGGGAACGTAAGGTTCGGCGTTTTTCCCTTGGTACTTTACGTTGACGATGATGTCGCCGTTGCTGCCGGTAGAGAAGTCTTTGGCTTTCCGAAGCGCATGGCAGAAATTTCTCACGACAATGGTGGCTGCACAATTGCGCGCTCAGGAGTTGCGCCGGATGACAATAAAGGAGCCCTGTCTAGGATTGAAATTGCAAAGGCGAGCTGGACTTCACGAAAAGCGGCGGGGGCAAAAACTCTGTTCGGTGGGGCTGCGAATATGACACTCGAATCCCTGCTCACATTGCCCTTTTATCTCAACCACAGAGTGCCTGCCCATGTGTCACAAAGCGCTTCGGGCACAGCTCTTGCCCGAGTGCTGCGACTTCCAGTTTCAGACTTCAAATTGCATTCAGTGGCAATGCTCGAAAATGCTGTGTGCACTCTAGCGCCATCACAGACAGACCCGATTGTAGATTTTCTGCCCGCAGGTGCCGCTGCACTCACAGCTCGATTTGGGGTTGAGGTCACTTTTCAGTTTGCCATGAAGGATGCCACTGTTGTCGACACTGAGACTCACGGCACTGTTGTAAGGCGGCTCAAGGCACAAAAACCACACAAAATGCGTCGATCTGCGCATGGCCCAATGGCTCTTTTTGCACTGGGAATGCGTGTGTCTCGTCTGCCGCTATCAATGCTCACTTCCAGGAAAAAACGAAAGGACTCTTGAGCGCTGTGTCGGCTAGTCGCTGCGCAGCAGCGTTGTGAAACGCTGCTACGTAGCAAGCTGCCATCAAATTTTTGACCTCTGCTCGAGTGATTTTGACTTCGCCGCCGGGAGTCAGCATGGCGTATGAGCCGCGCAACTCGCGCAAAGTCGCAAAGCCGATAACAATTGGCCCAAGGCAGAACAGGCGCGCGGCATAGTGAGATGTTGGAATGGACTTCAAATAGTCCATGGCTGCGCACAGTCCCATGTGTGCTTGTTGCTTGAGATCGTCTAGCGCCGCACGGTTAGATTCAAGTGCACTTTCATCGAACAGTCGATTGTGTTCACTGCCATAGGCCTGCAGCAAATCATTTGGAACAAATATTGCCTGTTCCTTTTCTGAATCCCAAGCAACATCTTTCAGTATATTGAGTGTTTGAAGGGCTTCTCCAAACGCACTCGCCTTACCTTTTAATGCGATGTAAAGTGCAGGACTGGTGCGCATTTCACCAAACCAAAGGTCGGTGAGCAGGTGACCCACTGTGCCCGCAACAACGTAACAATACTCTTTGTACTCCTGCCTGGTTTGAATGCGAATTCCTTGCGGATAGCGTGAAACAAAGCGTTCCATGCCAAGCGCCATTTCCTGGCACCAAGTGGCGAGAATGCGCCGTGTCTCAGATGGAAACGAATGAAACACGCGAAACACGTGTGTGGCGTTGGTGGCAAGTTCGCAATCTGCTTCTTTGCCAGAAAGCTGTCTGGCTTGAAATTGAAAAGTCGAAGCTGCGCCTGGCACTTCAAAACAACGCAGGAGTTGTTGAAACAACTGACTCTTTGTCTCGAGTTTGAGTTTGGCGTCATCTTCAATTGTGTCGGCGATTCGGGCAATGAGATACGCGACCAAGACAGCTTCTCCGGTTATTCCAGGAAGTTGTTGAACACTTATGGCAAATGTGCGTGAAACCTTTGGAAGAATTTTTCGGCAAAAATCCAGGGCAATAGCCCTGCGATCAATTTGAGGGGGAGGTGAATCGGGAGCGACCCCCTTGCGCGGCACGATGGGGCCGGCGACTTTCACCATGAGATTGTAAATTCCAATCTTGCCAACCCATGGATTTCGAGCGAAAAAACGCGCTGTCTGTGCGCGGAGTTTGAGATTTTTTCCTATGGGATGATTCAAAAACGCAGCCTTGTAAGTGGAAAATGAAAAATCTGATTCGGCAAAAGCTTGCTCAATCTCGCCCGCTGCCACAAGGCCATAGCCAAGTGCCTGGCTAATTCCTTCACCAAACAGAGGATCCGCACCTGCAGCATCTCCCACGCATACAAGTCTTTCCCGGGAAATTGCCGCATCCTCATGAAAACAGCGAAACGAATGGGCTTTGAGTTCGAACGCATGAAGGTCAATTCCTCGTTCCTGGAGCTTTTCTTTCAGCACATGCGCAAGGGGCCTGCTTGCGCTTGCACTGAGGTGTTCTGCATTGCGAGTCTCACTTTTCTCAACGGCACGCTTCAGTCGGTTGTCGAAAACACCTCGATTCATAAACGGTTTGCCAGCGATATAGCATGGAAAATCCCAATAATAGCCATGAATACCTTCGCGCATGATGCCGTAATCGATGAGAAGGCCATTCTCCCGAAACAGCGACGAATCGTTAGGATCAACTGGAGTCAATATTTCCATGAGGCGCGCACTGGGGGTCAATGTATCGGTCAGTTCTGCCTTTCGCCTCACGATGCTGCTCGCCCCATCGGCAGCCACAACGACTTTTGCACGCACGGTTAAGCCTTGCTTCGTGCAAACTTCTACCCAATTTTCAAAGAAGGTCATATCCGTTACGGTCTGTTGTTCTCGGACATCCACCCCGCACTTGACGCATTGTGACGCCAACCAAGCGTCGAGCTCGTCGCGGCACACGATTTGCACCGGAACGGACTCCTTGTGCTTGAAGTTTCCCGAAACAAAATGGGCATGAGAAGCGGTAAAATGCCCAATGTCCGAAGGAGAAAACCCGAGCCCTTCTAGTAAGGAAAGACTGTTCGGAGTCAGGCCTCCGCCACAGACTTTTTCTCGCGGATGACTAGACTTTTCAAGAATGAGGATGCGTTTTGCCCACCCTGCGTCGCGCTGAATGAGATGCAAGGCTGTCGAGGTTCCCGATGGGCCCGAGCCCACTATGAGAACATCGACTTCAATTGTTTCGCAGACAGCAGCGGGGAGAGATGAAGACATGCCAAGGTGCTCCAGAAGGCCAGGGGTTCGAGCAAAACTTACTGTGTCAGAGACAGACGGTCAAACGGTGAACATACAAATTAGCACCTGTGGAATTGTTATTTCGGGAAGAAAAAAGTGCTTAATAAATTTAATTTATTTTAAATATTTTATTGGGAGTAAACGCTTAAGTAGAAGCGCGTTTGTCAAAAAGGGATCATAGCGCTGATTCTTGATTGATTAAAGGCTCCAGTATTGGAAAAATACTGAAATCAGCGAGCTTTAGCAACAGGTTATTTAGCAACAGGTTATTTAGGGACAGTTTTTTTAGGGACAGTTTTTTTAGGGATAGTTTTTTTAGGGACAGTTTTTTTAGGGACAGGTTTTTTAGGGACAGGTTTTTGAGGCGCTTTTTTATCAGGTGATTTCTTTGCTGGAATTTTTTGAACTTTTACAGGTGGGGCCAAATCGATTCCAAAAATATCGCCGATTTCAGAGTCTGAAAGTTCCGCTTTATTTGCCTTGCCAACAATATTTTTAATTTCGGGAATGAGTTCTAAGTGGTTTACGCCCCGCAAACTAAAAATAAGCTCTGGTGCAGTGTCGAGCCTCGAACCTATGCCATAAAGCACTGCCGCAACATGTTTGCACATAGACGCCCAATCGGGGCAATCGCAAGTGAATTTTATTTGCCCTGGGTTCGGAAAAAGGCCGGTGTTTTTTTCGCTCACAATGTTCATAACTGTTGCCGGAACCTTGCCGGCAAGCAAATCGACAAGTGACGAAACATGACCCTTGCAGCATTGCCGAATGTGAGTCCATTTTTCCCTAGGTAGCTCATTAAAGTCAATTTCAACTGAATAAAGGCTAGAGCCAGCTACTTTTGCTGCAATTTTATTTTTCATGGCTTCGAGGTGTACAACCGAACCATTGCGCACGTAGGTTCTGCCGCGGGCAAGGCGATTTTCGTAATCGGCATGGCTTTCCAGCGCTTCGCACCAAGCTTTGCCCCAAACAGACTTTGCAATAATTCTGCCTTCAATTGCAATGGGCGCGATTTTAACGCCTTTTTTCCTCATTTTTTCTGTTTCTTTTGCGGCATTTTTTTGTTTTGTTGCTTTGTTAATGTAAGGGCCATAACCATACGACATTTGAGCGCCTCGCGTGTTAATTAAGTCCATCGTCAGAATAAACAGAGTTTAAATCAAGACTCACAAGTTTTATGAGCTCCTGATTGCTGAGTTCCGTGAGTGGAACCTCTTGCTCAGTTCCAAGCACTCCGTCTGCCAAGCTTTTTTTGGAATTGATCATTTCATCAATTTTTTCTTCGAGTGTTCCTTTGCAAACAAATTTGTGTACGAGGACATTCTTTTTTTGTCCAATTCTAAAAGCCCGGTCCGTGGCCTGGTTTTCCACTGCTGGGTTCCACCATCTGTCAAAGTGAATCACATGATTTGCTGCTGTCAGTGTGAGGCCCGTTCCGCCTGCTTTGAGCGATAAAATAAAAAACGGTGGGCCATTTTCTGACTGAAACGCATCAACAAGTTCACGCCGTTTTTTAATAGCTGTAGAACCATCAAGTGACAAACCATCTCGCCGGAATATTTCGCGCAGCCATTTTAATAAAATGGGGCACATTTCTTTGTACTGTGTAAATACCAAGAGTTTTTCTTGCCTGGAAGCAATTTCTTCGGCAATTTCTTTGAGCCTCGCAAATTTTCCACTCATCTTGGGGTCGAAATCACCAACGCCCAATGCAAGTGCCGGATGATTGCAAATTTGTTTGAAGCGCTGCAAATATCCGAGCACTATTCCTCTGCGCTGTAGGCCATCAGAGGATTTTAAATCGGTTTCAAATTCTTTCACCGACTGCGAATAGAGGGCAATTTGTGGTTTCGACATCACGCACCAGGCAAGAGTTTCTGTTTTGTCGGGGAGGTCGTTTATGATGCTTCTGTCGGTTTTGAGTCGTCGTAAAATATAGGGCTGGGTGAGCGAGCGCAACGGAGCCATTCTTGGGGCTTCACCTTTTGGATTCACAAATTTTCGGAAGTTTTCCTGTGAAGAGAGCAGTCCCGGATTTAAAAAATCAAAAAGCGACCATAAATCTGTGAGTCTATTTTCAATTGGGGTTCCCGTGAGCGCTATTCGAGCTCGTGACCGCAATTCTTTTACGGCCTTTGTTTGTGCCGTATGAGGCGATTTTATAGCTTGTGCCTCATCTAAAATAACCAAATTCCAAAATTCCTTGTTGAATTTATTGGTGCGAGTGAGTGTGCCGTAGGTTGTGACAATTAAATCGGCGTCATGCGCAATGTGAGCGTTTGCAGAATTTTCGGAACTTCTAAATGCGCTATGGTCGATGCATATTTTAAGAGATGGGGCGAATTTACGAGCTTCTGCAAGCCAATTGGCAAGTAAAGATGCAGGAGCAATGAGTAGCGATTTGTGTTTGGTTTCGCTTTTTTTCTTTTGCAAACAAAGTAACAAAGCCAAAACTTGAATTGTTTTTCCAAGCCCCATGTCGTCGGCTAAGCATGCTCCAAGGCCAATTTCCGACAAAAGCCCCAACCAGGCAACACCTTTTTCTTGATAAGGTCGCAAGTTTGCTTTTAACATTGTCCCCGGATTAAACTGCTTTTTTGCCTCTGGCGACTGCATTTGCGTGAGAAGTTTTTGAAGTCCTGAGCCAGCAATTATTTCAGTCCACGCCGGCGAATACAACTCGTCGTCTGAGTTTGCCTCAAGCATTTTTGTGCCCAGCTGCTCGTTTCCCGATAAAAGCCGCATTCCTTGTTGCCAAGTGAGTCCATTGTTTCTGACGGCCAGCGATGCTTCTTTCCAGTGTGCAAGGGTTTGCTTTAGTTTATCTCTATCAATTTCAACCCATTTGCCCTTAATGCGCAAAAACTTTTCGCGAGAGTTAAGAATTTCGTCAATTTCTGCATCGCTCAGCGATTCGTCGCCAAGGGCTAAAGTAACATCAAATTCCAACAAGCTTGCAGCGCCTAATCCTGCGCCAGGTATGTTTTCGATAACCACTTTAGTTTTTAATTGTGCAGAATGCGCCGACCACCAATCGGGTACCCTCGAACGAATTCCAAAAGCCGAAAGTGTATCCAAAGATTTTAAAAATGCGTGTGCCTGGTCAGGCAACCAAATTTGAGGCCCATAAATTTCTTTTTGATCAATTGCTATTGTTAACCACGGAATAGTTTTTGCTGCTTCAATTAAAGGAACAAGAAAATCTAAAAGTTTATTTTTTTCACCAGCTTTTTCTGCTTCTTCAAGTGCTTTTCCTAGCGGTGAATAAATAACACGCCCATCTTCGGTCACCATAAGAGCTACAGTAGCAATAAATGCAAACGGATGCGTTTCGCTCCGTTTATTTTCAGCCAGATGCAAACAGACTTTTCCGAGAAGGCTAAATTTTCCGCCACGAGCCTCAAGCCAACTAGCAAGTTGGCCATTGTTTTTTTTCAAATGACTCTGGAGCTCTTTCGTCATTTCTGTCCAAAGGCTGCGTAAACTCTCTGGTGAAATGTATTCGGCCCCATCACACATCGGTTTTGTTGCAGCCCATTTTGTGAGTTCGAGCTCAGATATATCGACATGAGTGCGTTCTGAAAGGGAGCCTAAATGTTGGCGTTCAGCAATTTTATGCAAAAACTCCCTACCTAGAGAGCGCCAAAACCGAGCAATTTCGTCGGGTATTTTTGTTGCCTCGGCTATCGCCCATAATCCTTCCGAAATGGAAAGTGAAAATGCTTTTGCCCAGGAATAATGAAGGGCACTCCTTTGAATGAGTGGGTGCCCACTTGGTGCAATTTTGAATGAATAATTTGCTGCAGTGGTTTCTTCCAAGGAGTTTCTCTTGCGCTAAAAAAATCTAAATTTGAGCTCTCAAGACATTAAAATGCAATCTAAACTCAGTGTTTCATTGCATTGTGTATGCCAAAGAGAGTTTAATTTCAAGGGAGTAAATCGCAACTCTTGCTCTCGGCTTTGTATTTTACAGTCACTTTTTGAGCATGATTCAAATCTCATAAAAAGAATTCAAAGCACATTTTTGGTCCATTAAAGTCGATTGGTAATTGAAACCGAGGCAAAACAATCATTTCCAGTCTGGCAGCCTCGCTTCGGCGCGACATCTAATTTCACCATCCGGATTGAAATAGAATTCACAATGGCCAAAAAGGTAACGGAATTCACCAAATTGTTCACGTTTTCGGTTTACGAACATTTGTACCAATTGATTGATTTCAGCATCTTCTTTACTTGTACGTTCTATTTCTTGAAGAACTTTTATGTCTAGTACATTTGGGCTGTAGTCTGCAAAAACTACGGCATTCCAAATGGTCCATGCTAATTCACTCACTTTGTTTAGCTTTTCGAGTGATGGTCTCGGCTTGTGTTTTACATACTCTAGGAACAGAGGCTCTAAATAATCCTGATACACCTCTGAAACAAGCTTGCCTCGTAGAAGTTTTGCTTTCGATATTTCTGCGCTCATCTGAACTTCGCTTTCTAGCATGGACATTAAACTTCACCCCAAAGTTTTTAAAGGATTAAGGTATCGGCCGGGTAACGATTAAAGGCAGGCGATATTCTACAACGGAATTTAGTACTTGAATACACTTATTTAATTGATGATATAAATAGAAAACTTGAAAATCACCGCATGACTATGAGTCCTGGGTTTAAAAATCTTCATGCAAAGGTTCAAACATTAAAATCAATTTTATTGGAGCTTACAAATGGTCTTACAAAATTTTCGAAAACGAGAACAGCTTCAGATCAAATTGGTTCTAGCGCTGTTGACAGGTATTTTCGAGATGAAATCAATTTTAAATTTGAAGTAGAATCTGATTTAATTTCGTTGCTCGCTTCTGAGTTGTTCACCACTTTGAAATCGAATTCATTGGCATGTTTTTTTGCACTTGGGTTACTCAAGGAAGACAATGGTTACTATTCTGATAAATTGAAGGAAAATGAAAATCAATGTGTGCACATTTGCTTGGGAGACACGGATGTGTCTGCTGCTATTCATAAAATTGTTGTTCAAAAGAAACATTTTAATGAGTGCGTCAGTCAAAATGCATAGGTTTTTCATTGACTCAAAGGAGGAAAGGGTTTCAGTGCCGCTGTTTTTTTCGAGCAAGCTTTTCTGCCTTGCGCTTTTGTCGTTTTTTTTCTTCAAGCGCCAGATTTTTTGCTGTGCCGAAAGCGTCATCAGGTGAATAACAAGTGCTTGTATTGACTTCATCTTGATAAAGCACATCAGTGATGCTGTCTATTTCTTTATCGATAACAAAAACAGGTGTTTTACCTTCGTAAGTCGAAAATAAATTCATGTCATTTTTATTGCTATTAAAGAAATCGTTGACATTTGAAAATCCAACTGGAACAAAATACGAATACCCTTTCCAGTGAGCAGACTGGGCACAGATTGATTCGTCTAAAACTACACATGAGCAGGGCTCACAAATCCATGCACAAGGAGAAAGGGACTGCCTCGTACCTAAATCTGAGGCATACACAAGTGAAATGTATTTTTGGCTCGTTGCATTGCAACATATAGGACAAGATTCTTTTTTAAAACCTAAGCGGGAGCGGTAAACGTGTTTGAGCTCACCTCCATGCCAATAATTATTGTTGTCCGTGGCGTCAAATCCTTCAATTTTTTGGTCTGACCTAAAAACTGAAGCATCTGTTAGTTCGGGAATTACAGTTTCACTTTGAGGTAAAATTTGTGGAAAATCTGTTAAGGGAGTAGGTTTTCGAGTAAAATAATGGCCAAGGAATGCCATTTTAAAATCTCCTAAAATTGATTAGATTTAACGTCGGTCAATCCAAATTCTGTTGTGCGTGATTTGTTGCCTTTGGTCAATACGAAGTGCGTTTTATATGCTTTTTCAATTGAGGGATTTCCAGACTTACTAAATTGGAGAGTTTTCCCTTTGTGGTTTTAAACAGTTTGACTCGGCTTTAAATTTGAATGCTTTGCCCAAGTTTTTATATTTGAAGGCATAACAACTTCCTTGCTTCGGTTCCTTTGGACTGGTAATTCTATCTACAGAAATGAAAAAATTGCCATTCAAGAAAAGTGGAGTCTATTTTTATTCTGCTAGACTTGTATTCATTATCGTAAAGTAAGGGTTTTTGATGTCAATACTTCATGCTGAAAAACTTATCAAAATGTATTCTGTTGGAAATATTGACTCAGTAGCTAGTTTAATTGCCGATGACTTTTTTCAAATAGAACAAATTATGATTCTTTTTTTGCGCGAAATAGATGGTTTAGAATTTCATTCATCAAGTGAGCTAAGCGATTGGCAAATGAACATTTGGCAAACTCTTCAAATGGGATTCGATGAACTCAGAATGGCAGTAGAGCGTGAGCGCCCACGTGCAATGGCGATTATGGAAAGGCTCCAAGCAATTATTGCGCGCGATGTGATTCGTAAAAATAAAGGCCCGGCGAGTTTAATTTTTTTGCAAATATTGAATGAAGCTAGTGTAGAAATTCTTCCTGTTTTGCGTAGGGCAATAAATGAGACTCCAGTAATCCCTTTTGAACTTGATAATTCAGCTCAAACAAATGCCTTGCTTCAAGGACGCGAGATGCTTAATAAGCTCGTTAAGAGCAATGCTGGCGACTCATATGCGATTGCAAGTGCGCTATTAGCATCAATCAAAAATCTTCCTGCTGAAAGTCGATTTCAGTCACTTTTAATGACTCTTTCTTTGTCTCAAGAGCCATGCGTGCGAGAATTGGCTGGAATATTTTGTATAGATAAAGATGCAATCGTACGAAAATCATTTCTAAAGCTTTTGGCAGACGCGGGTGCCAATTTGGGCACAGGGGTTACACTGCGTCGACTCATTGGGATGCGTAATTGGCTTCCAGAAATAGAGCGCCCGTTGGTCGATTTTGCCGTAAAATCTCTTAAGCTTGCTGGTGCTGAATGTGCACCGTTGCAGGCAGTTGAATTATGCAAATTGGTTTCTTATAGCGTTGATGGTAGCGGTGGTTGGGGCTTTTTAGGCTGCCTTAAAAGCCATTCAGGCGCCTCTGTTTTTGGATTTATTTCAAGAGTCAATTATGGAATTCGAGATGCATGGATTCACAATCAGGTTTCTAAAAGTGAATATCGTCACGTAGAAATCAAGATGAAAGCTACAAAAGAATTTTGGGGTTCACTGTCAGTAAATGCTGCAGTAACACTTTTAAACTATGCCATTGCAACAGGATTAAAAGAAGGGCGGGTTCCTTCAAGTGAAGTGTTACAACTTTCAGAAATATTGGGCCACCAAGTATTCCAGAATCCAGAGTCTGCTTTTGAAAACGCACTCGATAAAATACGTGCACGAGTTGATTGCAAATCAGATTTTAAATCATACTGTCTTGAGGTAGTTTTGGCAGATCGTTGGTCGAAGTTTCCGATTTTTGAATCTTGGTTTGAAGACGACACCGTTGTCGATAATATAGTTTGCGAAGCTCTAGGCAAAGAAGTCAAAAAATGGAATCCAGATTCCAAATGCCTGGCGGCCGCAACTCAGCGCGTGTTCAATGAAGTAGTTGTAAAGCGAAATGGCGTGAGTGTTTGCGAATATTGGCAATATTGAGTGACGAAGCGAAATCAAAAAAGCTTCCGCCCGCGTTAGATTGTCTCATTATATGGGATATTGCTACAACAGATGAAAGAGTAAGGAACATGCCGCTTTTTTGCATGATAGCAGCGCAAAGTGTTGAAGCTTCGGTGTTGCGCTTGAGATCTGGCTTGGGCGGCGGCCTGCCAGTTTGAATATCAATGAACCATTGATGCTTGTTCCATAATGCGTGTGAGTTTACGCGCAAACATGCCAGGGTCTTTTACGGGTGAGCCTTCTGCCAAAAGTGCAGTTTCGTATAAAACTTCGACCCATTCGCCCAAGCGCGCAGAATTTTCGCCCTTCTTTTGCAAATTGGCTAAGTTTTTAATGAGGGGGTGCGAAGGATTCACTTCTAGAATCTTTTTTGCACCAGCGAAGTCTTTGTTGTTGGCTTTCATAAGGCGTTCCATTTGCGCGCTGAGGCCGTTTTCGTCTGCCACAAGGCAGCAAGCGCTTTCGGTGAGGCGCCTGGTGATGCGCACGTCTTTAATTTCGTTTGCAAGGGCCAAACGCAATGTTTCCATAAGCGGCGCCAAATCTTCAGCAGGAGTTTCATTTTCTGATGGAGTTGTGACGTCCTTGCCAATGCCGTTGAGGTCAATATCACCCTTAGTTATTGATTTGAGTTCAAATTCGCCATGGCGTGGGTAGTCCATTACAAACCATTCGTCGATGGCGTCGGTTAAAAAGAGTACTTCGATATCGCGCGACTTGAGCGACTCTAAGTGTGGGCTCGAACCCACAGATTCAGCGCTCGAACCGGTGATAAAATAGATGTCTTTTTGGTTGGGAGCCATGCGTTCAACGTATTCTTTAAGGCTCACCCAGCCGTCGCTACCTGTACGTGAGGAACGGAAGCGCACAAGAGTTGCAAGTGACTCGTGATTGTCGTGGTCGAAGTGAAAGCCCTCTTTAAGCACGGGGCCAAAAATAGTGTAAAATTTTTGGAATTTTTCGGCGTCATTAGTAGCCATTTGTGTGAGTGAACCCAAAACTTTTTTAACAATTTGTTTTTTAATTGTAGGAAGCTTTGTGTTTTGTTGCAATATTTCGCGCGAAACATTGAGAGGCAATTCGTCCGTTTCGACCACGCCTTTTACAAAGCGGAGGTATTCGGGAATAAGCTCTTTGCATTGTTCTGCAATTGAAACGCGTTTTACGTACAAATGGAGGCCGTGCGTGTCGCGTTGCCACAAATCGAACGGAGCTTCTGAGGGCACAAACACAACTGCATTAAAAGGCATTAAACCTTCGGTACTGATGTGCTCATGAAACAAAGGGTCGCGAAAATCGCGTGAAATTTGTTTGTAGAGTTCGACGTATTCTTCGGGCTTGTTTTCGCGTTTGTTGCGAGCCCAAACTGGAGTGCTTTTATTCAGCCGATCTTCTTTGTTTTCTTTGTCTTTGAAAAGAATAGGGTAGGTAACATAGTCGGAATATTTGTGAACAATTCCTTTGATGCGCCAGTCGTCGGCGAATTCAACGTCGTCTTCTTTAAGTGTGATTTCGATGCGAGTTCCGCGCTCTGTGCGTGTGCCAGGCGCAAGAGTGTAAGAACCGTTTCCTGTAGATTCCCAAATGCAGCTTTCTCCGCCTTCTGCGCTGAGGCTTTCAACTTTAATGCTCTCAGAAACCATGAATGCAGCGTAAAAACCAACGCCGAATTGGCCAATAAGGTTTGCGTCTTTTTTTTCTGCATCGCCTAATTTTTCGAGGAATTTTTTGGTTCCAGAGTTTGCAATAGTACCTAAATTATTGATGAGGTCGTCGCGGTTCATGCCGATTCCGTTGTCTTCAATAATCAATTTGCGATTGTCTTTGTCGGCAGAAATTAACACGCCAAGTTCGCGGCTTGAAGGCAATAAATTGCGATTTGTGAGTTCGGCAAAACGAAATTTATCTAGTGCATCGCTACCGTTGGAAACGAGTTCGCGCAAGAATATCTCTTTATTGGAATAAAGAGAGTGAATCATTAAATTGAGCAAACTCTGAACTTCAGCCTGGAACGAGTGGGTTTCGACTTGAGCAGTCATGAAGGGGTCCTTTCACGGATTATTTAAAGCAGTCAGTTGACTGCCGCAAAGTTAAGCCGCAAAAGCACTGCGTCAAGGTCGGTGCCCTGAATATTTTTACGAATGGTAGGAGTTTTGTAAAGAGTGAAGCCTAAGTGGTCTTAATTTAAGGATTTAGTGAATTTTAGCGTGTACTTCGTTTCCATCCATTTGTCGTACGATGCTCTAATCTTCATTTTAGATACGATATCGTAGCCTTGAATTGTTTTTACTATTCTCACATCGTTGGCAACAACGTGAATTTTTTCTGCAGGATGTGGAAACAAAGCGCCTTTTTCCCAAGTTCCAATGCAGGGAAGCTTTGCGCCTTCTAGTTCTTGGTCCGCAGAAACTTTGCCCGAAGTTTCGAGAGTGGAGCTAAATTCCATGTTTCCTTCGATTAGGCAGCCAAATAAAAATTCATAGCTTGAGGCTTCTGATACCTGAAACACAATTCTTTGAAATCCCGTAATAGTGCGTTTGTAAGCGCCATTTCCTAACGATTCCCAGGCCATTGTAGGTTCAATTTTATATTTTTCGAAGGGCTCGATTTTGAGATCTTTTTCTTCATCATTAATTACCATCATTACTTTTGCGCCAGTAAGTTTATACGAACCTTTTAAGGTGCCAAGTGAATTTTCACTGGGCACTTTCGGATTTTCACCGATATTTGCGGCATCTGACCCCGGCTCAGAAATGCCTCTACCTTCACGTTCACTCAATTTTTCGCGTCTGGGTGTCGAGCTCAATGGGATGCCACCCGAAACTTCTTGCGTGCCGCAGCCCACTGATACCAATGCAAATAAACTCAGAGCAATGCCCCGAATCGATCTGTATTTGTATGAGTTTCGCAAAAACATGAATTCCCCCAGAGAGGTTTTGGGCCTCCGCTTGTATGACTTCTCTATCGGTTGATTTTTTGAGAAGTTGACAAAAACTCAGGGATTTTATTTTAGGTGTGAAATATTAGCGAGTTAATTTTTTTCAGGTTTCGGCTCTTTTTGGGCGAAGGCTAATGCCTCTTTAATATCTGGAACGGCATCGAGGCGCACAAACTTGAATCCTTCTTTTTTGAGAGCAGGAACAATATGCAGTTTGACCATGTCAATAGTCCTGCTATGAATATCGTGAAATAAAGCTATTCCGCGATCTTTATCTCTAAATTCATTCATGTATCCACGGGCGCAAAGTTCTAACGGATCGTTGTAGGCCCAGCAGTCCCAATCGGCGGAATAGCGTTTTGTGGTGTGGCCCCCCACATCCCAAAGTACAGGACCAACATATTTTTTAAGTAATGTTTTATTTAAAATAACAGGCAAACGTGCACCCCAATCCGCATAAGGGGGCCTAAAAAGATAGGTATTTTTGGGAATAAGTTTTGAAATAAGCGCGTCGGTGTCTCGTATTTCTGCAATGGGATCATCGGCTTCAGTCATTGCTGTATGAGTGTACGAATGATTTGCAATGAGATGACCTAGCTTGGCCAATTCTGCCGTTTCCTCTTTATAGCGCGCCACATTCTGGCCAACTACAAAAAATGTGGCTTCAATGCCTTCTACCGCAAGGTAACGGCCCAATTCGACACTGCGAGGGCCGGGGCCATCGTCGAATGTTAGAGAAACAGTTTTTGCTGGAAGACTCGAACCATCGATAGAGTCCGCAATAAAATCGTTTAAATGTGACTGCTTAACTTGTTCACTATAACTACATGCGGCAATAAAACAGCCACACAACGAAAAAAAAGAAAACTTCTTAAATCTCGTATGCGATATAATTTGCTGAATTTGTATCATTTTGCAATCTCCTTACTTTTTTTGATTTTAACGCGAAGTACTAATCCTAGAGTATTTCAGTTTTGTAACCA
>JAYTOT010000059.1:0-1486 GCA_043747645.1 Pseudomonadota bacterium | reverse complement strand
AATGCATGTCATAGAATTATTGACTACCGCTTGCACGCATTCTCGAATGGCGACTCTTTTGTCGAACCTAAAAGATGCTATTCCTTGTTGACCCAGTTTGAGCGCAATGTCGCTGAAAATTTTATGCCCCTGAGGCGACGATTCGTTGCGATTGTTAGGGCCGGAGCCGTGAATAAAAAAAGCGAGTGCCCTTGGTGGTGACTCTGCAGGAAGTAACAAGGTGCCAGTTAAATCGCAGTTGCCGATTCCTTTTTTAATGTCACTGGCAACAATTAATTCTCGCTCCGTAATATTCTGGGGTGAGTCTAAAACTATAGAAGATTTTTTTGCATCATTGTTATTTTTGGCAGTAGCGCAGGAGTATAACAATATTGCAAAAATGAATTGCACTAACGGGGTACGCCTCGAACAAATGACCCTATTAGAAAAATTTGTAAATTTGCACTTTGCCAATGTGAAAGATTTTATTTGGGTTGATTTCAATTTTTCGTTTTTTTTCAATTTGTTTTTTCCTGAATAAAAAATATTGGTGCGATGATTACGCAGTTAAATGGCTGTTCAGTGGTGATTTATTTATAGACAAAAGTCAAGTGCGAAAGGAATCTGGGGTATTTATATGACAAGGTCTTGGCAAGAAACCGGACGTCCGCGAAGCGGCAGGCTTTTCTAACGCAGCAGGTAAGGAACGCTCAATGGCGGACATAGTTCATGGCTCTTCCGTAACAAATGACTTTCTAATCCGAGCATCCTATGCGTATTTATGGAGATCTGCATTATAAAAGTTTGTTTTCTTAAATCCCGCACAGCCATTCGGAAGCATAGTTTCGGTCTACACCACCTAATGGGGAGGTTGTTTCGCGAAGGCAATAAAATTCACTTGAAGCAGCATCGTACGTAATGCCGTAAGTTTTAGATTGGGTCCGAGCAATATCTGCACAGAAAACATTCTCTGTTCCGCGATGAGCTACAAAATCGTGAACGATTGTATTGGACAGCAACTTGCCTTGCGCAGAAAAGATGTTTTGCACGCATTCATTTGTATCTGCGTATCCTGAATCAGATTCGTAATTCCATGAATAAACTACTTTTTGACCTTGAGCGAGTTCTGGGCGAGCCATGGCCACGAGAGACAAAACTGCAGCAACCAAACCAACCGAAACGCAAGCAACTAATTTTATAAAAATAACCCTTTGACTTGAATAATGAAACGTGAATTTAACGCGTCTTTTAAGACAGAAGTATGCGTACCTCATGCTCTTTAATTCAACAAGCAAAAAATATGTGACAAAGCGGTTTGGGTTGTGAACTTTGCCTCCCATTCAGGATTTAAATCGCCCAGATTCCCGGCCTAAGGGCGCACAACCAAAATTTCAGGGACGCATATTTTGCAGCGTTGTCAATCTCTCTTAGGAGTAACCTTATTTTGAATGCCTGCAGAAAAGGAAAAACATCAAATGCCGCTGCGTTTGAATTTTAAAGTTATGAC
>JAYTOT010000058.1:0-12533 GCA_043747645.1 Pseudomonadota bacterium | reverse complement strand
TTGTTAGTGCAGCCAAAACATTTGAAGGTCCGATTTCTAAAAAAACTTTATTTTGATCGGAAAATGTGTTCTGAATTGCAGTAGAAAAATTGACTGTCTGCCGCAAATGATTGCTCCAGTAGTTTGGGCTACAAGCCTCTGAATCGCTCAGAATTGCTCCTGTGACAGTTGAATATATTTTAAGTTTTGGCGGAGAAAGTTTTACTTTTTCGAGAATTTCATTCATTTCACTTAAGACGGAATCCATCATTCTCGAATGAAATGCATGCGAAGTTTTGAGCCTGCGGCTTGAAATAGATTTATCTGAAAGAATTTTTTCAAAAATTTCTATATCGGCAATTGCGCCTGCAACAACAGTTGATTTTGGCCCATTTATAGCAGCAATGTCTAGTGTCGGTGGGCAGAAGTTGGAAATCTCAGACTCACTCATGTGCACGCTTAGCATTGCTCCTGCGGGACACGCATTCATGAGCCTCCCGCGAGCGCCGATAATGAGCAATGCATCAGTTAATTCCATAATTTCAGAAATGACTGCGCCCACAAATTCACCCAAACTGTGGCCAACGAGAGCCGTGGGAGAGATACCTTTATGCATCCACATTTTTGCAAGCGAGTAGCAATAACTAAAGAGATAGGGCTGTAAAATAGAAGTGTTTTCCCACGAAAAATTGTGTGGTTCTGTCATCACTTTTCGCATGTCAATATCAATTTGATGCAAAAGTATGCTAGAACAAGTGTCAAATGCGTGCTTAAAAATGTCACTTGTGTGGTAAAAATCTGAGCCCATTCCCATGACTTGAGAACCTTGGCCGGGAATTACAAATACGACTTCTTGATTATTGAACATATTTAATTTATTTACGGCTGAAAATTCAGCTGATTTAAACTGAACTGCGTCTGTTGTTTCTTTTTCAGAATTAATAATCAAAAATGCCTTGTGATCGAATCGGGTTCGTCTCATTTGCAATGTTTGAGCAAACTCTTCTGTTTTTTGAATTAAAATTTCTGGCTGACTGAGTTGAATATTCTTGAGTGTGGCTAACGCAGAATCTATTTGCGATTTAAGTGAATTTTCTGTTTTGGCTGAGAAAACTAAAAGGTGATTTTTTTCCGAATTGTAATTTATTTTTTGTACCGGAGCTTCGGCCAGAATGCAGTGTGCATTTGTGCCTCCAACTCCAAAGGAACTCACACCTGCCAATCGTTTCTTTGATTCTGTTGGCGACGCAAAAACATCGCTAGGTGTGCGATCTGTTTGAGTGCGCAACCAAGGCTGCTTATTTTTTTGAACTTCAAGGAGTGAATCACTATTGCTACAGAGTGGATTTAATTTTTGAAAATGCAGACTTGCTGGGCGTGCTTCATGAAAGAGACTCAGTGCCGTTTTAATGAGTCCCGCAATTCCTGCTGTGGCAGTGAGGTGGCCTATATTGCTTTTTATTGATCCCACATATAAAGGGTTAATTCTGGTGTAATTATTGTTTTCAGAAAATACAGATCGAATGGCTTCCCACTCAATAGGGTCACCAAGCGGAGTTGCCGTGCCATGCGTTTCTATATATTCTATTTCATGATGATTGCGTCCAGCATCTTTTAATGCACTTAAAATAACACTTTTTTGCCCCTGCATAGATGGCGCCGTAAAACTAGCTTTATCGCATCCATCATTGTTTATTGCAGTGCCTTCAATAAGTGCGTAAATACGGTCTCCATCCGCTTTTGCCCGCGCTAATGTTTTTAAGACAATTGCAGCAACGCCATCGGAAAAAACTGTTCCAGTTCCTTTTTCATCGAATGAACGCGTGTGTCCGTCGGCTGAGAGCATTCCTTCGTTTTGATAAAAATGACCGCTCCGAATTGGCACTGTGCAAGAACTTGCTCCCGCTATTGCGGCGTCGCATTCTCCTGCGCGCAGAGCTTGAATTGCTGTGTGAATCGCCACTAGCGAAGTTGAGCATGCAGATTGAATAGCTACTGATGGCCCTTTTAGATTTAGTTTATATGATGTTCGTGTTGCAATATATTCCTTTTCATTGAGTAATAATGAATTAAATTCTCCGTATGATTTAATTAAATCTGAATTTTGTTTGAGGAGCTCTGTATAATATGTATTTGTATGGGTTCCGGCGTAGACACCTATTTGCCCAGTGTAAGAACCAGGAATAATACCTGAATCTTCTAGGGCATGCCATGCAATTTGCATAAAAAGACGCTGCTGTGGATCCATTATTTCTGCTTCTCGGGGACTCATTCCAAAGAAGGCGGCGTCAAATTCATCTGATCCTTCTACTATTCCGCGGGCAGGGACATAGGATTCATTTGTATCCAGTGAAACCGCAACTTCAAGTTCAATATCTGAAAAATAACTCACTCCCTCTTTTTCATTAATGAGCATTTCCCACAAATCTTCAACGGAGTTTGCTCCGGGAAATTTTCCTGCCATTCCAACAATAGCTATGCTTTCTTTTGTTGAATTGAGAAAAAGTGTGTCTATATTTTTACCAAACTCTTTTTTTTGCTGGATATGAATTTGAAGAGTTTTATTTTTGTTGCCATCATTTTCTAGAGAGTTTAAAAAATCTCCTAGCTTTGGATATTCAAATATACGAAGTACTGGTATATTTAACTTCAATTTTGAATTCAATTCTGCCGTGAATTTTGCAGCTAGTAATGAAGTACCGCCGAGTTCAAAAAAGTGGCTGGCTTGGTTGTCTGAATTCATTCCAAGGAATGTTTTCCATAGGGCACAAACTTCAGTTTGTAGAGTATTCGAATTTTGATCTTTAGATTTCTGAGAATCAGATTCTGGCAGAAGATTTTTTAAATTCCAAGGCAACGGAAGTTTGCTTGTTGCCACTTTCCCATTTACGGTCACGGGAATGCTTTCGAGTGCTATAAAATAGCTTGGTATCATGTATTGTGGGAGTTTTTCAGCCAAATAATATTTAATTGAATTCTGGCTGATTTCGTTTGATGCCACAAAATAGCAAACGAGGTGCTCTTCTCCTGATGGAGATTTCAAAAACTGAATATTGCAACTGGTTATCGCAGAATGTTTCATTAAAACAGATTCTATTTCTTCTCGTTCAATGCGCAATCCGCGCATTTTGATTTGACCATCTCTGCGCCCCAGGCATTCTATTTCGCCTGTCACTGACTTTCTTCCCCAGTCACCAGTGCGATAGTAAATAGTGTTGGGCTTTTGCAATTGAGGTATTTCGACAAATGAATTTTTATTGAGTTCAGGGCGATTGATATATCCAGAGCTTAATGTTTTTCCGGTGATATAGATTTCGCCAATAAATCCAGATGGCAGAATATTGAAAGACTCATCTAAAATATGCATCTGGATGCACTCTAACGGTGTGCCAATATAGAGCGGCAATGATAAGTCTTTTACATGGTAGAAAGTTGCGTAAACAGTGGTTTCAGTGGGGCCATAACCATTCCAGAGTTCGAGGCATTTTGATTTTATTTCCTGGGCTAACCCATGTGAAAGTGGTTCGCCAGCAGCCACTGCTCTTAATTTTTTTGAGCCTTGCCATTGGGAATTGAGTAGGATTTGCCAATGAGAAGGTGTGCACTGCATGAAAGTAACTTCGAGCTCATCAATGATGGAGCCAATTTTATTTCCTTCAAGCGTATCTTCTGGCGGAACTAAAATTAGAGTTGCACCAACGAATAGAGCTAAATGAATGTCTGGAATGTGAATATCAAATGAGAAAGAATTAGCGCACAACACAATGTCGTCTGCTTTGAGTCCGGGAGTTTTTTGCATGCAATGCATTAAAGCATCTACAGCTCCGTGGGAAACCATGACTCCTTTTGGAAGTCCTGTGGAGCCAGAGGTGTAAATAATATATGCAGTATCGCTAGATTGAGTGGTTTCTAGTGCAAGTAAATGCTCTCGTATTTCTGAATTTTTACCTGATTCTAAATGGAGTAACGAGACATCGATAACGGAAAGGTCATTCATTTCGAATTGATTGAGTTTGTTTTTACTTGTAACTAAGAATTTAGTTTGTGAGTCGGTTAATATTGATTTCAGTCTGTCTGGTGGAGTGTTTGGGTCAAGTGGTAAATAGGTTGCCTTGAGTTGTAAAATTGCAAGAATAGTAATAATTAAATCGGCAGATCGTTCGAGGCATATTGATACTATTTGGCCCCGACGTACGCCTTTTTTGTGAAGTTCAATTGAATAATTGTCGACTTTGTCGTTGAGCTCAGTATAACTTAAATATTTATCTCTATAAATGAGCGCGCAATGATTTGGTTTAGCTTGTGTTGATTGATTTAAGTAACAAGAAATATCACTATGAGTTGATGTTTTAAATTCTGAAACAAATACAGTGTTATTTTCATTTTCGCTTTGTGATGTTTGAATAGACATGCTGTCTACGGTTTTAACCGTTAAGTTTTTCAATGCTGCGAGTGTAAATTCTTCAAAACGACTTGAAATCAGATCAATTCTGCTTTTAGTGTAAAACTCAGGACACATTTTAAAGATGAATTGGAGTGAATTATCTTTTTCTTGAATCTGAAACTGCAGGTCAAATTCAATGTTTCCTTCATAAGGTGAAGCGTGAAATTGGTTGACAGTTTCGGCCCAGCATTTTTGTAATTTTTGCGAGCCGTCTATGGAAATTGAAAAAATATTTTGAATTCCATTGAATCCGTCAAATGCATGGAAAAATTGAGACTCGCCGGTCCAGCGGTATAAAAACAATGTCCACCATGCATAAATGGAATGTTTTGGAGTGACTTTATGAGCAGCGGCATGTTCATAAATAGAGTTTAGGGTGCTTTTCAATAGGTCTATGGTGAAAGCTTCGGGCGTTGAATTTTTTATATTTACCGGTGCAATATCGTGCAAAATTCTTGGCTGCCGATATTTTAAATTTGGAAATGAACTTATGAGCATGTTGAAGCACGTCCCTAGATAAATTCTAAAACTTCATCCCAACTTCGCTCTGAGCGAGCAAAAACTGGTATGCCATTTAAAATTTACATCTCTTGGAATTGATGTGTGCTGCAAAAAATGGGGGGACTTAGAAAATTGCGCCCGGAGCAGTGAAAATGCTGCAGGTTCAAAGAAAATTTATGGTTTTGTTGCAGGGGCGGGAGCGGCGGGGGCCGTCTGTTTTGATGTGTCGGCAGTTGGAGCCGCTGGTGCTGAAGACTTAGTGCCGGATTCACTTCCTAGTATGCTGTCAATTTCTCGACCCACTCCAAAGTGCTCGTGAGTTTTGACCCAAGATAGGGTTGTGGCGATTCCAAAAAATAGAATACCAGCGACCCAAGTGGCACGCACGATGAGCGATACTCCGCCCGACGCTCCAAAAAAACCTGTGGAATTTCCGCTGCCAAATGCAGAACCAATTCCGCCTTCGTTTCCGTGTTGCAAAGCAATTATAAGTATCATTAATACAACGCAGTCAATAAGAAGCAGTGTGGTCAAAAGGCCGCTCAACATGCTGTAATCCTCCCTGGGGGGCTCAGAGTCCGAGAATCCAGACTTATGCCACAATCAAAAACCATATTCTATTGCACAGTCCGGCCATAGGCTCAAGGGTTAGGGCCTCGATGAAATTCCTGCTTTCAGTTTTGGAGAGTTTTTTGAGCGCTTAAAAAATCTGTACAGCGCAATCAGTAATATTAGACACTGTATAAAAAATAGACACCCATGAATTGCCAAATGTTGCTGAAAGTAAAGGCGAATTCGCTCGGCACACACTTTGCGCCAAGAGATTTAAGCTCAATTTCGAGCCAAAACATTAGCGGATTTTATGAACAGTTTAAAATTGATTTCTTTGGCGCTTGGTTTGGCATTTACCGCATGTGGCAGCGGACATAGTCAATCGAATTCAGATATTTTGGCAGTAAAAGAAACGCCCAAAAAAGGCATAGAATGGCAAGTTGCAAGAAATTGCACCGTTCTTAAGGTTGACCGCAAGTCAATATTTTCCTAAAAATTAAATGGTGCAATTGCAGGAACGGTTGCAAATGAAGAAGAGGATAGCACTGGTGCTTTAGTTGATGGAAACAAGAAGTATAAATTAATTACTTTCAAAACGGATTTTGGAGCGGAAAAGCAGATACCTGCGATGCGATTTGTGGAAGATTCAAATAAAATTATTAAAGAACTCGATCAATACAGCATAATTGTCCAGCTAACAAAAGGGAAAGTCGCACTAATTGTGATTAAAACATCTTAATTGCTAATTTGTACCGAAACCTTATGTCAAACGTGTAAAGAAGCGCCAGGACAATTGTCTACAGCGCCAATTTTGTCACTCATGTGCGATACTCCTGTGAAAGAATTTTCAGAAACAAATCCTGTTTTTAAGTAAAGAATGCTAATTAAAAAACTTTGGTAGAAAAAACGAAACGGGTCTTGTCCTTGTTTTCGTTTTTTTGATTTTGTAGCTGTGCTTTAATTTTTGAGAATCTACTCACTTTGACCAAACCTACTCTCGGAAGTTCGACAGGAGTCCTCGTTTCGGTTATGCATTTATATCTCGCAAAATGACTCACAGATCATTGAATAGGTTGAATGATGACAAGTACTTCTCCCAAATCTCGTAAGCCTTCCGAAAAATCTGCTCAAGAGCCCGCTAAAATGGCCACAAAACGTGCAGTTCAGAACAGTGCGGCAGTCGATGATTCCGTAAATGTGGGAGAGGTCATTCAAAGTGCAAAGCCAGCAGTAAAAACTAAAGCAGTTGCAGAAAAGCCAGCAGTAAAAGCTAAAGCAGTTGCAGAAAAGCCTGCGGTAATAGCTATAGCAGTGGCAGAAAAACCTGCGGTAAATGCTAAACCAGTTGCAGAAAAACCTGCGGTAAATGCTAAACCAGTTGCAGAAAAGCCCGCGGTAAAAGCTAAAGCAGCTGCAGAAAAACCTGCAGAAAAGCCTTCGGTAAAAGCTAAAGCAGTGGCAGAAAAGCCTGCAGAAAAAACTTCGATAAAAGCTAAAGCAGTTGCAGAAAAGCCTGCGGTAAAAGCTAAAACACTGGCAGAAAAACCTGCGGTAAAAGCTAAAGCAGCTGCGGTGAAAAAAGTAGCTGTTGCTGCAAAACCAGCAAAAAATGTTGCGGTTTCTGCAGAAAAAATAGCAGACACGCTTTGGGAAACTCCTGCAGAAAATAAACCACCTGTTATTGAATATAAAAAACCAGTCATCGAATTCGCAAAAAAAGCTCCTTTAGCGGCATCAGAAGAAAACGTTGTTGAAGTTCCCAAAATTACTGATGCTCCTATTGCTGGTGCTGAAAAATTAGATATGGAATTTGACGAACTCGGGCTCAACAAGCAAATTTTAGATGCCATTCAGCAAGTCGGTTACAAACATCCGACTCTTGTTCAGGCAATGTGTCTTCCCCTGACTTTGCAAGGTAAAGATTTAGCTGGTTTTGCTCAAACTGGTACCGGAAAAACAGCTGTTTTTGTTATCACTGCCGCTGCTCGATTGCTCGAATCTGAGGGAAGCCGAGGCACTCCAAATTCTCCCGGTGCATTAGTGTTGGTTCCAACAAGAGAACTTGCGTCTCAGGTAGAAGCAGATGCGCGAAATATTCTAAGTATTTTAGGATTTAATTCACTCGCCGTTTACGGCGGTGCCGATATGGAGAAACAGATTCAAGCGCTGTCGAAAGGCGTAGATATTGTTGTCGCAACTCCAGGCCGATTGCTAGATTTACACAAGCAAAAGCATTTGAAATTTGACAATGTAAATCTTTTTGTTTGTGACGAAGCCGACCGTATGTTTGACATGGGCTTTATTGACGACGTTGAATACATATTGCGTCAGTTGCCGCAAGAGCGAGTGCAGAAATTACTTTTCAGTGCAACCGGAAGCATTAAGGTTCGAGAGTTGGCATTTGAATATCTTGAAGAACCTGAATACATCGAAACTTCTCCAGAACAAATCACTCCAGAAAAAATTATTCAATGGGTGCATGCTGTACCTGCAGTCGAAAAATTTCAGACTTTATTGGGCCTCATTCGCGATCAAAATCCTACCTGCGCAATTGTATTTACCAATACAAAAATAGTCGCAGAATGGGTGAGTTACAAACTCAATGCAAATAAAGTAGATGCCGAAGTTTTAACTGGCGATTTGCCTCAAAACAAACGCCTCACTCTTATAAAGAAAATTAAAGAAGGCAAACTTAAAGTATTGGTTGCCACTGATGTTGTGTCTCGTGGACTCCATGTGTCTAATTTGTCTCATGTCTATAATTTTGATGTTCCAGAAAATGCTGAAAACTTTATTCACCGCATTGGTCGTACTGCGCGAGCAGGGGCTGAAGGCACGGCCGTTACTTTAGTTTGTGAAGATTATGGCTACTACATGGGTCAAGTCGAAGAGCTTTTGACATTTAAAGTAGAAGTGAAAAGAGTTCCTAAGTCGTATGCACTCATAGAAGACATTTCAGATTTTCCGTTTGATGAAAATGGGCGCGTGAAAACTTTTGGTGAGTCTACAAAAGTTGAAGCAATGCCTGAGCGTCATGGCGCTGAAGTTGGTGGAAAAAGATCCGATAAATTTGCTTCTTCTGAACCACGAAAAGTTGCTGCTGGAATTTCAATTCCGAGTCAAAAAACTAATGTGGACGAAGGAGAAGTTCAGTCAATTCCAAAGGAACGTGAAGGAATACGTTTGGCTACGGAAAATGCTCCTACGGGAATCATTCCTCGTCAGTCTAAACCTGCAACTGAAATTGCTTCTGCTATTCAAACTGTAAAAGTGGATGCAGCAATTGCTGACAACAAAGTGGCAAAAGAATCTGGAATTATGCCTCGCAACGAAGAGCGCTTGAAAACTAAAATTGCAGCTGAAGCATCGCCTGCAGTATTAGTTAAGAGCCATGAAACTCGTGATGAAATGCGAACTCAAAGGGCACGCACGGAAGCACGTGCAGAACAAAAATCTGGTGAGGGGCGTCCTGTTCAACGTCCTGCACAAGCGGAACATAAATCTAAGGATCGCAGTTTTGAGCGGTCTGCGTCACCAGAACATCGCAGTTCTCAAAATGATCGTTCATTCCGTAGGGACGAAAGAGCACGCGACACAGTAGATGGTGCATTGGCTGCAGCAAAAGCCGCTGCCATTCGTCGTCGAAAGACGGGTCAAAATGTTCAAACTTATAGTGAGCGTCCTCAAAGAGAAATCTGGATGGAAAACGCGACTGGTTTAATAAATCAAGTTGTTGAGAAAATCACCAATATTGTAGATGAAAAATTACCGATGCTTTCGAATGTTTTGAGCAGAATTGCGGCATTTAAAAAAGCGGCCGAAGCTTTGACTCAACCCAAAGTGAAGCCAAAACCGACTAAAAATGCACCGCAAAATAAGCAAAACAAAGAAGTTCAGCGAGAGGGAAATCGGATCGCTCGTGAAGCAAATCGAGCTGCCCGGGAGTCAAATAGTAATTCGCACGACTTTGACGTGGAAATGGAACACGAAGCTAAGCAATATAGCTCGCGATCTGATTCTGCTTCTGCAGTTGGTCGAGACTATAAAAACGCTCAAAGGGTGAAGCATCACACCCGTCCCCGTGACGAAAACTTTGAAGCAAACGATCATTCCACTCCGGATCAAAAATTCCCGACTCAACCCGCAGGTCGCGTTCCGCGCGGTGAGGAACGGAGTCCGCGTGAAAATCAATTCGCAGAAGAAAATCGCCATACGCGAGAAGAAAGTTTCGCACGCGACGATCGCTCAGCACGCGACGATCGCCCAGCACGCGACGATCGCCCAGCACGAGACGATCGCCCAGCACGAGACGAATACGAACAAGACCAAAGCGAAGGTAGAACACACCATCAACCTAAACGCGAAGGTCGCAGTCATTCCTCCAGTCGCAACCGCCCACTCGATCGGTAATCTGAGGAGTAATTGAGGCCATGCACAGCGCACACAATGTTTTGCTCAAAGTAGCTACATTGAATACTTGGCATGGTCTCAATGGCCGCGGTCGTTTTTCTTTCGGATTGCTTGAGTCTCGTTCCGAACGCATGGCACGACTCAGTAGTCAGGTACAAATACTCGACGATTTATCTGCCGATGTGATTATGCTGCAAGAGGTTAATCCTCTGCCTTTTCGTGCTCATTGGTACGCAGAAAAACTCAACAAGCGTTGTATGTATGTTTCTAGTAATGTTGGAATTAAGTTGGGGTGGGGGCCGCCCGGAAATCTTAACGAAGGTTTGGCCATATTATTTCCGCAAAATTGGCGTGCCGAATTTTTGGGCCGCAAGCGTTTGTCGGGAAGTTTTCGTTTGTCTCCTCTCAATATTTCAGAGTTGAGCAGTCCGTTTTTTAGTTTTCAATTGCACGAGTCCAGAGTGGCTCTGGCAGTGAGATTGCATTTACCAGTTGAGTATCATTTGAGCGATTTCTCCGGCGCAAAAACTATTTTATTTGTCACCACTCATTTGCATCATGCGCCTACTTTTACGCCAAGAAATCAACAAATTTTTGCAGATTCAATTGCCAATGATGGGCTCTCTGTTTCGGAGCAAGAACACGTCACGCGGCGCTTTCGAGCGGCCAATTCCCGCAGACTTACAGAAGTGGATAATTTAGCTTCTTGGATAGATTCTTTGCGTAAGCCAGGAGAGTCGGTGGTGTTGGGCGGCGATTTTAATTGCGAACCGGACAGCGCGCCCGTGGCTTCATTGTTGCGTCGTGGTTGGCTAGATTCATGGTTAGCGAGTGGACAAAACACGGATTTGGCAGATTCAGCAACTTGGAACCCCGCAGAAAATCCGTTGGCAATGCGTATGCAAGAATTTCATCAAAAAGGTTCTGCTTTTAGCCCTGCGGTAAAGTCTCTCATTCAAAAAACCGATTCTCTTTCTCGCCGCATCGACTATTTATTTTTGTATCCCTGGACGCGCATCGACACTCCACTTGTGGAATCTGAAATGGGTTGCAGTGGGCGGTTGCTCAATGTCTCTCGATTTGGAACCGGTAATTTAGATCCTCGATCATCAACATCTGACAATATTATTTCAGACCATTTTGGTTTGGTGGCGCGATTTGGATATTGAATTTATTAAAATTAGAAACTGATCAAATTCCAAAAAAAAAGAAAAAGTTTCGTCATTTTAAGTTGATTCTTGTACTGCTCGAATTACGCTAATGGCATTGCTCACCGCTGCAGGCACCCTTAATATTTGAGAACCCAAGCCCACTAATTTATAGTTTTTTTGCACTAATAAATCTTTTTCGTTTTCTGAAAAACTCGACTCTGGACCAACAAAAACACCAACGTCATTTACGTTAGATTTTAAACCAAGGCAAGCGTTTAATAGGCAAGGATGACTTGGTGAATCGGCGTTATGGACAGGAGATTCATCACACAAAAAAAGAGAATTTGTCAGATTTTCATGTTGAATTAACTCTGCTATTTTTGAATAACAAACTATTTCCATTGCCCAAACGGACTTAGAAATCCGCATTGATTCCTGTGCAATACGTCTCAATTTATCGAGTTTTGGTTCATATTTAATCGCACTTTTTTCGGTGCGGCAAATCACGAATCGAGTTGCTCCCAGTTCTGCAGCAGCATGTACCGATTCTTCGAGCGCAGGTGGCCTTGGTTGACCAATAAATAAAGTGAGCTTATTTTTTTGATCTTCTGCTTTTTTAGAACTGAGTATATTAAGTTCAATTTTCTTTTTATTTGAAGTTACAATTTCAGCCAAAGCCAGTGTGCCTTTGCCATCGCAAAGTTCAACTTTGTTACCTTCAGCCAGCCGAAGCACATGAAACACATAATGGTGTTCTTCGTCATTTAAAACGACAAGATCATCTTGCAATAAATTTTTATCAACAATCAGTCGCCAAAGATGATTGGAGGTTTGTTCGCTTTGAGACATTTAGACTACCTCGTTGATTGCAAAAAAAGGCGCTTCGTTCAATACTTTTAACTTAATTTCAATATCGCAATCTAAAAATAGAATTTCTTTTTGCCACTCTATTTGAGTCGCAACGTGGCCCGAAAAAATACGAAAGATATGCATGGTAAATCTGCTTTTTGGGATATTTGTTAAGACACTCCAAAATTCAGAAAGAATTTTATATTGATTTTTCCATTCAGCCAAAACATGAGTGTGTCTATTTTGCATTTCTTCATTTAAAAAAGTAGACATTTCTAGCGAATTGAGTTCTTGTGCAATAGGCACATGTTCTTGGCAAAATAATCTGAAAGAAGAGCTAAATACAAAATCATTTAAGTTTTCATCAATAAAAGTCAAAAGAGATTTTTGAACAGCTGATATAGAAAATATTTTTTGAACTTGAATCTGACTAAAATTTCTGTCTAAGAAAAATAAAATAGAAAAAAGAGTTAGCACATGAGCGCATAAATGAGAGTCATTTTCGGATTTATCTGAGAGACTTGCTAAGAATTTTCTCAAATGAATTAGATTTGCAGGTAACACGCTGTTTCCTTATCGTTTTGCCCCTGCAGATTGCGGACTAATTTGCATCAGCCCACCTTCGCCCGGAATGGCTCTCACGTGAA
>JAYTOT010000057.1:0-7721 GCA_043747645.1 Pseudomonadota bacterium | reverse complement strand
TACAGACATTTTTTCGCAGCTTTTACCGTTCCGATCTCTCGAAGTGAGCACGGCCACCAGCATGCTCAATGTGATTGGCAAACGGCACTTTGGACTCAAGGCCCGGCCCCCTGGTGGCGGAGGTGGGCGTATGCCTCCACGCGAAAATTTCGATGCACTTTTGTTTTGGAAGTCTAACCTCAAACCCAATGCCGATGGCGCGCTCACTGTGCCTTTTGAAATTAAAGATTCGCTCACTGAATATCGCATTTTTGCAGTGGCTACTTCGAATTCTAAAAAATTACTTGGCACGCAAGAATTAGATTTTTCTACGCGGCAAGATGTTTTAACAATTGCATCGCTGCCAAAACTGGTGCGCGCCAACGACTCGTGGCGTGCGGAGTTCGTGTTGCGCAACAGCACAAACGCACCAATGAATGTCGATGTTACTTTAAAATCCGACCCTTCTTTAAAATCAGATCCCAAGGCAATTGAAAGTTTAGAACTTTCTAAAAGCAGTGTGCGGTTGGAACCAGGGGTTTCGGAAAGCGTGTTTTCTAAAATAAATGCAAACAATTTTTCTCGGGCGTTGGTTTTTGAAATCAAACGCGATGGTATTGTTGAAGACAGGGTTAAACAAGTTGTTTCTGTTCAAAAAAAGGCTGAACCGCGTGCTCTTTCGGCTTCTGTTTTTTTAATGAATGAAAAACCACTTGCGCGCACTTTTGCGCTTCCGCAGGGCGGAGTTGTTCAGTATGAAAATCTGCTTCCAGGGCCCGGGCCACGAGGATTTTTTGAAGACTATTTAAAGAATTATCCTCACTCTTGCTCTGAACAACTGCTATCTATTGCAGTGCCATCAAATGTTAAATCTGCTTGGCCGAATTTTATTAAAATTTTAGAAGCACGCACCGACAGCCAAGGGCTCGTAAAGTATTTTTCGTCTGAATCCATGAAAGGAGACGTTTGGCTTACGGCGTATGTTTTAGTAGTTGCTGAAAGCTGGAAAAAAACTATACCAGAAGACTTACTCCATAAGTATATTAACGCACTTAAATCGGAGCTGGCGGAAAATAGAAGCCAGACATCACCTCTTGTATTAGAGGCATTAGCGCGTCACGCTCAAGCATTTAACCTTCCCTCAAATTTACGCGATGCGGATTTTGCAAAAATGGATTGGGAGTCTTTTTTGAGCTTGGGAGCGGCATTTTACAAAGACACCAAAAATGTTTTTTCGCAGGCTCATCGGGAAAAGTGGACTGCAGCATTTAAAAACCGGCAAGTGAGGTCTGGAGCCATCACAGACTTGGCTGTTTTAAATTCTACTTCTCCTTTGCAGGCGCAGTGGGCTAGGGCTCGAACCCTGGAATTGCTGACCATTCCACCGCTGCAATCTGAATTTTCTACTTTCCGTGCCGAGCTAGAAGCGGCCCACACCCGAGGCCTTTCGGAGCTCAAAAATCCGAGCACTTTTTGGAGCGTATGGGCCTTGTTAGCCATACGTCATTCAAATGAATTGCGAAAATCGCAAGCAAGCCCAGATTCTGCAGTTCAGATTAATTTTCAAAATAAAAGTGTGACTTTGGGCTCCGGAAAAAATTCGAAAATGCGGTACTTGCCACTGAAGTTCCTGTTGCAGTGAGTGTTGTTCGTCAGCCCTTAAAAAGTATTCAAGCAAATGTATCTGGTCCGCTTTTGTTTGAATCCGTTCGTACATTTGCTCCCTTGACTCAAGCGGAACACCGGGGAATCAGAATAGACTGCACCGCGTTTCCAAAAGAGTTGGCCTTAGGCCAGGTTTTTGATTTTGAAACAAAGCTCATTCCAAGCGCTGCTCTGAGCGGCTGGACTGTGCTCGAAGTCCCGCTTTTTCCGGGTCTGCAGGTGATGTCTTTTGAATCTGGCTTAAGCCACTCCTTTGGCTCAAATCAGGTTGAATTTATAGAAAAATCGGAATTGAGTTGGAAACTTTGGTACCTTAACATCGGCTCCCAAACGCAAGTGACAAAATGGACCGTTCGCGCTGGCGTTCCAGGAAATTTTCAGGTTCCGGGGTGCCAGGGCGAGTCTATTCCTAACCCCGATGTCTCGTCGGCGAGTGCAAGCCAATGGGTAAAAGTTCAGTGAGATTTTTAAAAATAAAGATGTCTGGTAGAATTAAATTATATTCCAAATTCGTTGCATTTGCGGTGGTTTTTGGAACATTATTTTTTGGGATGATTTACATCAACCTTAAAACGCCTTCTGAAATTTCAAACGAACACATTGCTTCTTCGCTTGTTTTATTAGACCGACATGGCCAGGTTTTAGAATCATCACGAGTCGATTTTTCTAAAAATCAAGCACCTTGGGTTGAATTTGAAAACATTCCTCAAGTGAGCATAAATACAATTATTCAAATGGAAGACCGCAGGTTTTGGCTTCACCCCGGCACAGACCCTTTGGGGCTTTTAGGCAGCCTTTTTAAAAGCATTCAAACGAGAACTTCGCCTCGCGGGGCAAGCACTTTAGCCATGCAGGCGGTGCGTCTTGTTTTTCCGCGCATGCGGAATTTTAATCCTATTGTGCGAAAAGTTTTAGAGTGGGCCGTAGCGCCAGTTGCAACTTTAAAATGGGGCAGGAGGGGTGTGCTAGAAGTCTGGTATAATTTAGTGCCCTTGCCTGGCGGATGCGAAGGAATGCCCTGCGCGGTTTTAGATCATGAGCCCCAAGACGAAAAATTTTTAAAAAAATTAGTAAAACAGGCGAGATCACCAGGAATTTACTCGCCTTTAAAAAGAAAAAAAAATTCTGAAACCACGGGCGATAGTAATTCTGAATTTGCGCAAATGAAACAACCACCTCTTTTGCTATCTAGTTTTGTTGCAAACAAAATGGCAAATAGGGCAGACCAACTGGGGCTCATGCAAAAAAAAAGATTTGTTCAATCGAGCCTCGATTTCGGGTTACAATCAGAAATCAAATCCCTCGCCATTGCAGAGTTAAAGCGCCTTCGTGAGCAAAATTTAAACGGATTTTCTGTGGTGGTACTCGAAAATAAATCGGGGCACCTGGTGGGTTTTTTAGGTGGCTCACCATACATAGCAAAGGGCAATAAAAATACAGGCAACTTAAAAGTTGCTCAAAGCACATGGAACAATTCGGCCCTTTCAAAGCGTCAGGCGGGTTCTACATTAAAGCCTTTTTTGTATGAACAAGCCTTGCGGCAGAACCTCATTAGCCAAGACACACTTTTGCAAGACACTCCCCTTGAACGGGTGATAAACGGAAGCTCTTGGAGCCCGCAAAATTATAACAAGATTTTTCATGGTCCAATTGCTGCGCGCATTGCCTTAGCATCATCGCTCAATGTTCCTGCGGTGCGGGTTGGCGAAATGGTGGGATTATTGCCCTTTGCAAGCCGCCTTGAGTCTTTGGGATTTTCGTTGCCACAACCGCCTGAGAGTTACGGAGCTTCGTTGTTTTTAGGAAGCTTAGATGTGAGTTTGCTGGAGCTCACTCAAGGATATTTAAAAATGAACCAAGAAAATACTGCGTCTGTAAAACAAATATCGCAAATATTATCGTCGTCTGCAAATAGGGCCCTGAGTTTTGGCTGGGATTCACCCCTAGAGCTTCCCTTTAAAGCAAGCGTTAAAACGGGCACCAGCGTAGACATGCGCGACAACTGGTGCATTGGGTTTAATGAAACCCATACCGTGGGCGTATGGGCCGGAAATGAAGACGGCAGCCCCATGTGGGATGTGAGTGGTGTAGAAGGCGCTGCCCCCTTGTGGCACGATATTTTTTTGGCAGTGCAAAATAAATTTGGCGGCGCCAGGCCACAAGTATTGCAGCTAGAAACTGAAATTCCTGTAGCGCAAGTGGCAAGTAATAACAAAAATCAGTCGGTTGCAATTCGAATCATTCATCCGGCCGATGGTTCGACATATGCGCTTGACCCAACGCTTTCGCAAGAAGAACAGAAATTGCTCGTGCAAAGCAACTTTACGCAGGAAAAAGTAAACTGGGTGGTAAACGGAGTTGTTACTGCAAGCGCTGCAGAACCGCTCCTTTTAAAACTTCAACGCGGAGTTTTTGAAATCAGCCTTGCAAATAAAACTCAAACATTGGATACAGTAAAATTGAGGGTGAAATGACCGCGCTAACACTTTGAAGGAACACTGTGAAGTAACTTTGATGAAAGCCTGTTTTCAAAACTAGATCATCTTGGAATTTCATCATATTTTTCAACTATTTTATGTTCTGCATCTTTAGGAATATCTGAGCCGTCGTTGTCGGTTTTTAGGCAAATTTGTTTGAGCACTGGGCTAGAAATAGACCAGATTCTTTACATTGGCGACAGCCATGAATATGATTTTCAACCATGTGTTGAACTTGGTATGCCGGTGTTACTCATAAATCGCGATTCAGCAACGCCATCAGGTGGCGCAAATATTTCGACTCTGGCTCATGTGGTCAATTTTCTGTTTCAATCAGGCAAAAATGAGGTAATTTAGTATTATATGACGGCACCAACTCACTACCAAATTCACGACGCTATCTACAAACACCGCAGACGCGACGGTCGGTATCCAGGCTGGGCGGCACCAGAAGTTTATGAACTGATTCTCCCAGAGTGGGAGCGAATTATAGATTCTGCTGACTTAGACCTCAACTTGCCCGCTTTGGATTTGGGTTGCGGTGCTGGGCAAATTACCAGGATTCTTGCGAGCAAAGGTTTAAATTGTATTGGTATGGATATTTCAGAAACTGCAATTGAATGGGCCAGAGAAAATATCGAAGAAATGTCTTCAAAAGCGAGCTTTTTTTGCGGTGATCTCACTGCGCCGGAGACTTTCGCAAACTACAAAGAATATTTTGGGTCTGTTGTTGACAGTCACTTTTTGCATTGCATCATTGGAAATCACAGAAAACAGTTGCTAGACCAGGTTTATTCCGTTCTTAAAAATGGAGGAAAATTTGTTGTTAACACCATGATTTTTAGAGATGGAAAAATTCCGAAAGGGGAATACTGGCAGAAACACTTTGACGAAACCACTAAAACGCAAATTCAGAACGGGATATCGACACGTTTTATTGCCTCTCAAAATCATATCATACGTGAGCTGATGGACGCCCGATTTTGCATTCAACATGTCAGCATTAATCCTGGAGCAGAGGATGATGAGATGGACTTAGACACACTAGTGGTTATTGCTAAAAAGCTGGAGTCTGTCTAATTATGGCAGGCTGTAGTCAGTTTCTGGAGCATTTATTTGTATTTTTTTGCAACCTGAGCAGGTTCTAAACAGGTTTCACTGCCTTCTCGGCTGAGTTGATAAATTGCGCCACCTGGTTTTCCATTCTCGGGAACGGCAGAAATTGCTTCGAATTCTTTCGGATTCATGCTGACCAACTGCTCAAGGTCTCCCACTTTTTTTGTGAACTCAGCAAAGTGTTCGGGGTCGAGTTGAGCCAACGAAACTTTGTCCTCTGTGCCCGTTCCAGCCAATCGAATATAGGTACTTGCTGCGCTAAACATGCCCCAGCTCACTACACCGAGTACAGCAAATGTGCAGGCTTGTCGCATCATCTCATTTCCACTTCTAAAACAACTATCTTGAAGCTGGATTCCAAGTTTCGCAGATTTTTTGCCCGCAGCTTTGGCCCAATTGGCTTTCGCAATTTTATCGATAACCGGTCCACTTTTTGTGGCCAGTTTTTGATTGCTTTCAGCCTTTTGAACCGCGTCTTGCAACACTTCAACAGCCTTGCTTGCTTGAGCAGTGGCTGCTTCCACACTATTTAAATTAGCAACTTTAGTTAAGCGCTTTGTTAGCCAATCGCTGTTTACAAATGCAAGTGTGCCGCCGGCCGTGAGAAGCTGGCCAATGGGATTGCTTTCCCATTCTTTCTTTTTTTCTTCGGCGGCATCTTTGAGGGACTTTGTTCCTGCGGACATTGCTACTTCAAATTTGCTCAATTCAGGCAGACTGCGAAATTTTGCAACGAGTTTGCCCAAGGAAACTGATTTTGTACTTACTTTTTTAATTTGATTTGACTCCAACGCCCTTTTAATTTCCTCTTTAAATGCAAAATTAATGGGCAGTTCACCTTGCTTGGGTGCGTACAAGTACCAACACTGTTGTACACCGTTGAGCTGGTCTATGGACACAGCATCCCCCAACCCCGATTTCGACATTCCCTGATTATCCGCCGAGGCATTATTAGCGTCTTCCACTAATTTATTGACCGACTTATTTGCATCAATAGGGTCTGTTGCCTCCCCTTTTATGTCCAATGGTATAAGGTATTTTTCTCGCTGCATCCAAGGGAATAATCCTTCTTTGGTCGTAATTGTTTTTGTAGAAGCTGAGTTCAGTTGGCAGCCAGTACTCGAAGCCAACATTAATACAGCCATACTCTGCGCTACTGATATATTTATGACTTTGCGCAGTAACATTTTCTTGTACTCCTATGGTTTTAGCAGCTTTTCGAATGAAACTTTAAGCATGCGATTTTTTTCCCACTCATTATCGGCAATTCTTGTCTTTAACTTGAGGGCTGCCAATTTTTAGGCGAATTGCAGCTTGTCAATTTGTCCGATGCATCGACAGTGCAAACTCTTTGGGCATGCAAATTTCTGAAAAAATCTTATTTAGTGTTGAAATTACAGAGAAAAATGTTTGGATCAGATATTGCTCACAAAGAATTGTGTCGAATCAGATAACAATGTTTTGGGAGGTTTCTACATGCAAGTCAGTGTTTACGTCTGACGTTGGCGGCGAAATCATTTGCACCTCTGAGCAATCCAAAACTGTGACTACAAATATGAAAAAAGACCCTGTACTTTATTAATTCGAAAATCATAGCAGCTTTAAGTATTTTATTGAAATCTGAAATTTATATAATTTCAGATTTTTTTTTGTTCAATATAGGTTAGGTTCGCTTAGATTCCAAACGCACCTACCATTTACCTTGAGTTTAGTCTATTTTCTGTCTGTGCGCCTTTGTTTTTTGAAATGGTTTGGAGCTGCTAATGCGCGTATTTAGGTTTTTATTGATTCTCGTGGTGTTGATTGCGTTATTAAATCGCATTTTTAATTGGGGCTTTGGGAATTCATTTATTTATGTCGCGGTTGTTGCTGAACTGAGTCTTATAAGCATAGTCGTTTTTTCCATCGTCAAAGCGGTCAAGGATTTTAAAAAAAATCCATTGGCAAAATTAGACAAATGGGAATCCGCGAAAAATGCTCTCATTGGGGCCTCTGTTTCGCCTCGCATTGCAGAAATTTTAATTGGCGAAATTAGAATTTTCGTAGCTTTTTTTTATTCTATAACTTTTCGACCGGTTCAGAATAATGGCGCTATTCAAATGAATCACCCCCTTGTTGGAAGCATGTATCCCAAGTTTATCGGAGCATTACTTTTTGTGATTTTGCTCGAAATTCCAGCGGTGCATTTTATTGTGCGACTATTTATGAACGCTGGGCAATTCCGCTCTGTGATTCAAATTGTTACTTTAGCGTTTGCGGCTTACGCCATTGTGTGGGTCATTGGTGAGTACAGATTGATGCAAGAAAGTAAGGGATTTTATTTTGAAGGAGATTACTTCAAAATTAATTTGGGAATTCGGGCCGATGCCATTATTTCATTTGATTTTGTGGAGAGTATTGAAAAATCACTCCCTCCTACTCCACCATTAGGAAAATTCTCAGTCAAAGAACCTGATACTTTGCAGGTGAATCTCTTAGAAAAGC
>JAYTOT010000056.1:0-26839 GCA_043747645.1 Pseudomonadota bacterium | reverse complement strand
GAAATACCGGATCCCATTCCGAACTCCGAAGTCAAGCCCGCAATGCGGCGATGGTACTGCAGGACAACCTGTGGGAGAGTAGCACGGCGCAGCCTCTATTTTTAGCATAGACCCCGTTCTCTTAATTAGAGTTCGGGGTTTATTTTGTCATCGATTGATTGCCGTAAGCATCAGGGAAGGGGGTGAATCTCATGCCAGTCGTCAAAATTAAAGAAGGCGAAACTTTTGAAAGCGCAATGCGCCGCTTTAAAAAGCAATGTGAAAAGGCAGGAATTCTTTCTGAAATTCGCAAACGCGAACACTACGAAAAACCCTCTGTTAAAATTAAACGTAAGCGTATGGCTGCCCGGAAACGTGCACTCAAAAAGTTAAAGAAGCTCACGACTTGATTTTTGCATTGATTCATTAGAACGTCCGAAGCAGTATATGCTTCGGACGTTTTTTTTTGGAGTTGATTCAATGGCGCGGTTTAAAAAAGAGTCTATTGACCGGCTCTTATCGACTATTGACTTAGCTTCTCATGCTGCAAAATTTATGAGCCTGAAAAAATCTGGTGCCGAATTTGTAGGGTGTTGTCTTTTTCACGGTGAGAAATCGCCAAGTTTTCGAATCTATTCAGATCATCATTTTTATTGCTATGGGTGCCAAGCTCACGGAGATGTGGTGAGTTTTGAAATGAAGCGCGAAGGCGGTAATTACCCACAAGCACTAGAAAATTTGGCTGCAATGTACGGTTTCGAATTGGAAAAAACTCATTCGAATGATCGTGAAGATGCTTTAGCTGAACAAAAGAAAAAAGATGTCCACATCATCAAAGAAGTGGTGGAGGCGTATCATCGCAATTTGTTTTCTGCCGATGGAAAAGAGGCTTTGCAATATTTGTTAGACAGAGGCTATTCCAATGAGCAAATAGTAAAGTGGAAACTAGGTTGGGCGCCTCGTAAATCGGTGCTTGCTGGTATGGCAGTAAACCGTGGATGGAATGAAAAAGATCTTATTGCGCTGACATTGATGCAAATGAGCCACAAAATTGGTGAAGAGAATAATTCATACGATTTTTTTAGAGCGCGAGTGATGGTTCCTATCAAGAATGATCGTGGCTCATTTGTTGCATTTGGAGGCAGAACTCTAAAGCAAGACGGCTCCGAAGTTAAATACGTAAACTCTAAAGAAACAGAGTATTTTAAAAAATCAAAAACTCTTTTTAATCTTTCTGATGCGGCAGCTGCAATAAGGCAAAAAAATAGGGCGATAGTGGTTGAAGGATACATGGACTGTATGACTTTGGTGAATGCCGGTTTCTTAAATACCGTAGCTGTATTAGGAACTGCATTAACTATAGATCATGTGAAAATGTTGTCTAAATATTGCCAAGAAATTGTTTTTTGTTTTGACACAGATAAAAGCGGTCAAGCTGCTTGCTACAAAAGTTTTATTGTGGCGTTTCCGCTCAATTTAGTGACTCTTTTGCAAATTTCACTTCCCGACGGCAAAGACCCGGATGAATTTATTAATAAGTTACCGAATGGAGTTAATGATTTTTCTATACTTTTAAGCAACGCGTCCTCATTGACATTATTTGCCTGTCAATATTTAAGTGCAGGGCTCTCCACTCGTGAGGCAAGAGTGCGGAAAATAAAAGAAGATCTTTTGCCTGTTATATTGAATAATCCTGACCTAGCGCAGAGAGAAGTCGCGCTCGAATCGGTGCGGGAGTTTTTGGGGCTCTCTAGTCTTGAGGCACTGATTCGTGCTAAAGGAGCTCAAAAAACTTCGGATTTGGGAGCTTTTAAGGCGCAGGAATTTTCTCAAAAAAATGAGCCCCGGACTGGAATAATCTTAAATCACAGTGGTATTTTAGCAAATAGCAAAGTGGTTAATGCAAGTGTTTCGGATGGCAGAATTATTATTGGAAAAAAAACAGACCAGTTAGCTGATTCTCAGAAAATATCTTGGACTGTGAAAAGCGCAAATGAGTTTCAGTTTATTCTAGCTTTGGCGTCCTGCAATGACCAAATGCTACCTCTAAGGCTCAGCAATTTAGTAATGGGTCATTCTTCTGCTGAACCAATGGATGAATCTATTTGCGTACAAACCATGTCACTCTTTATATCCGCGGATTCAAAAAAAATTGCTGAAGAATTGTTGAATTTAATTTTTGAAAATAGGGGAATGAAGCCAAAAACATTGGCAAGTTCGTTTTGGGGAAGTTGTACATTAACAGCAGTTGCAGTTTTAGCATTGGCGAGTTCGAACAGCGAAGAGCTAGCGAAACTTGGGTTAGAGCATTGGACGCAGATTTCAATGAGTTCAAATTTAGTACCACTCGATGTACTCAATGTTTTTAAACCAAAGAATTTGTCTTATTTTAGATTTTTCTATCGGGATTTAGAGCTCTCTGAAAGGCAAGGAACGCTGGGAATTCGTTTGGGAAAAATGCTATTAGATTTGGAACTTGGTTTTTTGGAAAATCAAAAAAACGAAGCACTCACGGCAAGGGGAACACATACAGAAGAAAAACGTTCGCTTCTGGACCTTGAATTTCTTGACAATAGGATAAAAAGAATTTCAACTGAACAAATCAGAAGAGAAAAGCAATTCTTTGGGCAAGCCTAGTAATGCTGATGCAGAGATGCTTGATTTTTCGGCTGTTCAGGGTTTATTGGTACAATTCGATATTTTTCTGTGGCAAAATTTTGCTAGTTTGAAAAGTATCAGTTTCTTCCCTTTTTGGAGGTATTGACGGATATGGCGTCTTCCAAGGCAATAGCCGCTGCAAAAGTGAAGAATAAAGCAAATAATAGTTCTCGCGCTGGACAAAGCAACTCATCGAGTCAAAATAAGAGCAAAAATTCGAATTCTCCCGTGATTGCTAAGCCACATGGATCTGGCTCTTCTGGAAGTCAGAGGCATCAGGCTGCGCAAAACTCTAATAAGTCGAATATTCAAATATCGACGCCCCCTCCCAAAAAGTCGGACGTTAAGGAAATTGTAGTGAATAAGACCGGAAAACCTGCCGTTGCTCCCAAAGTTACGATGTCGTCAAACTCAGGTAAACCAGCCGTAAAAGGCGCGATGGAACCGAAAAATTCAAACGAAAATCAGAAAAAAACATCAATACCTGTTAAGCCGTCAACGCAAGTTGCTGCTAAAACAGGCACTCATAAAATTGTTCCAGTTTCAACTGCAAAACAAGGGCAAGTACCTGCAAACAAAAATGTTACTCTCAATTCTAAAAACCAATCTGCACCTGCGGGAAAAACACCAACTGTGCAGCCTAAACCTCAGCAAGGCGTGGCTGTAAAAAACGCGGCAGCCCCTCAAAAAGAGTCGGCCAATGCAAGCTCAAAAAGCCAGCCAGTAGCACAAAAGGGTGCCCAACCAGCAGTCGCACCGAAGACTCAGCAATCTGCGGCACAGAAGGGCGCAGCTGCGCCATCTAAGGGGAATTCACCTGATGCTCCAAAGGCAAGCGCTTCGATTTCAAAAAATCCGCAAGTAGCTGCTTCGAAATCTAAACCTGTTTTAACGCCCAAATCGGCGCAAGAAAATAGGAATATGATTGAAAAAGCTTTGGGCGCAAAGTCTGATCACATGCCTAAAATTTTGAATGCCCCCAAAGCTCAAGAAATTAAAAAAACTGCGACAGGAGAAGCTGTAAAGCCAGCTGCAGCGCAAAATTCTGCACAACCTGCGGCTAATGCACGGGTCGGCGCTGGTGCATTAAAACAAAACGGCCCAGCTGTAGCTAAAAGTCCCTCGGGTATTGCTGCCGCTCCGGCCCTTGCTGGACAACGAGTGGCTGGTACAGGAGATGGTACCGCTGCCCGTGCAAAAGAATCTGCAGATGATATTGAAATTGGCGATAAAAAAGCCGTAAAATCTGGCGCAAAGGCCAAAGATATAGAGCCTTCAGTTGCAAGTGATGATGCGAAATCGAAAAAGAAGAAAAATGTAAAAGAAAGCGACGGTAAATCGGGAGCGCGTGCTGGTAAAAAAGGCAAGGGCGAAGACGATGAAGAAGGCGAAGAGTTTGCAGATTCAGAAGCAGAAGATACCGATGCAACTGCAGAATTTGATGCTGATTTAGATGAAATGGGTGGCGAAATTGATTTGGATGCTGACGACGCTACGTCTGCACCTGAAGACGATTTTTTGGCTGCAGAAGATTTTGGCGCAGATGCAAATGAAGAAGAAGATTTAGATTCGTCTTTGGGAAGAAGCAACGACCCTGTGCGCATTTATTTGCGAAAAATGGGTCAAGTTGCATTGCTTTCAAGAGATGGCGAAGTAGAAATTGCTAAAAAAATTGAAGCTGAAGAAAACAAACTTTTGCAGAGACTTGTTAACTTAAGAATCGGATTAAAACACGTTTCAGATATAGGGCAAAAGTTTTTAGATGGTGTGATTAAAGCTAAAAACCTTGTGAAAGGTTTTGATGACGAGCAAGATCAGGCCACAGATGAAGGACAAAGCCAGAAAGTGCGAGCACTTGTGGAATCCTTTTTATCGCAATCAAAAATTGCGGTGGAAATTGAAGACCGCTACGCACTGGCAGGATTGGGTAGCTTGACCCCTGCGGATCGTGAACTTTTAGCCGATGCTCGTTCGCAGATGTTTGAAGTTGTAAAAGAAGTAAATATAAACCGTCGTATTATTCAGCAAATTGTTGTTGAGCTTGATACTTATGCCAAAACCGTGGCCGATTCTGAAAAAGAAATAGCCAAAGCCAAATACCGCACTCGTATGGACGAAGTTAAACTTATTGCTTTTGCAAATGCAGATGCACCTAAGCCATTAGAGTGTAATTTCTTGTCTGAACGTGAATGGGATAACTGTAAGCGGGCGATATTATCGGCTCAAAATACAATTATTGGCTGTGAACAAGCATGCTTCTTGCCTCGCAAAGATATTCCTAAAATGTACCAAGAAATCAGCAATGCCAACAGGCATGCTGAAGACGCAAAACGTGAACTCATTGAAGCAAATTTACGTTTAGTAGTCTCTATTGCTAAAAAATACATGAACCGCGGATTGCAATTCTTGGATCTGATTCAAGAAGGCAATATCGGCCTCATGAAAGCCGTTGAGAAATTTGAATATCGACGCGGTTATAAGTTTAGTACTTATGCTACTTGGTGGATTCGTCAGGCTATAACACGTGCTATTGCCGACCAAGCACGTACTATTCGTATTCCTGTTCACATGATTGAAACCATCAACAAAATGGTGAGAACAAGCCGATATCTTGTGCAAGAAATGGGACGCGAACCAACGCCCGAAGAAGTTGCACAGCGTATGGATATGAGTCTCGAAAAAGTCCGCAAGGTGATGAAAATCGCCCGTGAGCCCATATCACTTGAGGCTCCAATTGGTGAAGAAGAAGACAATCACTATGGCGACTTTTTGGAAGATAAAACGCGGGGCGCTCCAGTAGATATCGTCGCCGCGCAGAGTTTGTCTGATCAAACCAAAAAAGTGCTTTCTACTTTGACGCCACGCGAAGAAAAAGTCTTGAGAATGCGATTTGGTATTGGCGAAAAAACAGATCACACTTTGGAAGAAGTGGGTCAGAGTTTCGATGTCACGAGAGAACGTATTCGTCAGATTGAAGCTAAGGCGTTGCGAAAGCTGAGGCACCCCTGCCGATCTAAAAAACTCAAAGCGTTTATTGAAAGCTGAGTTATCTTGACTCAGTTTAGCTGAATTTGCGGCGGTTAATTGAGTTGGATTTAGTGAAAATAAAATAGGAGGTTTTAGTGTAAATGCTAAAACCTCGTATTTTATATTTTGAAATTTCGAGAAACTTCGATTGCAACATTTCCTGTAAAATTTGCTAACGGAACATAAGATTTAAAGAGCTTGAGTTCGGCTGCAGAGATGTTTGAAAATTCACGCTCGATAAAATTAAGTATGAGTTCTGCAAGGTATTCGAGTAAATTTATTTTAGTTAAACCAGAAATATAATCTGTAATTCTGTTTATGATATACCCATAATCCACTGTGTTAAGTAAATTGTCGTCTGTATTGCGATATGGAATTTGTATGCGCAAATTTAATTTGAGATTTTGCCCGATAGCTTGCTCATTTTGATTTGCGCCGAGGTGAAGAAAGACAGAAACATCATGAACTTCAATCCAGCATAAATTTTGAGGTTCAAGATCAAAACGTGTTTTATGGGATTGAGATTCTTGCTCAGAAATTATTTTATGGGGTTGAGAATCACCGTCGGAAATTATTTTATGGGCTTGAGAATTGAGAATTTTGTTCAAAAAGTGACTCCCTGGCTTTGAGGTGGGGTTTTCTATCGCCGTAGTTTCTAGTATCTAGGAGATAGAATTTGTAAGCCTATTCCTGAGCTCGGCTCAATTGCAAGCACGGGCAGATTTTTTAAAAGGAATCAAAGAATATGATGAGTCAAGTGTCGAATGAATTAAATGCTGATGTTGCGTCTAAATACATATCCTTGAGCGACGATTTTGGAACTCACAATTATCATCCATTGCCTGTAGTAATAGCAAAAGGTTTAGGAGAATGGGTTTGGGATGTTAATGGTAAAAAATATTTAGATATGTTGAGCGCTTATAGTGCATTAAATCAAGGTCATTGTCATCCTCGCCTGCTCGAAACTCTTGTGAAACAAGCAGAGAAACTCACAATTTCATCGAGAGCTTTTCACAATGTTGAAATGGGACCTTGGCTAAGCGAACTTACAAATTTATGTGGGAAAGCACGCGCTATTCCTATGAATACTGGTGCAGAAGCGGTAGAAACTGCAATAAAAATGGCTCGAAAATGGGGCTATGAAGTTAAAAAAGTACCGCATAATTCGGCTGAGATAATTGTTTGTACCGATAATTTTCATGGTAGAACCACTACGATTGTCGGATTTTCTACAGACAAACAATACCAAAATGGATTTGGACCATTTACTCCTGGATTTAAAGTCATTCCATTTGGAGATGCTGAGGCATTAAAAAAAGCAATTGGACCAAATACAGTTGGTTTTTTAGTGGAGCCCATTCAAGGCGAAGCTGGAGTAAAAGTTCCTGCGCAAGGATATCTTTCTGAAATTAGCAAAATTTGTAAAGCCAATAGCGTTTTATTAATGGTCGATGAAATTCAAACTGGTTTAGCAAGAACTGGGAAAATGTTCGCTTTTCAGCACGAAGACTGTGAGCCGAATTTAATAATACTTGGTAAGGCTTTAGGCGGCGGATTTTATCCCATTTCTGCAGTTGTTGGCGACGACGAAGTGTTGAATTTGTTGAAGCCAGGAGATCACGGTTCAACATTTGGAGGAAATCCTTTGGCATGCGCAATTTCGCGTACCGCTATGAGAATTTTAATAGATGAGAATTTAGTAGAACGGTCTGAAAAATTAGGGAAGAAATTTAGAAATGCTTTAGAGCCGCTGAAAAAGAAATGGGTGGCTGAAATACGCGGAAAAGGCTTGCTCAATGCCATTGAGTTAAGGCCTGAAGCAGGCAAAGGGCGAAATTACACAGTGGCCTTGATGAAACGTGGTATTTTAGCCAAAGAAACCCACGTAAATACTGTTCGATTTGCGCCAGCATTAAATATTGCAGAAGAATCTTTAGATTGGGCCATTGAAAATATATTAGAAGTTTTTTCGAAATCACCCGCTGAATTGATTTAAGAGATGTCGCGCAAATTTTGCGAGATGTCTGTTACTTCTTGCAGTGTGTGTTCTTGAATGGCCTGTGTTACTGCCGCTGGATTATCGGTGTGCGATAAATTGACCCAACCTTGTACCCGGGACTCTCTGAGAAGTTCTGGGGTTAATGTGCTCGGGTCAGTCGCGTAATTAATGACTTTTTGCCCTCTCAATGCCATTTGAACACGACGTTTTAGCCCGCCAATAGATTGCATTGGGACGAATACAAAATCAAATTCAGAATTGTGTAAAAGTTCAAAAAACTGGTGTGCCCCTTGAGCTTTGCTAACTTGAAATCCCATGCGATTGAGATTTGCGTTGAGCGATTCTGCTGGTTCTAAGTCGCGAGTTTCGAAGTGTGCGACTAATACTTTACCAATGTTTTGCATGAAATCGCGCATACTATGCCGTGTGAGTAAGCCCACACTGGATTGATGGAATGATTGGTGGCACGCCAACATGAGTAAAGATTGCAATTCTTCTGCGACAAATGGCCGAGATAAATATCCGGAAAAACCCAATTCAATGGCATGGCGAGAATCACCGCGCCGAGGGGTACCGGGAATGACTATCGCTGGAATTTGTCTTGATTTGAGTTCTTTAATCCAAGATTTCAGGCTTTCATCGCCGTGCCAATGGGAAACTTGCGTAAAAATTACTGCGACATTCCATTTGTGTGACACATCGTTAAGTGTAGTGGTGGCAGACATTTGTGTGGAGAGTCTGAACTTTTCAGCACACGTGAGCTGCGCCAATATTTGGTCGGTTTCGAGACTTGCCTGAACGCCTGTATGTAGAAATAAAATATTTTTACTATCGAGTTTGTCTTTATCCGTGAGGTTGAAAGTATTCTTTTCACCCGTACCAATGAGTAGCGGAAATCGGAACGAGAGAAATTCATGCGCCAGTAGGTCGGACTCATTGTCAATTTTAAACTTGAAATAAGGTAGAAATCTTTGGAGCAATTGAGCAACACGCATATGTTTTTTTATTGCACTTTTGTCGCCAGATTCAAAAGAAACGCGCAATTCATTTTTGTTTTGGCGAGTGACAACAATTTTAAGCGACGTTTCTTGATTGGCTTCTTTAAATGAGTCACAGATTGTTTTAATACATTGTCGTAAATTAGCAGGGTCGCCTTGAACAAAAGTGGGAACTTCGCGATGCAGTGACAAATTTAATGGGAATCGAGAAGATATTGTCGACGGTAAGTCGTGAAAAAATAACACAATGTTAAATTCAAAATTTTGAGATAAATAGCGCTTTTGGCCAAAATGAGTGAGATCGAATAGCCCATTGATATGATCAACGAGATGCTCGCATTCCGAGAAAAGAGAATGACCTTGGTCTATATCTAGATTTTGCAATCCGAAACTTAACCTCTGAATTGAGCTGAGTTGCAATGATGCTGTATACAAAATTGCGTCAGTAAATTGAGATGATTGAGTGGTGTCGTCTGGCTGATCAAACATCAAAACGCACATGCGTTTGCCGTGATTGCTGAATCCTGACACAGACAATGACAATTTAATTTCTTGGCCATTGCGCATCATAGGCGTGATTTTTTCAGTCACGCGAGGCGCAGAGCCGTCAAGAATTCCTTGAATTCGAGTGATGGTAGAATCTGAAAAATTCCACTGCGATTTTAAAACTGAGCTTAATGGCATATCTGAAAGCTGTTGAATCGATGTATCTTCAAGTTTAAAACTGAATTTAAAAGTTTTATTGGCATAGAAAATTTGACCGTCGTGATTTATAACTATCACTGCTTTTGGAAGGCATTCAAAAACATCTTTGAGTAAATCTTCGTAGCGCTGCTGACGGACAAAACCTTCTTCAAGAGCAAGAGCCACACGACCCAGTTCGTCATTTGAAAAATTTTCTAGCTTTATGTGTGGTGCCTCAGGAATTCTTTCCAACACGACTTGGCCTCGTTGCGTTTGAACTACGCGATCGTGATTATCAGATAAAATGGCGTCTTGTTTTAAATGGTCTAAATTTAAAAAATGGAGAATGTTGTAGTATGCATTTTTTAAAAAATGTTTACGTCCATCAAGAGGCTTGCCGAATCTGTCGAAAGCCATGGCGCCAGTGGCAAAATAAACACGTCGAGTGAATAAAGTACGGCTTAAAATAGTGATTGGTTTAAAAATGAGCTTTTGCAAAATAATGCGCTGCGTGAAAATTATTGCTGCAATAAGGAGTGATAAAATCATTAAAAAATTGAAGCTGCCATGTGACTGATTAGACAACAGTGGCATTGAGGATGAAGGAATGAGCAGCGCATTGTTTCTGCCCAAAATAGAATCGTTTCTTAATAATATAATGTCTGGCCCAGTTAAATTTTTGAGCGAAAAGTATGACACGTCGGTGCTGTTTTTGAGAGCAGGATGATTGCTGATCAAAACGCCTTCTTCAGTAACTGATTCGGGATTTTTACGGTCTAGAGTCTCCGGGGAGTCGTCGATGTGCCTTAACACCCAGTTTTCGGAATAGAGCCGTACGATTTCTGTCTGCTCCGACTTTGAACTTTCCCAAGGACGTAAAAGGGCTGAAAATAGACCTGCAAGCAATGCTGCTACAAAAAGTGTAGGGTACAAAACCCTGTCTTCCAGCGCTAAAACCCGCCTGGATAGCAAATCTGCTGAAAGATCTCTATTTTTGTGATTTTTTTCCACACAAGCCTCTTGGTCGCAGTTTTAATACTTTTGCATTCGGCATTTTAAAGAAAAAACTTTTCACTTACTTTTGGGGTTGATTTTCTGGAGGCAAATGGTTTATCGTTTGTGTTGAGTTCGTAGACCGCATTTGTGGTCGAACGAAATGCCTTTGAACCAGCCTTTTAGTTTTTTCTTCAATGATATGGCTCGATTTGCAATTTGGCTTTTGACCGAACTTTCTTTTTTCTTTGCGTACAGAATGTATTGCTGAATAAACGGAAAGATTTTGAGTTTTAAAATAAAATGCGACGGGCTCCCCGCTCTCAACTCCTTTCCTTTTCGGACTCCCTGCATGATGGACGACAAAAATTTCGATGATCCCGATTCCGATTCTAGTGGTGTGAGAAAACGCACTCGACGCTTTGTTCGCAAAAGCGATGAGCCAAATGCTGGCGAGGGCGCTTCTGAGGAGGCATCTGATGCTGGCTCTGGCGCGAACGACCCTGCGGTTTCGACGTATATTCCACCAAAGCGTGATGAAAGGCGGGTATTTACCCCCTCTGCGCGTCGCGAAAGTTCCCAAGGCGGAGGCTTTGGCGGCGGACAGCCTATGAATCGCGGCGAAGGTTCTGGAGGCTTTCGAAACGTTGAACGCGCTGAATCTTCTCCCACAGGAAATGCAGTGCCCTCTGCGTCTGCTGGCATTCAGAAGCCTCGTCCTATGGGTGTGAATCCTAATAACCCGCAAGGGACTTTTTACCCGAATCAGGGTGGGTTTTCTGGGACTTCAAACAGGCCCGCAGGGCAACACAGTCCGAACCGAAATTTGGGGCACGCTCCTAAGCGATTTGAACCCAAAAACAATAGTGCTAGTGCGCATCATGTAGAAGATAAAGAACCTGAGTTTAATTCTGAAGTTCCTGTTATGAATTTAAAAGAACTGAAAGAAAAACACATCAGTGATTTGGTTCACATGGCTCGCGAAATGGGAATTGAGGGTGCTGCAAACTTGCGCAAGCAAGATTTGGTTTTTGCACTTCTCGAGGCTCAAGCAGCCAGAAACGGTATAGTTTATTCTGAAGGCGTTCTTGAAACTCTGCCCGACGGCTTTGGGTTTTTGCGCGCTCCAGATTATAATTACTTGCCAGGCCCAGATGATATTTATGTTTCTCCATCGCAAATTAGACGTTTCAACCTGAGAACTGGTGACACAGTTGCGGGTCAAATTCGCCCACCTAAAGACAACGAGCGGTATTTTGCTCTCTTAAAAGTGGAATCTGTAAATCTGGAACCACCAGATTTGACTGGCGAGAAAATTCTATTTGATAACTTAACGACGATTCACCCCAATCGACGTTTTAAAATGGAATACGATCCTCAAGTGTTGAGCTCACGAGTGATCGACTTAATGTCGCCAATAGGCATGGGGCAACGTGCCCTTATCGTGGCTCCGCCTCGAACGGGTAAAACGGTTTTATTGCAGAATATTGCAAATTCTATTGCTGCCAATCATCCTGAAGTCGTATTAATTGTTCTCTTAATTGATGAACGACCTGAAGAAGTGACCGAAATGGAACGTTCGGTTCGTGGCGAAGTTGTGAGCAGTACATTCGATGAACCCGCTCAGCGCCATGTTCAAGTAGCAGAAATGGTCATTGAAAAAGCCAAACGCTTGGTAGAACACAAAAAAGATGTCGTTATTCTTCTTGATTCTATTACGCGTCTTGCTCGTGCCTACAACTCTGTTGTTCCACCCAGTGGTAAAATTCTAACAGGTGGTGTTGATGCCAATGCATTGCACAAGCCTAAAAGATTTTTTGGTGCTGCGCGAAACGTAGAAGAAGGCGGCAGTTTAACAATTATTGCTACTGCACTCATTGATACTGGTTCGAGAATGGACGAAGTTATTTTCGAAGAATTCAAAGGAACAGGAAACATGGAGTTGGTGCTCGACAGGCGATTGGCCGAGCGTCGTATCTTCCCTGCCATAGATATCAATAAGTCGGGAACTCGTCGCGAAGACCTCCTTCTTGGCAAAGACACTCTCAATAGACTTTGGGTGTTGAGAAAAGTACTTCACCCTATGAACCCCATAGAATCTATGGAGTTTTTAATTCAACGCATGGACCGCTCTGAAACAAACGAAGAATTTTTAGCTGCAATGAATGGCTGATTTTTTGAGTTTGCGCCGGGCGTAAGACGTTGTTTTTTCTTGTTTTTGTTGAATTCTGTTGAGTTTTAAATTGAAGTGCCGAGCTGACGGTAAGAAGTAAAGTGTAATGCTTTCTTCTTACCGTTCTCACTTTTGGAGGAAGAGAACATGCGCCGTACGTTTGTGATGGGACTGTTGCTTACGTCTTTCGCTGTAGGGTGCGGCAGTGCCGACAATTTGCAATCGACCGAAAATCAATTGCATGAAAATATGGCATTGCCAAAACAGGATGTAAAAATTGAAGATTCGATTTATGAATCGACTGAAGATGAACCCTCTGTAGCTGTTCCTAGTAAAAATAAATCTGAAACTGAGACTGAAACGGTAAATAGTTCAAATGAAAAGTTAATTGTGTTGTTAAATAGGGAAAATAGCACTTCGCTTACTGAAAAAGAAAGTAATTTATCGGAATTGCTTTCTTTTTCGCAGCCTGAAGACAATGAGCCTTCTGAAAATGAGTTTGAAAACTCTGGGGCATCTGAAGAGGTGAGTTTTAATAAGGAATTTGGTAAAAAAGATTGCTGTAAGTATAAAAATCACCATAAACATATGGCGAAAATGAAAAGAGATAAACATGGCAATGGGAAAAAAGGAACTGTAGGAAATCCTCGTTCACCAGGAAGCCCTGACGGTTCGGAAAGAGTTGATTGATTAGGGCAATTATTTTTTGCGAGACCCAGTTTTAATATTAAGAAATTCAACCAGAACGCTAAAGCCCATTGCAAAATAAACGTATGCTTTTGGTATGTGAAATCCACAGCCATCGGCAATGAGCACTAAGCCAATCATCATTAAAAAACTTAATGCCAACATTTTGAGCGATGGGTGATCATCTACAAATCGAGAAATAGAACCTGCAGCGGCCAGCATTACTATCAATGCAATTACATTTGCCGCAACCATTATAGATAAATTCTGACTCATACCCACTGCAGTAATGACTGAGTCTATAGAAAATACAATATCGAGAATCATGATTTGAATAATTACTGCTGCAAAAGATTTTTTTGCGCGCGAGGAGCCTGAAATTGACTCTTCTGAACCCTCAATTTTTCCGTGAATTTCGTGTGTTGATTTGTAAAGTAAAAATAAACCACCAACCAGTAAAATGATAGATTTACCAGAAAAATCTGTGTTAAAAACAGTAAAAAGTGGGGTGGTGAGCCCTGCGAGCCAGCTCATTGTGGCTAAAAGCACAAGGCGACTTAGGAGTGCGCCAATCAATCCAATGCGCCGACCGCGAGCCTGACTTTCTTGAGGCAATTTACCTGTTAAAATTGAAATAAAAATAATATTATCGATGCCCAAAACGATTTCAAGGGCCGTGAGGGTGAGCAAAGAAATGTAGGTTTCTGGTGAAGTCCAAAATTCAGGGAGCATTGTCAACCTTTCGCTCAATTGAGTAAAATATTTGAGGATTTGCCATTATAATTTTTTTTTACTTTTTGGAAACAATTGTGCGAATCTTGACTTACATTTTTGATGACAAACGTTGAACTGTGGACATAAAAACTATATTTCTGTCTGACCTTTTCTATTTTTACACCCTTACTGGGGTTTCGTATGAATTCAATTTCTGGTCGTCTGCAGCTTTCTGAATTTTTAATTGTATCAAATTCGACACAATATAAAAATTTATCTGAACTCGAATCTCTTTTGGCATCAGAAAAAGATGCGTTTAATTCTGTTTTAAAAATTCAGTCAGATGAATTTAAAGAGAGCGATATTGATGATATTAGAGTTCGATTCAGTGGTAAAAAATCGCCACTTCAAGAGCTGTTGAAGAGTTTACGTGTTTTATCGCCTGAAGAACGCAAGGGTGCCGGGCAAATTATTAATGAATTAAAAACGTTCATTGAAAGAGAGTTGAGTGTTTACGTTGTAAAAACTCAAGAAGAAATTGAAAACAGAAAACTCAATTTAGAACGGGATGATTTGAGTTTGCCATTACCGGAATCGAAACACGGTTCGCGTCATCCTATTAGCGTAGTTGCACGTGATTTAATTGCCCCCTTGCGCCGTATGGGCTTTACAGTGATTGACGGCCCAGAAATTGAAAAAGATTTCTATAATTTTGAAGCATTAAATATCCCGGCAGAGCACCCGGCAAGGGAGATGCAAGATTCATTTTTTTTGGCGTCGGAATGGGTTTTGCGAACTCAAACGAGCAGCGTTCAGGCCCATGCCATGATGGAAAGAGAACTTCCGTTACGAGTTGTTTGCCCTGGATATGTTTATCGCAATGAATTTGACATGACTCATGTACCCACATTCAGGCAATTTGAATGTTTAGTTGTCGATAAAGGTGTGACTATGGCACATCTGAGAAGCACTTTAGATGCTTTTTTTAAAGAAGTATTTGGGCGCCCTGTTAAATTAAGACTCCGCTCAAGCTATTTTCCATTTACGGAACCCAGTGCTGAAATCGATGTAGAATGCCAACAATGTTTTGGTAAAGGCTGCCGCAGTTGCAAGCACACAGGCTGGCTAGAAATGGGTGGGTGCGGGATGATTAATCGCGCCGTTTTGGAAAAATGTGGAATTAATAGTTCAGAATACTCAGGTTTTGCCTTTGGAATGGGTATCGATAGAATTGCTATGAGCAAATATGCAGTGTCTGATTTGCGAGCAATGTTTGAAGGCGATGTGAATTTTTTGAAGGAATTTAAGTTAGTTTAATTTAGTTTAAATTATTAAAATTGATTTAAAATAATTTGAATTTATATTTCTTTTAAGATTTAAAGTAAAAAAGAATGTACGATTGAGAGGAAAATCATGCTCGCAAGTTTGCGCTTTGTAGAACGCTTTTTAAAGCTCCCAAAAAAATCTGTAAACATAAAATGCCCCGCCGGAGAATATGAACGATTTGTGCCCGATGTAGAGCTTTTGGCCCCGCTTTTAACTCGTCAAGGATTCGAAGTCGAAGCTGTGATATACCGCGGCAAAGATTGTGATGGTGTGGTAGTTGGAAAAATTATTTCAGCAGAACCTCATCCTAAAGCGGAACGATTGCAAGTTTGCCAAGTAGACGTTGGCTCAGCAAAAAAACAGCAAATTGTATGTGGCGCAAAAAATGCAAGACCAGGCTTATTTGTTGCCGTTGCTATGCCAGGAACAAGTTTAAAAAATGGAACATTGTTAATTCAACCCACGTTATTAAGAGAAGTTGAAAGCAATGGAATGCTTTGTTCTCGGGAAGAATTAGGGTTAGAACTCAACGCTCAAATAGACGGCGATGGCATTTGGGAATTAAATATTGATGCTCAAGGCGGCATAAATGATGCTGAATTGTCAAAAAATTTAGGGCGACCAGTATTTGATATTTTGGGATTGTCAGACACATTATTTGAATTAAATGTGACTCCAAACAGGCCTGATCTTTTATGTCATTATGGGGTGGCGCGAGAAATTGCTGTGGGGCTTGTTTATGCAGGAAAGCCTGTTGACCTTCAAAAAATGCAATTTAATTCGGGCAAAAACATTGTAGAAATCGAAAAATTGGCTGCAGATGTGGTGGTAAATTCGACTAGTACTTTAGGCGGAGTGCAGTTTAGTGCAGACAATGAGCTTGGTGTCTCCGCATTTTTTGTGGCACTCGAAAATATTGTCCCGCGACCAAGTCCTGCATGGCTTCGAAATCAGTTAGAAGCCCTGGGTCAAAATTCGATTAATACCATTGTAGATGCCTCAAATTTTATTTTGTGGGCTTATGGACAACCAAGCCATGCTTTTGATGTGAATAAACTCAAAACTCTTGAAGCTGGCAACGCAAAATTGAATCTGCGGCTAGCTTATGAAACCGAAAGTTTTACAGGATTAGACGGAAAAACACGCACGCTTCATAAGCATGATTGTGTTGTAGCGGATGCTGAGAATCCGCAGGCATTATTAGGATTGATAGGCGGAGAATATTCGAAAGTAGACGCTCAAACAAAGGCAATAGTCATTGAATTTGCCAACGCAAATGCAGTGGCTGTAAGGCGATCGTCTCGCAGGCATGGCAGGCGTACGGATAGCAGTTTTTTATTTGAAAAGGGAATATCTACGGATACACGCTTTGAAGCAGCAGTGTCTATGGTGGAATTGATAAAGAATTTATCTGAAAAAGCACCAAAATATTGTGGGTCGTTGCACTCGAAACTTTCAAGTCGCCCTGGGCAGGCGCAGGCTTTTGTTTCGGATTTGCAATTAAAATCGCTCTTAGGACCTGCAGTGGAATTAAAGATATCAGTGGATTTTGCAGGAATTGTAATTGCGAATGACGCCGAGGAGATTAGTAAAATTAGCAATGAGTTTTCAAAAACACATTGGCAAAATTGGCGTACTGACACATTAAAGAAAAGAACTGTTGAGTTTTTAGAGACTGATGTTCAATCAGTATTGGGTGTTAATTTGATTGAATTTAACGCTCAACTTAATATTTTAAGATCTCTTGGTTTTGGAGTTGAATGCAATTCAAAAGTGACCAAAGCAAGTGTAAGAGTTCCATCATGGAGAGTTCAAGACATTGTTGGAATGCCGGATTTGGTTGAAGAAATTGTACGTGTTGTGGGTATAGATCGTGTTCCATCGGTGCCATTAAATTCAATGGGTGAACTGAAATCAGACGATTCCCATCTGGGTGTTTTGGAATTGATTTCGACTCGTGCTGCTTCGTTAGGGTACAACGAAATTGCCGGATTTCATTTTATGAAAACCACTGATTTAAATAACATGGGAATGAAGCATATATCTGCATTAGGTGAGCCTTTGGCAATGCTGAATTCCATCAGTAAAGACGAGCCCCTTATGCACACGAGTTTGATGCCCAATTTGTTACGTTGTGTCGAACGCAATTTAAATTTTGGAAACTCAGTTGGGCAATTGTTTCATGTCACTCGGACCTATCAAAATCATGATTCTGGTGGAAATATTGTTTTTAAAGACAATGGCGAAGCTATAGGAATGAATTCTGAATTTAATAAAGCTCGAGAATTGTTGAAATCTAATACACATTATCATGACTATTCACCAGAATTATCGTATGCGTATAGTTTTGAAAAAAATCAAAACGGGCGACCTGCAGAAACTCCTCGATTAGCCGGAGTTGTTTTTGGTGATAAAGAATTAAAATCGTGGCAAAATTCCAGTGGAATATCTTGGAATTTGCACGACGTTCTGGCGCATGTGAATGAACTCACACAAAGTGTGGGGCTAGAGGCTCAAATTGTAGAAATGATGCCGAGTCACCCCTTTACCAATACAGTTCATCCTGGAAGAAAAGCACAATTTGTTGCAATTATTGAAGGTATGGAACCTGTTTCTGTGGGTTGGGCTGCTCAGATTCATCCAAAAGTATTGCGTGCATTTGGAATTGAAACTCAATGTTTTGCCTTTGAGCTAAATTTAAGTGCAGTTATGAAGGCCTGCGCTGCGCAAGCGAAAAATTTTAAATCGCGCATTGTTTCTAGTTTGCGTTTTCCGGTATTGTCGCGTGATTTTGCCTTTGTGATTGAAGAAAAAATTTCGGCTTCAAAACTGACTGAAGTCGTGCAAAATTTATTGAATAATGAATTGTTGTGCGGCGAAAAAGAACTTGCAGGTCGCGTGCCGGCAAGACTCGTAGGGGTGCGCATATTCGATTTGTACCGCGGCAAAGGCGTGCCTGAAGGAAGCAAGAGCATAGCTTTTAATATTAAGCTAGAGCCCTTACTCCGTACTTTGACTGATGTTGATATTCAGAAAATACACAGTTCAGTTATATCTGGTGTGACAAATGCGTTAGGTGGAGAAATGCGCGGGTAAATCCAATTGCACCAAATAACTCCTGTTATTTGGATTTTATTTGCTAGAACGGAATATTGATTCCATTTCGGCTTTAATAAGAGCCATTTTTTCAGCGCAAATTGCAGGAGGAACTTGTTTAGGACTCCGGAAATAACTGCTTTCATCCAAATCTGAACGCCTAAATTTAGTTTGATACGTATGGCCCGCAGCGTTGTTATCGTCGAGGGTTTCATAGGATTTTAATATTTTAGGTGAAACAAATTGGGTGATACTATTCACTTCGTGGTCCATATAGAGTTTAGAACCGCCCATTGCTCGCGTAAATCCACGAACAACGTAGTCGCATACTACTACATCGCTTTCAAAGGAATTAAGCATAAAGTCCAGTGCATAAAGCGGGCTAATTGTGCCGCAAGTTGCAATGTCAATATCTACGCGAAATGTGCAAATGCCTTGAGGGTCGAGGCTGTCGGGGTAGGTGTGGGCGCAAATATGGCTTTTGTCGAGGTGAATGCTCACTGTAGACTGGCTCATAAGATTGCTTTCAGAACCCGCTTTAGCATCGCTCATTAATAGAACAACACTGGCACCATAAGGATCGAAATCCTTGGAGCTGACGTTTAAAACCGTAGCGTCGATGATTTCGGCAATGCGAATGAGCATTGATTCTATTTGTTTAGCCGAATACCGTTCGTCGATGTAACGAATGTAGGAAGCGCGTTCTTCTTCGTTTAAAGCCACAGCAAAATCATATAGATTGAAGCTTAAAGCCTTGGTGAGATTATTGAACCCGAGAATTTGCGTCATGAAAATGTTCTTTCGGACGTTGGAATTGTGGCGCAGAGTGCGAGAAGAGCCTTGCCTTCCTGCTAGGCTGCGTCAAAATAGGGGAGCTCGGACAAACATTCAAGTGGAAAGTTCCAGGCACGCCTATGGAATCAAAGCTCGGACTTTTTCTCGTAATCACGGATGACACTGAAATGGTGTCGGCCCTTGTTCATATCCAGCCCAAAGGCATGGAAGTCAAGGTCTGGTGCCCGCATAAACAGTCGAATTTGCAGGCAGATCTTTTAGAGGCCTGCACGGCTGCAGGCGATGAAAGTTTGCTATGTCGCGGAGACTTGTCAAAGCCACAATTTTATCAGGCATGGTCTGACCGCAACCCATGTTGCGTAGTCTTAGCATTTAAAGAAGAAGAACGGCACGAAGCAGTGAGGGTTGCCGTTTTACAAAACCTTCCAGGCGCCATTATTTTATCGATTCGTTTGGGGACCTCGGAGCATGCCCCCCGTGTTTTGGACAGCGAACGAGAATTGATTTTGACCTGGGCTGAGCTATTAAATCGACCATTATCGGCTGAATTAAGACATATACAAAGTACTTATCGGGTTAAAAAAATTAGAGATATTTTAGATTCTGGCGATAAAATTGCACTATTATTACAGCCAGACCCTGACCCAGATGGGCTGGCATCTGCTTTGGCACTGCGCACTGTGTTGGGGAGAAATAAAGTTTCGACCCCAATCGTTACATTTGGCAAAGTAACAAGGCCTGAAAATTTAGCCATGATGCGACTTTTGGATATAGAAGTGCAGACAATTAAGCCCGAAGACTTAAGCACTTTTGATAGAGTCGCATTGTTAGACACGCAGCCTTCGCATTTTTCTTTTCCATTGTGCCGCGTAGATGCCATCATTGACCATCATCCAGTGACAACAAATTATTCAAATATTCCTTACGTTGATATCCGCCATTTGTATGGCGCGACTTCGACAATATTAACCGAGTATTTAAAAGCTGCTGCTTGCCCCATTGGGCAAAGACTTGCGACGTCGTTACTTTATGGAATTAAAGCCGACACTTTACATTTGAATCGCGAAGTTATAGACGCCGATTTAGATGCATTTGTTTCGCTCTATCCGCATATCAATTACAATTTATTGCGAAGAATTGAGAAGCCAGAATTGCCTCTTCAGTTTGCACCTGCGCTTGCTGATGCATTGAATGGCTTAGTGGTAGAAGCAGGCATAATGGTCAGTTGCCTTGGAGTGGTGGAACGGGAAGATTTAATTCCTCAAGTTGCAGATTTTATGTTGCAATTTGAAAATGTAGAATGGGTAGTTTGCGCTGGTATTTTTGAAGGAAATGTTGTGATGAGCGTGCGCAACGTGGGATATGTTAAAAATGCAGGCGACGTTGTGAAAAGAGTGATTGGCGGGTGGGGTCACGGTGGCGGGCATCGCACCATGGCTAAGGCGATTTTTTCTGGAAGCCTTTGGAAAGAAAAATACGGTTCATTGGCCGCTACTGCAGTGCGAGATCGTACATTAAGTCTATTTTTGCAGGAGGCTTTGTGAGCGAATTTTACATGCCCCAGAATTTGCAAAAAGAAACGTCAGAAAAAATCGGCTCAAAGTCGAATCAGATATTGGCTCGAAACGTTCGTTCGCTGTTGCCGCTGCATGCTGGCATGGGAATTGGTGCATCTGAAATAAAGCAAAAATCTGTTGAAACAGCGCAGCAAACAGAAATACGGCGGCATGCAAAAATAAAAGAAGTTGCAAACTCTCCTTTGCCTCACGAAGTTGAAGCGCGGGTAATGAAAAGTATTGCAGCCAACGAACCGTTGGTTGAATTAGCGCACACAAGTTTAAAATTGCTTAAAAAAAGCCTAACTATTTTGCCTTCAAATGCGCCACCATTACCCATGGTGAGGCGCTTATTGCCTCCAAAATCTGTTGAAAAAACGAATTTTAATTCTGCAACTCTCAGAAAAGTAGATGTTTCTCCAGCCGAAGAACTCGATGGTTTTGTTCAGGCCGTGCCGGCTGTCGCCGTTAAGTTGAAAGTGGAATCTAAAATTCCGCAGGTGTATGAAAAAAATCCTTCAAGGTCATCCGTATTATTAGCCTGGATGATTGATAGTATTGTTGGAGCATCTGGAGTTGTGTTTGCCTCTTTATTAAGTGTTACTTTAGCTCCCCATGCAGCGAGTGAAAAAATGAAGCTTTTGCTCGAAGCTAGAGCGAATCCTTTTTTTGCGTCTCATTCATCTGCGGTAGTGCTTGTATTGCAGGCCTGGCTTTTTGCTGCATTATTTGTGTTTGTATTTCAGTTTATAGTGACTTGTTTTTTTGGTGCTTCAGCTGGCAGATTTGTAGTTGGAATTTCGCTCGCCTCGCACCAGCGTGGCTTTTGGAATCGCATTTGCCTTGCTATGTCTGAAGCTCTTTGTTTTTGTGGCCTAGGAACTCTCGTCTTAACTTTGCCGCTGCCGTCGCGCGTTCCATTATTTCCATGGCTCCGATTTTCTGTGGCGTCGCGTTAGAGTCGTTGAGTAATTAATCCGTTGTGATATACGTGCCCTTGTTTTCTATTGAGACATTTAGAACTTTATATTAATTTTCATATTTCGGAGGGTCGTCGCTCATGGCTTCTCATTCAAAATCCGTTTCTGCTGTAAATGTTCGCACATTTGAAAGACCACGCAATGCTGATGGTACTTTAGCTCGCGTGCCAGATTTTTTTGGTTCAAATGTGTTTGATTTGCAGGCAATGGGGAAACGATTAACTGCAAATGATATCGATTGTATTTCGAAAGTTATGAAATTTGGCGGAAAGATTGATGCCGCATTGGCAGAGCGTGTGGCTTCGGCAGCACGTGAGTGGTCTGTTGAAAAAGGGGCAACACATTATTGCCACTGGTTTCAACCTCAGACTGGCTCCACAGCAGAAAAACATGATGCTTTTTTGTGGTTCGGAAAATCTGGTGAGCCCGTAGAACGATTTACAGGTCGAGAGCTCTTACAGAGTGAACCAGATGCCTCGAGTTTTCCGTCCGGTGGAATTCGTTCCACATTTGAAGCCCGTGGATACACAGGCTGGGACCCTTCTAGCCCCATGTTTGTTATGGAAACAGAAAACGGCCGTACACTTTATATTCCTTCCGTATTTGTGAGCTACCATGGCGAAGCTCTCGATCATAAAGTGCCTTTGTTACGTTCCAACGAAGCACTTTCACTTGAAGCAACTAAAACACTGCATGTTTTAGGTGAAAAACAAGTTACGGGTGTTTACCCTAATGTAGGACCTGAGCAAGAATTCTTTTTAGTCGACAAAGAAGTTGCTAAAAAGCGCCCTGATTTATCGTTGTCTGGTCGCACGGTTTTTGGTAGAAAACCAGCTAAAGGGCAAGAGCTAGAAGACCATTATTTTGCTAGTATTCCTAGTAGAGTACATGCTTTTTTTAATGAATTAGAAATTGAATTATACAAAGTAGGCGTGCCAATAAAAACCCGGCACAACGAAGTTGCACCTGGACAATTTGAAATCGCTCCCATTTTTGAACCTGCAAATGTGGCTGCCGATCATAATCAATTGGCAATGAAAATCATGAATACTGTTGGCGGCCGACACGGATTTAAAGTTTTATTCCATGAAAAACCATTCGCTGGTGTTAATGGAAGTGGAAAACATGTCAATTGGTCACTCAGCGATTCTACAGGTCGCAATTTACTAGATCCTGGCAATACTCCACACCAAAATATTGTGTTTTTAACTTTTTTAGCCGGCGTTTTGCAGGGAATTTACGATAACGCCGACGTTATTCGCTCGTCAATTGCCTTTGCTGGTAACGATCACCGTTTGGGCGCTAACGAAGCACCACCTGCAATTATAAGTGCATTTTTGGGCGATAATCTCGACAAAATTGTTACGGCTATTGAAAAAGGCCACAATTCGAATGTAAATGCCGAAAAATTAATGATTGATTTGGGAGTTTGCCATTTGCAAGAACTTGCAAAAGACAACACAGATCGCAACCGTACTTCGCCCTTTGCCTTTACTGGAAATAAATTTGAATTTAGAGCGGTAGGGAGTACCCAGCCTGTGAATTATCCCACAGCAATACTCAATGCTGCAGCAACAGATGGTTTGCGAAAAGTGAATGCATTGCTCAATGCAAAAGCTAAAAATGGAGTGGTTTCACCAGAAGCGACGCTTGAAGTTTTACGCGAAGTGTTTATTGCCACCAATAAAATTCGTTTCGAAGGAAACGGTTATTCTAACGAATGGCGCGACGAGGCTAAAGCGCGCGGGTTATCTAATTTTGCCACAACTCCTCAGGCGTTGGCTGTGTTGCGCGATACGTCTAAGACTCAATTTTTAGTCGATGCCAAGGTCTTTAAACCTGAAGACATGGAAAGCCGCCTTGCGGTGCAATTAGAGCGCTATATTAAGCAGAGGCTCATTGAACTTAATTGCGCTATCGATATGGCTCAATCTGGCATTTTACCTGCCGCCTTGACGCATTTACAAAACATTTTAAGCACAGCGCGTGATGCTTCTGCGCTCAATATTGTAACCCCCGCAAATCGCATCGCTGCAGAGCTTGGCGCCGTAATGAATCGGTTGGATGTTTCATTGCAGGGTCTTAAAAAAGCAGTAGAAAAAGCTTCTTCAGGCGAAGCATTCGAGCATCACCATTTAATGAAAACAGCCGAAATAATTTGCGATAATTTAATGCCTAAATTGGAAGAATTGCGCGAATCGGTTGATGAAATTGAAGCATTATTACCCGATTGTTTGTGGCCTTTTCCAAAATATTCCGAAATGCTTTTTGGAATAGAATGATTTTTTTGTGATATTAAAACTTTTAGTTTCCAGTGAAAAAAAGCTCTCCTCATAGTCAAAAACGCCAATGAAGAGAGTTTTTTTTAAGGGAATTTTTTGCTGGAATTGCAATTGAATGCGCAATACGAATCGTGGCTTATTTTGTAATCGTGCAAATTGGCTCAGATTTTTTTTTCATATCGTCGGTAATTACGATTTCATTCAAAGGCAGCGCGGAAACGGATTGAGGTAACTGAAGCTTTAATATAGTGGCGGGAAGTGGCCCGTATTCAGCTCCAAGTTCTCCTTTTACCGCACCGTCTGCAAATAGAATTTGGTTTTCAAAGAGAAAACCAATAATGTTTCGTTTGTCGGCAGAATTTGAGTTCGCTTTTAAAAAACGTGAATTTGCTGCAGCAACAGCGCGGGTGGCAGAGTCTGTAATAAGCTGACCAAAACGTAAATTTTGTTGCGATTGCGCCATTTGGAGATCCATGTATTTGGCCGATAAATCGCTTTCAAATGGTTCTCCTTTCCGATTTCTCACTTGGTCAATTTTGTGATTTGGCCGGTCGACCACCAGTACAATTGCCGAAGGCGATTCCAGTCCGTTTTCATCGCTTACAATTATTTTTTGTGTTGTAGACTGTGCTAATTGTTCAACAAAAGTGAAATGCACCTGACGAGAATTGTTTTTTGGAGAATTACTTACAGAGTTGAAATTGGGGTCTAAGGTTTGTGCATTACAGTTGTATATAATAGTTTTCCCTTTTAGACTCGAATTTTCGGTTGGTTTATTAAAATCTCGTGTGACACATCCAAAGAATTGAAATGTAAATAATAAAACAATGAAAAGTTTTAGCTTTTTCAATTTGCTTAATGATTGCATTGGTTTTTTGGTAATAAATATTGGAGTAATTTTTTTTCTATTTAACAGAAGTAACAAAGGAGCGCTTAAAATTAATATGAGAATGACATAATTGAGTGATGTATTTGAGTGTGAATAAGTTTCAAATGCTGAAATTTTTCCGCATGAATTATCTGATTTTGTCGCGTTCGAATCGGCAATTGCAGAGTCAGTAAGCGTGATTTGCTTTGCGTCTTGAGTTTGGTGAAATTGGAGGTCTGATTTTTCAAATTCTTCGCGGAATATTTTTTTCCATTCAGGATGCCCCAAGACTTCGGCCGATTTGAGCACAGCAGTTGCAGCGTCACCGAGACGAAGTTTATCCGTTTCACCTAAAAAAACGATACTGTATAAAATTACCTTCTCAATTTGCAAAGCTTCAGGTTTGAAGGCCTGAATGAGGCGCAAATGGGCGCGCCGGAGAGCAGAACTCCAGGCCACACTAAAAGAATGGGCTTCTTGATAAGCGACTTCGTCAAATGCCGTGGGAGAGTCGAGTAGGGAGCGCAAATAAGGGGCACTCGCTCTATTGACTTTCCAAATGCGCCCTAAGACAGGTTCATTAAAAAAGCTGGCCGAAAAATAATCGGCATAGCCTTCGTTTACTGCGAACCATTGAAATCCGTCGAGGCTTTTTTGTCCTCGTAAATGATTAAAAATAACGTGTCCAAGCTCGTGACCAATTACGGTGGGGTCGTGTCCTGTAGAATAAAACGGTGGTTTGCATTGCGGTTCTGCTGTGGTTTCAAAGCAAGAACTGGGGTAAATATAAAGCGACTGGAGCCCGACAATAAATGCATTGTCGTGTTCTAAAGGGACTTCTGCAGTAGATTCGTAAAGTGGAGAAAAATAGGCACCATTGATTTTTATACGTGGAAGTATTTCTTCTCCGCCAGGAATTTGTAACAATATTGGCGCAAAGAATTTTTCCATCATTTGTTCAATAGTGTACGCAGCAGTTGTGACAGGTATGGAATCGTTTTTTAGTCCAAGTGCCTGAGTTTGTGCAATATTAAATGCATCTCCCGTGAGCCCCGCACCTGCAGGATCTGGGCCAATAAAACGAATTGTTGCCCATCGATTGTCTGCTAAAAATGTAGATTTATTGTATCCCAAGGTATCGAGATCAAGAGGAGGAATGGTTCCTTCTCTCCATGGGGCTTCAGTTACGAAGCCTTTTGAAACGGATTGTGCTTGAAATGGGATACTAACGAGTAATTTTTTTACGTCCTCTGGTTTAAAATTCGACTCACCATCGTTTTTTGCTGGCGCCGGTTTTAAAACCAACGCGCGCATCGATTGGTTCGCATTTATCCACGGAAGTGCTGCACCCACAAGGACACAGCAAGTGGCCAATGTGGTAATTGCAATTGAAATTCCAACTTTTGAAAGGGTTTGCCCCATTTTTGAGTTCCTCGCACCTTATTTATCGGTTGCTGACAATAAAGTTGAGGAAGAATTAAAAGAATATTTTTGATAAAGTTCAAATACATTAAGTTTCGACTAATAATACTTGGGGTTTAGGTGAGATTTTTAAGGTAGGTTTGAACTTCTAACAATAAAATGTCGCGGATGCATTGAAAACGTTTTAACGACAGAGCATCGGAACGCATTGCGAGATAGAGGCCATTTTGCAGAGGTTTTGTTGCAGAGGCAATTTGTAATTCACTAGAAAGATGAAATGCTGCAACGGTTTGTCGAGGTAATATTGCGACGGCATCGGGAATGGATTTTAATACAGTGGGCAATGCCTGAATGTGATCAAGACTCACAGGAACGGTGATTTTATCCCACGGAAATGCTTCTCCTGCGGTTTCTGTGCGCCAATATTTGTCGACTAAAGGGTCTGGAACTGTAAGTGTGACCCAGGGGCGTTGCAAAAGTTCTTTGCGACGTTGCTCAAAATTTTGTCCTTTTGGAAGTCTATGGCCAACCAAAACCAACTCTTCATTGAGCAAATGTTGAGTGGTGATTCCTTCCATTTCTTCAAAGGGATGAGCAACGAT
>JAYTOT010000055.1:0-2041 GCA_043747645.1 Pseudomonadota bacterium | reverse complement strand
ACTCAGTCGACAAAGAAATCTTATTGACGAGGTCAAAAGGCCACAGTCTTTTCGAGGAATCAATTGGTCTATAGAGATGCGGCTATTAACTACTTCATTACGTTTCATTCCCAGCCATTGATCTAAGAATCATTTTTTCTTCACGAGTTCAGCTGTTCGATTCACCAAGTCTAAAATTTCAGCCACATGATCACGAAACTCGTCGGGAGTGACATATTTTTTATCAAAATTCACAATGCTGCAGTCAAGAGCCAAGGCAATATTTGTCAAATTGTGCCTAATTTTTTTAACTTCAGCTGAATCGAGATGTGTTTGAGTTTCTGTCGTGCTCATTTATTCTCCACTTAAGGCATATAAAATATGGTCAGAAATTTTTGCTTTGTTGAGTTTTCCGTTTGCTAAAGCATTTCGCAATTTTTTAGTGAGTGTCAGTCGCGAAATATCGAACCGGCTCTCTAAGGCGCGCAACGATTTTGGTTTGTATTTTCGAATGACCTCTACTACAGCTTGAACAAATAAATTTTCTTCGAGTTCGTGCAGCGATATTTTATCAACAGTATTCACCGCCAAATTGATATTCAGGGTATCTTTATTTTCGCGCCCCAGATTTTTTGGAAACATTTTAGTATCGTCTGCAAAAACAAAATTTGGAATGTTTGCCGGAATAAGGTTTTGAAATTTAGAATTCTCAGTCATGGCTCGCAAGCAATTGCGCAGCTCTCTAATGTTTCCTTGCTTCCAATTGTATTTTTTGAGCACCTCAATGGCAGCGTGGCTCACGGCATAAGGGCCGCATTCCATGGTGGCAGCAAAGAATTTTATAAAATCGGGAATTTCGTGCGGTCTTTTTCGCAAGGGTAACAATTCGAATCGCACTTCGCACAGCCGCTGCCACAAGTCGCGCCTAAACAATTGTGCTTCAACCTTTTGCTGTAGGTTTTCGTTGGTGGCAGAAAGTATTTTGACGTCAATTTTTCGCGTTTTAGTTTCGCCCAGTCGGGTGACTTCCTGATTTTCTATGGCCCTTAATAATGCTTTTTGGGCCGTTTCGGAGAGTAGGGCAACTTCGTCTAAAAATAACCAACCACCGGATGCCGACTCTAAAAGCCCAACCTGATGCGCATCGGCACCCGTAAAGGCGCCTTTTTTATGGCCAAAAAGCTGACTCTCTAATACCGATTGCGAAAGCGCTCCGCAATTGATTCGTACAAAAGGCATATGGGCTGGCAGTAAGTCTTGAATAATATCGGCAACAACTTCTTTGCCGGTGCCAGTTTCGCCATAAACATAAATGCTGCGCACTGGTTTTTTTAGAATTTGCGCAGCGCGGGCAGAAATTTGCTGCATGGTGGCACCCACAAAACGTTCCGGCGCACCAGACACATCTGGGAGCAATGCTAATGCGCTTTGGCGCTTTTGAAGGCCAACGTGGTAAACGTTTATCAGTTCTTGCGCTAAATTTTCGGTCGATTTTTCTTTGGAAATAAATTCATCGGCACCCTCGCGCACATATTGCAAAACCACTTCAATATCTGTGATTTTTGAATACATCACAATTACAGTTTGCGGGAATTGTTGGCGCACTTTTTGAGTCAACAAAAGGCCTGCGCTCTCGTTGTCGTGCATACAAATATCGAGCAAAGCCAAATGGGGTGCCGTTGGTGAACTGCTCAGGTGCTCAAAAAATAAATCTACAGATTCAAATGTGTCCACTTCAAAATGCACGTCACCTAACAAAGGACAAGTGAGCGCACTGGTTTCAAGACTCCGCTTTACGTTGAAGAGAATTGCGCTCAAATCGTCGACAAAATGCACTTTGAACTTCATGGTTTAAAACTATCTCAATGGTTAAATACACGCCAGAGCACTTGTTACAAGAACAATTGGGTAAATGCAACAAAATGGTTTTAGGGTGGTTTAAAAGACACCAACGTACTGGGATTTGAGGCGGTTGAATGTGGTTTAGAAAGAGTGAATGCGATTATGGGAGGCGGTTTTTGGAGTGGTTTGGGATGTGAGAATTTCAAATTTTGAGAAAAGT
>JAYTOT010000054.1:0-1047 GCA_043747645.1 Pseudomonadota bacterium | reverse complement strand
AATAAAAATGTGCCATTAAACACTCCGGTTAATTCATTCGTAAAAGCTAACGAATGAATTAACCGGTTTCTGAGACAAAAACCGTACTGCAGTACGTCTCGCGCACAGAAAAACAAAAAAAACGAACACGAAATTGTGTTCGCACAAATCATTTTTTCTCAACCGTTGCGCCTACTTCTGCGACCCAAATGATTACCCAATCTCCCAATCTGTAAACCCAGACATATCACATACCAATCACTTTGAGGCACGATATCAAATTTCTGACAGCTCAACGACGAAAATCAAATCGGGAGCAACCCAGAGTGTTATTCAAAGCAGCTGTTGCCGCTATCTGTATTTTTGGAAATCACCAACGCTTGAGAAATCTTGCATCTCCAAGACTCCGAAAAACGGATCATTTTGGCGACTCCGAGCCATCGAGAGAAACTTCTACAGCAGGTAGAGATATTCTGACAGCTGAAACTCTCTCCAACTTGCATGAAAAGACAGGGGATCACTCATTTCGGCTTCAGGCGATCGCGGGAAGCCAGGTCTTTCCAAACTATTTTCACCGTCAAAATGTTGAAAAAATAATATCTGCTTATTTTGTGATGCCTGCGGTCAATCGCTATCAAACTTTTTGAGAAGCTGGTATACATACTTGTCCAAGGCTACGTAAATTTTCATGCAATAGGTATTGATAGATTTTTCTCTGTGATTGCTGTAAGCTCTATAAAAAGATGTTCTGAAATAACAAGCACTCTTGCAAATTTCGAGCGAAGTAAGAGCCCTGAAGACTCCCGCGTAATCAATGCCGCTAGATTGCGGGGTTTTATAAATGATGCTGGAGTACCACAACACAGCATTCAGTCTTGAAATGATGCGCATTTTATTTCGATTCTTATCCATGAGTAGACAAGTTTGTGAGCATCTTGAGCGCTCTGACAGTCACTGCAAAGTTGAATTGGCCATTTCTTTCGCTTTTTCCCTAGATTAAGAGAAATGTGCCAGAGGAATTTCATTCAGTGGCGCTACTGTAAACCCAGAGCGCTCAAGATGCTCACA
>JAYTOT010000053.1:0-19156 GCA_043747645.1 Pseudomonadota bacterium | reverse complement strand
AAATGAAGACATCGTAAACTCAAAAACAATTTGTAAAATACTACATAAACTGCGGTATAAATGCGGCGTCGGAAGGATTTCTATAGTTTTAGATAATGCCAAATATCAGAGGTGCGACTTGGTGTTAAAGAGAGCAAAGCGGCTTGGAATAGAGCTAGTTTTTCTTCCTTCTTATTCTCCCAATTTAAATTTGATTGAAAGATACTTGAAATACGTGAAAAAAAACTGCTTAAATTCAAAGTATCATCCAGACTTTAAGGCGTTTAAGAGTTCGGTAGTCAATTGTTTACGGCAAACCAATGTGAGCATTGAGGTTAGAGCTGAACTTTCGACTTTGCTCACATTAAATTTTCAGATTTTCAAAGAATCCCAGCTTCTGGCCGCATGAAGTATAATAACCCCTTTAGCCATATCTAAAACCACATGAACAATGCTTACCAACCAAATTAATCAATTGCAAGAACTATGAAGCACAGCCACATTAATTTTCTTGTTTTGCGAATTGACTTAAAGCATGCACAATTAAGCGCACACATTTACCTGTACCACCTGGCTCGGCAACCAAATCCTGCGGTTTATCGGTCCACATATAGGTATCGATGTGGGTCCAGGGCATTTGTTCGGCAAATTTTCTTAAGAATAATGCAGCTGTTATTGCGCCAGCATGGCCCCCAACCGCACTATTAGTCATATGGGCGACACTAGAATCGAACATGGGTTCGTAGTCGTCTACAAGAGGTAATTGCCAAACCCAATCGCCGGTTTCAGCCGATGACTCTTTGATTAAATCATTTAATTTACAATTATTGCCAAACAACCCATCGACCCATGGACCCAAAGCCACTCGTGCTGCTCCCGTAAGCGTGGCTAAGTCGATGGTCCAATCGGGTTTTTCGTCTTGCGCGTAGCAGAGCGCATCGGCTAATACCAATCGCCCTTCGGCGTCAGTATTGTCTATTTCAACCGATAATCCGTTGCGTGCGCAGTATACATCGCCAGGCCGCATAGCTGCACCTGATATCATATTTTCTGCCAGAGCAAGGTAACAAGTGATTTTGAGCGGAATTTGCAAACGAGCCGCAGCAAAAAATACCCCTGCAGCAGCAGCACTGCCACCCATATCTTTTTTCATATTACGCATAAACGACGAACCCTTAATATCGAGCCCGCCAGTGTCGAAGGTAACACCCTTGCCCACAAGGGCCACGTGTTTTATATTTTTTTGATTTTTTTCGCTTTTATTATCAACACTATTATATGTTAATTTTAAAATACGAGGAGGAATATCAGACCCCTGCCCCACTGCGCAAATCAGCCCGCAACCATCTTTTTTCAATTGCGCCGAGTCTATGACTTCCATTTTAACAAAGGCTTTGTTTCCGCTTAAATCGCACTCTTGTTGAATTTTTTGACGTATGACCTGTTCGTAAAATTCAGGATTCAACATATTTGGCGGAGCATTTACCAAACTTCGAGTGAGGGTCATGGAGTCTGAAAGTGCCTCGGCAAAATTGATTTGCTGAAGGCTAAATTGGTCGGTGTTTACAAAACAAGTTACGGCACTTTCCAATTTTTCTGCATTCGATTTATGATTTTCAAAATGCAACTTATTTTGTAGCGAACGTTGCGTCATTCCTACTAAAAAATAGCCTTCTGCACTTCGTATTTTTGCGAGACTCTCAGCCGAAAGGACTAGTGCAATTTTTTTTCCTTTTAAAGATGTGGCATTTAAAATAGCTGCCGCAAGCTGCGCTCCCAGCGCACTGGCTTTGTGCGCTTTACCTGCGTGAGCCCCAGCTAACCCGCGTGCCCCTTCGGCGGGCAGGAAATAAATCAATTCATTATTTTCAGCAGCAGCGGAAGCTGCAGCGCCGGCGGCAGAATTTGTGTTGGGAGGAACAAAAAAAAGCGCTTTGGCTTTGAACTGAGAACCAGCCCATTTTTTAAATTCGTCGAATTGTGTTGGCAAATGAGGGATTTCGGACTCTAAAAACACCGAAATTTTAATTGTATCTCTATCTTCATTTGGGACCGATTGACTCACTTTAATGCGAGAACGTAACAAGATTTCATTTAAATTCATGTGCGACCTTTATTGATACTCGCTAAAACAGGTCGCAAAATTCGCGCCGGTCCGCGGTTTTTAGACAGTTGAGTGTAACGCTCCATAGCCACATTGCGGGCAGCTAAAAATTGCGCATAAAAATTGCTCGAAGCAAACCGAAACGATTTAGAGTTGTACTTTTCTATGATTTCGCACAAATCTCGGCTACCCGTTTGCTTTACGGCTCGCAACACTCCATTGAGACCATGATTATATGCAGTGAGCGCCAAAGGCCAACTTTGCGTTGCTTGAAAATTTTGGCGGAGCAATTTAGCTGCGGCCAGTGTCGATAAATCTATTTCGTTGCGTCTGCGCACGGCGCTTGGCCCTAAAAGAGCGCGCATGGTATTGGGCATGATTTGCCAAAGGCCCGAAGCACCAACTTTAGAATAAGCATGGGGCGTGTAGCTGCTTTCAACATGAGGTAAATTGACAATGTCCGCTGGCAAATTTTGTTGCAATACAATGCGATGAACAGTAGGTAAGTAATTAATAGATCGCTGAACCCCAGCTTCAAATCGTTCTCGCAGCCCTGTTTGAATGCGCAAGTTATCTGCAGCACGTCTTAATCTCTCGGGTGTTAAATCTTTGGGAGCAAACACTCGTGCAATTTCTTTCGCATCTCTGCCCCATTGGTTTTTTGGAGTCGATGCCATTTCATTCAATTGTTCTTGATAATAAGCTTTAAAGGCACGCATGGCCTCTGCACGTGCAGCGCCATTTGCAGGCAAACGAACATTTCCATAAACAATTCCTAAATCTTCGCGGTCGTGAATGAGACCATTATTCAATTCAGTTTCGCGGTAAATTCGCTCCCAAAAAGTAACATTTTGTTTTAAGCATTGCGGAGTCGGAAATGCGCCGCCTAATGTGCTCAATGCCGATTTTTGCGTCAATGGCGACTGAATGGATAGGTCATTGGGTAAATTTGATTGCGAATTGAGTTCTTCAGGCATTTGAGGAATTGCATCTTGCAAGGGTATATTTTTTGATCCTAAATCCAAGTCGGCCGCGTTAATATTTTCTTCAATATTTTTTTGATCTTGTTCTTGTTTGAGCCAAGGATCTACTTCATTTGCGTCATCTATTTCCTTCAGCTTTTCAACAACGGGCATTTTGTTTTTTTTACTAACTTCACCAGTTCGTCCTGCATTTGGAGGCAAATCAATCTTAAAATCAATTGCCAAGCCATTGCAAAACTGGAGGCCCCCAAGAGCAACAATAAAAATCGCACTTTTTTTAAGTCTAAGCATTTCAAATTCCTCGCAGTTTATGCACTTGTGCAGCTCCTCGGGGGATTGAACAAAAATATTGCGTTCCCCTGGCTGCCAGTTCAAGTATTTTCTGCCATGTTGGGAAACTAAGATGCTCCCCTTTCTGCAGTCTGGAGTCAGAATGCCGACCTATTGCTCCAAACGCTGGGTTTCATTGTTTTTTGCAATAATTTGCACATCATTGTTGTGGCAGTGGGCGGTCAATTATTTTGCGCCACCTCCCTATTTGCTTCCTTCACCCCTGCAAGTGTTGCAAACACTCGTCTCAGACCGCAATCAAATCTTAATGCAGTCTGTGTCCACTTTTTCTGAATGGATACTAGGATTATTGTGCTCCATTATTATAGGGTTTTTAACTTCTTTAATATTGTTTATTTCTCCAACAATTCGAACGATAATTGAACCATTTTTAATTCTTTCGCAAAGTGTGCCTTACCTCGTTTTTGCACCACTCTTGTTACTTTGGCTCGGGCTCGGAATCCTCCCCAAAATAGTTCTTGTTACCTTAAGTTGTGCTTTCCCAATTGCACTTGTGCTCGAAAAAGGTCTTACTGCAGCAAAAATTGAGTATGAATTGCTTGTGACAATGTTAAAGCTTCCTTGGCACAGAGCTCTTTTACATGTCTACTTACCAGCAGCAGCGCCCGATTTTTTTGCCGGCTTACGCATTTCCGTTTCTTACGCCTTTGTGAGTTGCGTCCTTGCCGAATTTATGGGGTCGGAATCGGGTTTGGGTGTTTATTTAACGCGAGCACAAAGCTCGTACAGAGCCGACAAAGTCATTGCAGCATCAATTTTAATAGTTATTGTAACACTCACTTCGGTTTCTTTGGTTGATTTTATCAAAAATAAAGTTGTTTTTTGGTCTCAAAAATTGCGTTAATAAATTTTGAAAAGAAATTCTGACGAAAGGTTTTACTATGTTTCTCACCCGCACACTATTGATATCGACAGCTGTCTTTTTCTCCGGTTCTTGTTTTAATTCTTTTGCCAGCGCAAAAAATGATCTGCAAAAAGTTTCTTTTGCTTTAGATTGGACTCCCAATACCAATCATATTGGCGTTTACGATTCGAAACAAACTGGAGAATACGCTAAAGCCGGAATCGATTTATCTATTATTCAACCCAATCAAACAACTGCCATGCAGCTTATTGCATCTGGAAAAGTACAATTTGGGGTTAGTTTTTTGTCTGACCTCATACGAGCCCGTGCTGCAGGCATGCCTGTGGTTTCTGTAGCGGCAATTATTCAACACAATACTTCTTGTTTTGCATGGCGAAAAGACTCCAATATTAAAACCATGAAAGACTGGGAAAACAAACGATACGGCGGTTGGGGCTCACCAGAAGAAGAACAAACCCTAAAATTTTTAATGAACAAACAAGGTTTAAAGTTTGAAAAAATAAAAATAGTCACAACTGGAATTTCTGATTTTTTAACTTCGACACCAAAAAATGCCGATTTTATGTGGATATACAAAGGCTGGGACGGCATTCATGCTAAGCTTGCCGGTGTGCAATTTGAAACTTTATGCCTCGATGCGCTAGACCCCGCATTCGACCATCCATCACCACTTTTAGTAACATCGGAAAAAATAATAAAAGAAAACCCCGAACTGATTAGAAAATTTTTGGCCGCAACCCGAGTGGGTTACGAAAATGCAATTAAAAACCCCACAATTGCTGCAGAACACCTTTTAAAACAGGTGCCAGAATTAGATTCTAAATTGGTTTACGAATCTGCTAAATTTTTAGCTCCAGAATTTTCAAAAGGAGCGCCTTACTGGGGGTGGCAAAACGAGCAAGCCTTTGAGCGCAATTTAAAATGGGTCCAAAATCAAAAACTCATTGCAGAGCCTTTGCCAGTGAAGTCTCTTTTTACAAACTTATTTATTGAAAAAAAATCACAAAATATCGACAATAAATAACCTAAATTAAAATGAGCACATTTTTAAAATGAATGACACAGTTAAAATAGACTCACTGAGCTATTCTTATTTGAACAAAGAACCTCTTTTAGACAATATGAGCATACAACTTATTCCCGGCCAAATTACTGCAATATTGGGGCCTTCGGGGGTCGGTAAAAGCACATTGCTCCGAATTTTAATGGGAATAGAAACCGGAGCAAGCGGATTTATAGGTTTCCAAAATACTAAAGCGTCATTGATGAGTTGGACGTTAAAACAAACTCTTTTTAGCATTGTTCCTCAAATACCGCACCTATTGCCTTGGAAAACTGTGGGGCAAAACATTGAATTAGCTATGAATCCAGCAAACCCAGCTTTAAACAGAAAAAAAACACTTGAATTATTAAATACAATTCAATTGCAAACACACATCGATAGCTATCCAGAAACTCTTTCGTTGGGACAGGCGGCAAGAGTATCTTTTGCGCGAGCCATTGCCACAAATTCTCATTGTATTTTATTAGATGAACCCTTTGCTGCACTTGACGCAGTAACACGGTATTTAATGCAAGAATGGCTTGTGCAATATGTCAAGCTTGCAAATGTTGCTGCACTTTTGGTCACGCATGACATTCAAGAATCTCTTAAAACGGCTCAAAACATATTTGTGATAAACGGGAAACCCGCGAAAATTGTATTTACGCATCAGCAAAATCACCTTCAGAAAAATTTATCTGAAGGTGAAACCAAACAAAATATTGAAAATAAAATTTTAGAATTTCTGAATTGAAAGCAAATTAAATTCTTAAAAAATGCACGTTAAACGAGTCGTTTGATTTGCATGTTCAACGAAAAATGCATCGTCAGCATCGCTAAATGATAACACAACCGACGAATTAGTATTTGTAACACCTGACCAAGAATTTTCTGACGTTTTGTTCATATACACGGATTGAATTTTACTATTAGGATTAAACCGTGACCAATTTTCGTTTTTTGGCCAGACTAGAATATCCAAAGAATTAAAGTTCGCGAGAGTCACCAAAATGTAACGAATTTTAAGCGATCCTTTAGTAATTTCAGCCTTACAGTCACGGCCTAAATTATTTTTCCAGTTGCTCACTTCGCTTTGTGAATTATTGTCAGATTGAACGCCACAAGCAGAAAAAAGACTCAAACAAGTAACCGCAGCCAAAGATTTAAAAAAACGCATAAAATCTCCTCATTCTGAATTATCTTTACAGATTTGAACCAAAAAGGCTCTTCAGAATTAAGACAAATCACATATTTTAAAGTGACACAAGCTTTTAGTTTGCAATTTTCTTGGAGGCAACGGTTCTAAAATCGTCGAGATTACTTTGCCCTAAAACATCGCAAGCGAGTTCGAAATCGTCCATATCGAGGGAACCTTTTTCGGCCATAACATCTTTAAGTCTCTGAAACGACTGCAAAAGAGTGCCGTTTTGTTCCAAAAGTCCGTCCACTTCGGCACGCAAGCGGCACACTTCGCCACCAATTCGTGTGAGACTGTCCATAAAACCGCGCAAATGTGCCAACGGAATTCCGTCCGCATTTAAATGCGAACCATCGCTCATTTGAGTGTCGCAATCGACCTCAATTGCCAAATCCTCGAACATTTCGTCTTCCCATGCCGTAACCAAAGTGGGCTTGACAGAAATCCCCATGAAACTCTCCTCTAATAATGCTTCTGCATCCAATGTAGGCACTCTTCGGGTGCTTTTTGAAACAACTTGAATCCTGATCGGCATCAGACCTGTGTTGATTTGGCGTTAACTGCAAAGGTGTGCTACTGGATTGGACTGATTTTTCAATTCCAGTGTTGCTTGGCACAAGGGGAAGCTCCAAATTATGCTCGACATTCTCAAGAAACTTTTTGGTACCAAAAATGACCGCGAACTGCGACGCATCGCACCCCTTTTAAGCCGCATTAACGAAATGGAATCTGTTGTCTCGACCCTTTCCGATGCAGCCCTCACTGGCAAAACCGCTGAATTTAGAGAACGTTATGCCAAAGGCGAAACGCTAGATTCAATGCTGGCCGAAGCTTTTGCTGTTGCCAGAGAAGCTTCAAAGCGCGTTTTAGGCAAACGACTTTTCGACGTGCAACTTATTGGCGGAATTGTATTGCACGAAGGCAAAATTGCCGAAATGCGTACGGGTGAAGGTAAAACTCTCACCGCTGCAGCTCCTGTTTACTTAAACGCCATTGCAGACAAAGGCGTGCACGTAGTTACTGTGAACGAATATTTGGCCACCACCCAATCGAAAGAAATGGGCGCTGTCTATAATTTCTTAGGCCTCTCTGTAGGCTGCGTTATCAGCGGTATCTCTGATGAACAACGCAAAACCGCATACGCCGCCGATGTTACTTATGGCACAAACAACGAATTTGGATTCGACTATTTACGTGACAACATGAAGGTGCGCCTCGAAGACTTCGGTCAACGGGGGCATCAATTTGCCATAGTCGACGAAGTCGATTCCATTTTAATTGATGAAGCCCGCACTCCTCTTATTATTAGTGGCCCTTCGGACCAAACTGGCGACAAATATCTCATGGCCCACGATGCTGTGCGTGGTTTGCGCAAAGACATCGATTACACCACCGACGAAAAAGCCCGCTCCTGTGCCCTTACCGAAGAAGGCATTCAAAAAATCGAAAATCGGCTTAAAGTCGATAACTTGTACAACCCTGAACACATGGAATTAGTGCATTCCATCAACCAGGCTCTCAAAGCTCAAATGCTTTTCAGAAAAGACGACCATTATATTGTGCGCGAAGGCCAAGTGATCATCGTAGACGAATTCACAGGTCGATTAATGCACGGTCGGCGCTATTCCGACGGGCTTCACCAGGCTCTTGAAGCCAAAGAAAACGTCGAAATTCAACAAGAAAACCAAACTCTTGCAACAGTTACTCTGCAAAATTTCTTCCGTATGTACGGCAAATTAGCAGGCATGACTGGTACTGCCGACACAGAAGCCGTGGAGTTTCACAAAACTTACAGCCTCGAAGTCGTGGTTATTCCAACCAACCGCCCCATGGTACGTAAAGACCAAGACGACGTATTATTTTTGCGCCAGGCGCCTAAATTTAATGCTGTGGTTGAAGAAATTGAAAAAGCTTTCGCCAAAGGGCAACCCGTATTGGTTGGTACCGTAAGCGTAGAAAAAAGCGAACTCTTGTCGGAACTTTTAAATCAGAAAAACATTCCTCACAAAGTTTTAAATGCTAAGCATCATGAGCAAGAAGCACAAATTATTGCCGAAGCTGGCCAAAAAGGCCGCGTGACTATTTCGACAAATATGGCAGGCCGCGGCACGGACATTATTTTAGGAGAAGGCGTTGCCGCTGTTGGCGGATTGTTCGTTATTGGTACAGAACGCCACGAAAGCCGGCGCATCGACAACCAATTGCGCGGCCGGTCTGGGCGCCAAGGCGACCCGGGCGAAAGTCGATTCTTTCTTTCTTGGGAAGACGACCTCATGAAGCGCTTCAACAACAAAGCCAACCAATTTATTATGGAACGTTTTGTGGGCGACGAAGCCATTGCAGACCCGCGCCTCACGAGAGTTATTGGTCAGGTGCAAAAACGCGTTGAAGGATTTAATTACGATATTCGTAAGCATTTGCTTGAATACGACGACGTATTAAACAAACAACGTAACACAGTTTACGCGGCACGCATGCGTATATTGCGCAAAGAAAACGTTAAAGACCTCCTTATTCCCGATGCAGTGCGCGATGTTGCAGTTATTATTTGCGACCAATTTTTGCCACCAAGCGGATTGCCATCCGAAATGCTCACTATCGAATGGTCAAAACTAGAGCGTGCTCTTTTTACGCGCTTAAATACGGTTATAAATTTTAGCGCAGATGATCGGAAAAAATCTGAACTCACCCGCCTCGAATTCCATGAACTCATCAACGAAAAACTCTTCAAATCATACGCTGTCAAAGAAGAACTTTTTGGTGATGAACAAATGCGAGAAATCGAACGCTGGATAATGCTGCAAACAGTCGATCAATATTGGAAAGATCACCTTTTATCACTCGACCATCTGCGCGACGGCATTGGACTGCGCGGTTATGGCCAAAAAGACCCGTTGCAGGAATATAAGGCCGAAGCATTCGAGCTTTTCAAACGTCTGGTTGTGGCAATCAAACAAGACACGTTCGAATCCCTATGCCGTGTTCAGCCCAACCTCGCTTCTCGTTTTGCTTCTGAAGCAGAAGAAGAAGCTCAAAAGCGTGCTCAACGTGAATTGGGCAATGCTCACGCTGTTCACCAAGAATCGCAAGTTGCTCTGCCCGAAAGCGCCAGCCCCGAAGGCAATCCATAAGTTTCTTTGCGCCATTCAACAATGCACTGTCGTTCGACACAATCTAAACACCTGGAATAATAATGTTATTCCAGATTTCTTTATTTCCTGTAAAAAGCTCCGACGTAATTTTTAGAGGAAAATGGTCTTGCCATTTCTCTGAAGTTTTAAAGACGTCTCAATTAGAGGAGGGACACGTCGTGAAGAAAGCCAATCATGCGCTTTTTGCTTTGAGTGCTTTTGCAGTTGTCGTGGGATGCGGTCAAGAATCCACTTTAGTGGATGTCAAAAGAGGCGATTCTACAACATTAAAGTCGTCTGATGCGCAGGCGCGCAGCCCAGAAATCGATGCCATGAATGCTCGAAGCGGTGCAGGCAAATCCGATGCCCCGGGTAGCTCCCAAATCACTGCCACCGATACCTCTAGCTCAAGCAAGACTGTCAAAGAATCGGGCGGTTCCGGATCAAATGGAGCCGGCGAAGACCTCAACGCCGACAGAACTTCTGGCGAACTCATAGTCAATAAATCAAAATCGACTGATTCAGCGGACAAAGACTCAAGCCATTCTGGTGGAAGCTCTGCTGGCGGTGCAGCATCGGCAGGTAGCGCGACGGTTCCGGGTTCCGGTGGCTCTGCAACCACTCCCGGAAGTTCTTCTGGCAGTGCAACAAGTCCAGGTTCAGGCCATGATGGAAAACCAGAAAAAGGCGCCACACCTGCGCCAAGCCCTACAGCAATGCCTATTCCTACAGCAATGCCACCCCCCGTTCCTACTGCAATGCCAACGCCAGTTCCTACGGCAATGCCAACTCCAATTCCTACTGCCTCTCCAGTGCCCGCACCATCTCCCGTTGCAACACCAGTAGTAACACCCACTCCAGGCACTGTGTTTCAGGTAGAAAAAGTCGGCATTAATTTTGAAGACCTCACCGAAAAGCAAAATGCCGATTACGACTACAACGACGTCGTGATGTGCTTTGAAGGAGCAATTCAGGTCAATACAAAATCTCATTTAATTAAGAGTCTCAAAACGCAAAATATTCACACAATATTGAGCAAACATGCTAGCGACAATCATACCGTGACAATTCGCACTTTAAAAGCAAATGGCAGCACCGATGTGCTTATTTATAGCGGCGAAACCTCTCATATGCCATCAGAGCTCTCGTTTGTTTTTGCCAAAGACACGCTTTTAGACATCACTATGGTTAACCCCGGCATTGGTACTTTCAAAATTGACGATGCAAAACAAGTGCTCGTCGCACCCGACCAATGTCGCACAGGCGGTGAATGAGAAACTTGAAATAACTAGAGGTTTTCAAGTTCTCTGACTCTCAATTTTACCATTGCCAAAATTTTTATTGGAGAAGCAATTTTTTGCCGCTGCGACCTGCACCTTTTTTCCTCCAAGTCCGATACGCTCAATGTATCTGTCATGGAATGGTTTTTTGGGGGTGTCATGAGGTCAAAGCGGCGCAGCTTTAAAGCTTATTTGGTTGAACCATTCAAACAAATTCGTTTTGGGTTACATGTTGTTACAGTATGCCTCTGTTTTGTTACTTTATTGGGCTGGCTTTACGGCCGCGCATTTTACGAACAATATGAGCAAGTGTTTGACCTTTTTCAAGTTGCCGAAAAAGAGGCTCTCATTCGCAACGATATATTTATTCGCAATTCAATCTTTGTAGGCGTTGCACTACTGGGGTTAATAATAACCATGATGTTTGTGGTCATCCGCCGCACTCACAAAATGTACGGACCGATGGTAAGTATTTTGCGATTTGTATCTGAATTATCTCGCGGAAACTATGCAGTTCGCATTCACGTCCGGGAAAAAGACGATTTTAAATCTCTGGTTTCAAACCTCAATGCTCTTGCCCAGACGCTTCATAGCAGACACGGCTCCTTGGACTCGAAAGCGCAAGGGCTCGATGGCCTGGACGAACGACTGCAAAGTTTTGAAGATGGCGTTGTTACGGTGGCAAGCCCTACAGATTCTACTTATTTAGATGATGCAAACGACAAGAAACCGTTCAACAAAGCAAGTTGATTTTACAGAATATCGTCGCGACTGTTTATTCCCCTATGAACCCCGTGCCGGTGCATTGAGGCATTCAACTGCCCCCTTTTTGCAAGAGTCAAGGGCTTTAAACTGTTCAAATCTTTCTGAATACTTTCAAAAAGTCTTCTTTCAGACCTCTTTAATAGCGCCATTTGCACTAATAAAAAACCCACTATTGATGAGATAATTATTCCAGAAATCACAGGTTCGTATCCTAACATGAAACGTCCTCCTTGAGTTTGACAGGTTTCGCATCTTGCAAAACCGTTCTGCACTTCAAAAATAAGTATCGGTAAAATACAAATTAAATTGATGTTTTTTTTTAAAACCATCAATTTAATTTGTATTTTAATTACTTTAAATTTCTGAGCAGAAAAATGAGGCTCCAAAAAAGTAACAAAATCTGGACACTTGTTCAGTTGTCATCATCTTTTGCTTTTCGATGAATTTTTGGGGTTAGGCTTGGGTTCATTACCTTAGGGGACTCAAAATGAATCGTGTTTTTTCGGCAATTCTGGTGGGCGTCGAACTTGAAATTGTAGAAATCGAAGTCGCGTTAGGCCGATCGTTTAGTGGCCTCGCACTCATAGGTCTGCCACAGGATGCTGCGCGCGACATGCGGGAGCGCGTTCGTGCGGCGCTGGAGTCGGTGCAAAAAGAACTCCCTGCTAGGCGCATCACAGTGAGTTTTTCACCCCCAGAGCGCATTAAACTATCGCGATTGTCCGCAGGGTTACTCGATTTCGCTGTTGCCGTAGGAGTCATGCGCGCCATAGACAAAAAATCAGAAATTCCAACTCTTTCCGAGCTGTTTTTGGGCGAACTCACACTTTCTGGTGCATTGCGCCCCCTGCCTTCACATTTAAATCACGCAGTCATGCAGCTTGCCACAAACAATAATTGCGTATTAAAAACCGCTCCATTAAATCATGACTCATCTCCAGAAGCGACCCATTCGTTTGACAGTTTAAAAAATTGGCTTGCATTTACTCGCGAACCTATTGCCGCCAGTCAAAATCATCAAACTAAAATCAGCGAAATGAATCGCATTCATGAGCAAAAAACTCAATTGAATCAGGCCGAATTTGAGAATAATAATACTGAACAAATCGAAGCGGTCATGCAAGAACTTGCTCAAAATCCTGGAGTTGCAGTTGCAATTTTGGCGTCAGTTGCAGGGCGCTTGCCTCTGCTTTTAGCTGGCTCGCCAGGAGTTGGAAAAAGTCACGCCATAAAATTAATTCCCTCTCTTTTACCGCCACTTATTTCGGCGGAAATCGCACAATTACAGCTCATTTATGCCGAACACCCGCGCTCACCTCAGGGTCGTCCGTTTCGTATGCCGCATCATTCCACACCTGCAGCTGCCCTTATTGGTAGTGCTGGCCTCAAACCCTCCGAAGTGACACTTTCGCACAGGGGCGTTTTATTTTTAGACGAATTGGCAGAATTTTCACGCCCCACCCTCGAAGCGCTACGCGAACCCCTCGATGAAGGCAGAGTTCACATTGCCCGAGCAGCGGGAACAGTCTCTTACCCGTGCGATTTTTTACTTGTTGCCGCAACTAACCCCTGCCCCTGCGGGCTTTTTTTGTCGCGCCTCAATCCGTGTCGCTGCAGACCGTCGGACCTCAAACGCTATCAAGGCAAATTGAGCGGGCCTTTATTAGACCGATTTGTCATACAGCGAAACGCTGATTTTAATTATTATCAAAATATATTAGGCAACAATATAAACAATTTATCTTGTAATACCGCAGCACCTAAAGACCCTTATGAACACAATTTTCTGCAATTGATTCAAAACCCAGATTCTCTCAAAAAATTTGCAATTCGATTTGTTAAAACCCGCAACAAATCATGGACCACAGACAAAGGGGGCACAAAATTAAATTCCAGCACCACAAGTAAACATGGCTCAACAAACAATGCACTGCGAGAAACTCACTCCCAATCGCTCCGTAGCGTTGCAGCCCTCGACCGCCTGAATCAAGTTTTAATGCAGCTTTTTCCGGAGGTTGAATGCCCAAAAGCAGCAACAAACAAATCGCATCCGTATAGGAATCTGGAGTCATTGTTGTTTTCACAATCTTTTGAGCCGTAAAAAAAATGCAAAATTTTCCTCAAGACTCAAGGTTCCCTGACGATACCAAGTGGGATCTTTTTGCATCCGCGAGAAGGACTCGCAAAATGCTTGGGAATTTTAAAGGGGAATTGTCTCATGCCAAAAACGATACTCATTGTAGACGACGCCATGACTGTGCGTAACCTTGCAAAATTTGCCCTCGCCAAAGGCGGTTACAATATTATTGAGGCTGAAGATGGTGTTCAAGGACTTAAACAACTCGAAACCAATACCGTCGATTTAGTTATTTCTGACCTCAACATGCCCAACATGAACGGCCTTGAAATGTCGCGTGCCATAAAAACGAACGCTGCCACAAAGGCCATTCCTATTTTTATGCTCACCACCGAAGCCAGCCAAGAAGTTGCCGTTCAGGGCAAAGAAATTGGTATTATGGCCTGGATTGTCAAGCCTTTTGTGCCCGAAAAACTCTTGGGCGCAGTGCAAAAAGTAATCGGATCGTAATTCGCCATTTCTGTCACATTTGATAAGCTCCTTGTGTAGGAATTTTGAAAATGGGACAAAATTTAGCATGGCTTCAAATCTCGCTCAAAAAATACGAAATGTGGGTCGCCTGACTCAAATCGTAAATATTCTTGCGCGATATGGCTTTAAAAAAGAACTTCAAAAAACAGAATTGGTCGATTTCTTAGCCACTGATGTGTCGCAAGGCGAAATCAAAGGCGACATTCAAAATCAATCACTCACCCGCGCTCGGCGCTTGCGCATGGCTTTTGAAGAATTGGGCCCTACTTTTATTAAATTAGGCCAACTTTTGGCGGCACGAGAAGATCTCCTTCCTCGAAATTACGTCGTAGAATTCAAACGCCTCCAAGACAGAGCAAAACCTTTTTCGAACGACACATTAGAGCAAATATTAGCCGTTGAATTCCAAGGCAAACACAACGAATATTTTGAACACATTGAGCGCACACCAATAGGTGCTGCGAGCATTGGCCAAGTACACGAAGCCCGCTTGCGCAATGGGGCCTTGGTGGTGCTAAAAATTCAACGCCCCGAAATGGAAGCGCTCATTCGTACCGATTTATCGATTCTCATGGGAATTGCACATATGTTTGAAGGTGCAATTCCAGAGCTTAAATTATTGCGACCAACAGTGGTTGTTGAAGAACTTAAAAAATCTCTGCATGCCGAACTCGATTATTTTCGCGAGGCTACAAGCACCGAGCGCATGCGAGTCTTTTTTGAAGGCCACGAAAAAATTTACATTCCCCAAATTTTTAGAGAATTTTGCACCCGCCGCGTGCTGTGTATGGAAGCTATTCACGGTACTAAATTAACCAATTTAAATCACTCACCCGAGCATGGCGAATTGGTTCGCATTGGTGTTCAGGCATTTTTAGACATGACATTTAAATTCGGTATTTTTCATGCCGATTTGCATCCTGGCAATTTTATTTTAATGGAAAACGGACGCCTTGCCATTCTCGATTTTGGCCTCACTGCCAGGCTCACGCGCGAAATGCGCAACACAATGTCTTTTATGTTTTTGGCACTTATGAACGAAGACATGGAAACATTTGCACGACTCTTTATCGAACTCACCGATGCACATAACGATGCAGACCGCAGTGCGCTAGAAACGGAAATCCGCGATAGCGTAGATGCTGCCATGAGTCTGCCGGTAAAAGATTTGCAAATTGGAAAAGTTTTAATGCAAGTTGCCCGTATATCTGCTGCAAAAGGAGCCCCAGTAAGTCGCGAATTGGTCCTCTTTTTTAGGGCCCTCATTGCCTTAGAATCGTTTGGCAGAGCGCTGGATCCTAGTTTTCAAGTGCTCAAAGAAGCAACGGACTATGCCAAGAAAATGCCTCAAGCTAGCCTTGTTAATAAGATGTTTTTTGAACAAGATTCTTTGTTGCTCCTGCGCGATTCTCAAGCACTATTAAAAGAGCTTCCGCTCACTTTGCGCATACTTTCTAAGCGCCTTCAAACAGGACAATTCACCCTTAAGGTAAATTCCGACGAGCTCACTCAACTCTCAAAAGAAGTGCACCGTGCAGGTCGCAGCTTAAGCACAAGCATTGTTATTGCTGCTGTGTTACTTAGTATTAGCTTACTTATGTATGGTCAAAAATCTGCCGAATTAAATTCATTGTTATCTTTTAAAGTCTTAATGGGCATTACTGGAGTTGCGCTCATAATTGGATTTATTCTCTCTGTTTCCCGCATGGGACGCTCAAAATGAACGACAAGAACAATTTAGTGTGCGACATTTGGTATATGTACGGATCTTTTTCATATGGAATTGAATCGAATATTATTCATGCCACTTTGCGCGAAATTAAAGTTGTTACTTTAAAAACAGAATCGGATGCCGAGTTTCAAAAATTTTTACAACTTATATCCGACAATTCTAAAGGACTCGTGCGCACAGAGTTAAAAATATTTGAAAGGCATTCCGAAACTCAAATTCCACTTTGTACATTATTCACGGAATGTGCGCCGGAAAAAATTGCGCACCCCGATTCGCAGCTATTATTAAGAGCTGTGCAAGGACTCCACGCCAGCGATCAAAATTCATGGGAAAACACTGTCACCAGAATTTGGCCTGTGGCTTCAAAATAAGTTAAACTTTAATTCAATTGGCTACAAATTAAAAAGAAACATGGAGCACCGTACAAAAATGCGCAGCTTTGTTAAATTCACAAAAGCAAACACTTCATTTTTGACTCTTTTATTGAGTGTAACAGCTTTAAGCAATGTCACTTTTTTGAGCCCAAAAACATTTGCAAATCAAGATGCACACGCCGAAAAAGCACCTCCACCGGGTGGCGAAGAAGACTACATTCCACCGCCTCCTAAAATGGATTCCGATGGGCATGCTAAACAGGATGCACCTCAAAAATCAAAAAACAAATCGGCACCAAAAACAAAAGATGCCCATAAAACAGACGAGCACGCATCCGAACCCGATGCGAATGCCGCTAAACCCGCAGAACACGAATCTAAACCGGCGGAACACGAATCAAGTGCCTCATCCCACGAAGATTCCCACGACAACGATGCCGAAGCACCATTGGTCCCCGGGGAACACGGCGCCAGTCAAGAAAAATCGGGTTCGGGGCTTATGTGGTTTGGAATCGTATTCGGCGTGCTCCTCATCTTGGTTTTTATTTTTACCTAACCTTTCGGTCAGTTCATTTGACCAAGGCCACGGGCTCCTTTAGAATATTTTCAACATTGAGGGACCATCACCATGAACCATATAAAAAATACAACCGTAGTGGTTGTAAAACCTCGTTTAAATATACAAGCAAGAAAAACAACAATTATAAAGCAAAGTTTGTTAATATTTTGCTGCACTTTGGGGTTTACTGTGTCGCCCAATGCTCATGCTACTAAATTTAAAGTACGCGAATCAGATTCTCTCTTTGCTGTAATTACAAACAAAGCTGGAATTGCTGCAAAACTAGCGCACAACCACCTTATCGCTGCTCAAAATTACACCACACAAATAGAATTTGACGAAGCTTTGCTTGCTAAAAGCAAATTCACTTTTACTGCACCTTCGGCGCAGCTCGAAGTCGACAATAAAAATGCGCAGCAAAAGTGGGAAGAAACAATCACATCTTTAGAGTGTTTGCCATCACCATTTTCAGATGTCTCCGATTCCGACCGCAAAAAAATTACCGAAAACATGCTCGACGCAAATCAGCTAGATTCAAAAAACTACCCCGAAATTAAAGCAGAAGTGACACAAGTTTCAAAAGAAAACATGACTTTCGGTAAAAAAACTTACCCCATGAGCGCGCAACTCACTCTCACAATTCGCGGTAAAAAAATAGTTCGTAAAATTGCTGCAGCAGTAAAACAAGAAGCAGGAGTTCTATTTTTTGAAGGCGTTGGCCGGTTTACTTACGAAGAATTCGGATTTTCTCCGTTTTCTGCCATGCTAGGTGCAGTTAAAAATGGCCCTCAATTCTGCATTTATGTAAATGCTAAGGCCGAAAAATAATGAACAATGCTGCAGAAATTACAATTTTCGATCGCATTTTATCGGGCGAAATTAAGTGCAATAAAATTTTCGAAGACGAGCACACTTTTGCATTTCACGATATTCAGCCCAAGGCTCCTGTTCATGCACTTGTCATTCCCAAAATAAAAATAGCGCGGATTTCAGAGTGCACCGAATCCCACGAACTTATTTTAGGACGTTTGCTTTTAAGTGCTAAAAAAGTTGCCGAAATTCTGGATATTCACAAATCTGGTTACCGTTTGGTGATGAATGATGGCGACAATGGGGGTCAAACCGTTTCGTATTTACACTGCCATGTGCTGGGCGGACGTTCACTCAAATGGCCACCAGGTTAAAAACTGTTAAATACAGATTCAATTGAATTCTTTCATACTTAAAAATCAAAGCGATGTTCCTAAATAAATCATGCGCCGTTCGTCGTTTACAATTCTATTTTGGCTCGTTGCACTTTTTGTTTCTTTAAAATTCTCGCGTTCTAGGCGCATGCCCAAACGAAACATTTGAATTTCTAAAAACCCTCCCAGACTAAATCCAGAGTGAGTTGCAAATTGAGACGCTTTGCCTGGCAAAATATCTTGCGCAATTAAACTTGCACCCTCTAGAGCCAGACTAGGAAATAAATACACTTTAGAACTCACTTCCCAGGCCCATTCCTGAAAATCTTGCCCGAATAAATTTCGCCGACTGTTTCGATAATTTGTAAAAAATGCTGTGTCTTGTTGATTTTGTGCAAAAAACCTTACGCTTGCTGCCCAGCTCAAGTGCAAATCCGATTTCTCGTTGCTCACTCCCTCGCGCCTCTCACCGGCAACTCCCAGCACAAAATTAGGCATGGCCCAGCCCGTAACTCCGGCAACAAAGTTATTAAAATAAACAGCAGCACCGTAACCAGTTCCTTTAACAGCATCGTTATTTACAATTTTATTTTGCGCCAAATCGTTGCTCATAGTCACTTCTAAACCAGTAAATCCAAGACCATAAAAATAGGGTTCAATGCGCGGAGTGGGCTTTGAATTCTGACTTGTGTAAAATCGGTACAATAAATCTTGATGGAAATTCTTATTTTTTGCAGTCAGATAGTCCGAAAAATAAAGACCTTCTTGGCGTCTTACTTTTTGGCGTTCACCAATTTCGTTCATTTGTGCAAAAATATTTGCTTGGTAAAAACAAAAAATCAACAATGCCCAATTTAAAATGAGCTTGCAGCATTTCCATTTTTTTTGCTCTGTTAAAAACATAGTCTTATTCCTCTCAGGTCCCCTTTCGTAAAAATGTTAAGTTTGCCTTAGTTTTTGTATTTTATTCAAAAAATACAACAGGTTTTGTTGCGTCTGGT